>JAGOAL010000003.1 GCA_017983975.1 Flavobacterium sp.
CAGGGCCATACCGTGCTAAAATCAATGCGGCGACAATGATTGCGCAATCAAAAACCATTCACCAAGCCGAAATTGATGCTGCTTGTGAATTAATTGATTTCTTACGTTACAACGTAGAATTCATGACTAAAATATATGCAGACCAACCCGCTTCTACATCAGACATGTGGAATAGAGTTGAATACAGACCTTTAGAAGGTTTTGTGTACGCAATTACACCTTTTAACTTTACCGCTATTGCTGGAAATTTACCTTCAAGTGCCGCTTTAATGGGCAATGTAGTGGTTTGGAAACCAGCAGCAACACAAGTTTATTCGGCTAATGTGATTATGCAAGTTTTCAAAGAAGCAGGTTTACCAGACGGTGTTATCAATATGGTAATGGGTGATTCTGGAATGGTTTCTGATGTTGTTTTATCAAATCCGCATATAGCAGGAGTGCACTTTACAGGTTCAACTGGCGTTTTCAATGACATTTGGAAAACCATTGGAACTAATATCGCAACCTATAAAACTTATCCAAGAATCGTGGGTGAAACAGGTGGAAAAGATTTCATCATTGCGCATCCATCTGCAAATCCAGTGCAAGTAGCAGTAGGAATTGCTCGTGGTGCTTTTGAATTCCAAGGACAAAAATGTAGTGCTGCTTCTCGTGTTTATATACCACAAAGTTTATGGCCAGCTGTTCAAACTCAATTAGAATCTGATTTAAAATCAATGAAAATGGGGTCGCCAGAAGATATGAGTAATTTTATTACGGCAGTTATTTCTGAAGCTTCATTTGATAAATTAGCACGTTACATCGACCAAGCTAAAAAAGACAGCGATGCCGAAGTAATCATGGGCGGAAATTATGATAAATCAAAAGGTTATTTCATTGAACCAACGGTTATTTTAACATCTAATCCAAAATACGCAACAATGGAAACGGAATTATTCGGACCCGTAGTTACGATTTATATTTATGAAGATGCCAAATGGTCTGAAACATTGAAATTAGTTGACGAAACTTCAGAATACGCGTTGACAGGTGCGGTATTTAGCCAATGTCGTTATGCGGTGGAAGAAGCAACCGTTGCGTTACAAAATGCTGCAGGAAACTTCTACATTAACGATAAACCAACAGGCGCTGTGGTAGGAATGCAACCCTTTGGAGGAGCAAGAGGCTCTGGAACAAACGATAAAGCGGGTTCAGCACAAAACTTATTGCGTTGGGCCTCTGTTAGAACCATCAAAGAAACATTCGTTACACCTGAAGATTATAAATATCCGTTTTTAGGATAATTCGAAGTACGAGTTTAGAAGTACGAAGTGCAAAAAGGGTTAAGATTTAATTTTCTTAACTCTTTTTGTTTTTAATTAATATAGTTTATAAATTTCGGCAAAATCAACATAAGTATTTCTACTTAGTGTAAATATTTGATTATCATTTTCGTCCAAAATCAAACCTATACTGCAATCCTTTTTTGGAAAATAAATTTGATATATTCTTCCATCGCTTAAAGTAATTCCATAAGTTTTTATTGATTCATCAGATTCAATAGAATTTTGAGTATATTCATAATTAATTGATTTTCCTAAACTATCCAACAAAGTCATTTTTTTTGAAAAAAATTCAATTTCTAATTTGTTCCCTTCTTTATCAAGGGCTTTCCATTTTCCTCTATAAATATCAGAACCTTCGCAAGAATAGAGAAAAGAAAACAATAAAACTAAAATAATTTTTTTCATAGAAATTACTGATTTATAATAAAACTATTTCTTATACTTCAACGGCAAATGCACCACTTTCTTAGTTTCAAAAAATTCATCGGTAAAGAAATCCGATAAATTATATTCTGTTGCTTTTGGAAACGCTGCCAATTCTTCGGTTAAATTGCCGCCTTTTAAGTATAAAATACCATTGGCTAATTCATGGTGTTGCTTTTTAGCCACTTTGTCTTCCACCCAATTTACAAAATCAGGCATATTGGTTACAGCACGACTTACTATGAAATCAAATTCTTGTTTTACTAATTCGGCACGTTTTTGTTCAGCTTTTACGTTCTTTAAACCTAAAGCTGATGCGACTTCATTTACCACTTTTATTTTTTTCGCAATAACATCAATTAGATAAAAATCGACTTCAGGATGCAAAATTGCTAACGGAATTCCTGGAAAGCCGCCACCAGTCCCCACATCCATGATTCTAGATCCTGGACGAAATTCGATAATTTTTGCAATTCCTAATGAATGTAAAACGTGACGCGTATATAATTCGTCAATATCTTTTCTTGAAATGACATTAATCTTGGCATTCCAATCTTCATATAATGCTTGCAATTTTTGAAACTGAAGTATTTGAATTTCAGTTAAATTAGGAAATTGACTTAAAATGGCTTCCATTCGTTAAATTTTCCACAAAAATACGTTTTTTGGTTAATAAAAAGTGTGGAATATCTTAAATGAAAAAATTATAATAATTATCTTTGACAAAATTTGAATTTTTATATATGAATACAGCAACACCTGTTTTTTCGAAAGATGACAATCTAAAATTCTTTAGAACCCTTAATAAAAGAGTAAATGATTATTTTAAAGAAAATAAATTAGATAAAACTGGAAATTGGAAACTTCACGTTAAAACCATTGTAATGTTTGGTCTTTTCTTAACTCCCTATTTCTTTTTATTAGCAATGGATATGCCGTTTTGGACTTATTTATTGCTTAATGTAGTAATCGGAATTGGTATGGCCGGCGTAGGAATGAATGTTATGCACGATGGTAATCACGGCGCCTATTCAACCAAATCTTGGGTAAACAAATTAATGGGCGGAAGTATTTACATTTTAGCTGGAAATGTTTACAACTGGCAAGTACAGCACAATGTTTTGCATCATACTTACACAAACATTATTGGTCATGATGAAGATTTAGAAGCAGGAAGGATTTTGCGTTTTTCAAAAACAGCTAAATGGTACAGTCATCATAGATTCCAACATTATTATTCGGTTTTCTTGTATGGATTACTAACGTTTAACTGGGCTATCACAACTGATTTCCTTCAAATGAAACGCTATTTAAAACGAAATTTGTCGTATGGCGAATTCAAAAAACCAACAATACTTTGGACAACATTAGTAATTACAAAAGTAATTTACTTTTCAATTTGGTTGGTTTTACCAATGGTTTTAGGAATTACTTGGTGGAAAGTTTTATTAGGTTTCGTTGTAATGCACTACACGGCTGGCGTGATTTTGAGTGTCGTTTTCCAATTAGCTCATGTGGTGGAAGACACCATTAATCCGTTACCAGATGAAAGCGGAGAAATCGAAAATACATGGGCAATTCATCAATTATTTACTACTGCTAACTTTGCACCTAAAAACTGGATTGTAAATTATTATACTGGTGGTTTGAATCACCAAATTGAGCACCATATTTTTCCTAATATTAGTCACGTTCACTACAACAAAATTGCTGAAATTGTAAAACAAACAGCTGCAGAATGTAACTTACCGTATCACGAGTTTAAAACCACTCGTGCCGCTATTGCTTCTCACTTCAAACATTTGAGAGAACTAGGAAGAAAACCACAATTAGCATAAGATTAACGATTTAGGAATTAAGATTTTTGATTTAAGTACTTGATTCAAGTCATTTCATTTTTTTGATTAAACAAACACACAACTATGAACCCGTTATCGGACAGAATTAACAACTTAGCCGTTTCACAAACATTAGCAATGGCGGCTTTAGCAAGAGAATTAAAAGCACAAGGAAAAGACATTATCAGTCTTAGTTTAGGAGAACCAGATTTCAATACTCCTGAATTCATTAAAGAAGCTGCAAAAAAAGCGATCGACGAAAACTACAGCACCTACACACCTGTGGAAGGTTACTTAGAATTAAAAGAAGCTATTTGCAAAAAATTTAAAAGAGATAATAATTTAGACTATAAACCATCACAAATTGTAGTTTCTACCGGAGCTAAACAATCATTATACAACATCGCTCAAGTCATGTTAAATGATGGTGATGAAGTCATTCTTCCTGCACCTTATTGGGTTTCTTATTTCGAAATCATCAAACTTTCAGGTGGTGTTCCAGTTGAAGTACCTACATCTGTAGAAAGTGATTTTAAAATCACACCCGAACAATTAGAGGCAGCAATCACACCAAAAACAAAAATGATGTGGTTCAGTTCACCTTGTAATCCAAGTGGTTCGGTTTATAATCGTGAAGAATTGACAGCGTTATCTAAAGTTTTAGAAAAACATCCACACGTATATATAGTTTCAGACGAAATTTATGAACACATCAACTTTTCTGGAACTTTCTGTAGTATTGGCTCTATTCCAGGTATGTTAGAAAGAACAATTACAGTTAACGGAGTGGCGAAAGCATTCGCTATGACAGGTTGGAGAATTGGTTACATCGGTGGTCCGGAATTCATTGCAAAAGCGTGTACCAAAATTCAAGGTCAAGTAACTTCAGGAGCTAATTCTATTGCGCAAAGAGCTACAATTACTGCTGTTGAAGCAGATCCAAGTGTATTGAACGAAATGGTAATGGCATTCAAAAACCGTAGAGATTTAGTAGTTGGATTAGTAAAACAAATTCCAGGATTCAAATTGAATGTTCCAGAAGGAGCTTTTTATGTTTTCCCAGATGTTTCTTACTATTTTGGAAAAATTGTAAAAGGCACCGAAATTAAAAACGCAACTGATTTTTCTATGTTCTTGTTAGCAGAAGCAAATGTTGCAACCGTAACTGGTGATGCTTTTGGAAATCCAAATTGTATTCGTTTCTCTTATGCAACTAGCGAAGCTTTATTAACAGAAGCGATGAAAAGAATTAAAGAAGCGGTTTCTTAAATCAAAAAATATATTCAACACGAATTATACAATAGTGTAATTCGTGTTTTTTTATGTTCAAAATTCAAAAAAAGCGAACTCGAATTAGAAATCTCGAATTTTTTATAAGAACTTTGCATACTTTTTTTGGGCAAATTCCAAATAATTAAAGCTTTACTAATGAAGAAGAAGATCGAAATTTTAGCGCCTGCAAAAAATTTAATACAAGGAATAGCAGCTATAAATAGTGGTGCCGATGCCGTTTATATTGGCGCTCCTTTATATGGTGCTCGTTCAAATGCTACCAATTCTGTTGAAGATATTGCTGAATTAGTTAAATATGCACACTTATTTAATGCTCAGGTTTTTGTGGTTATCAATACGATTTTATACGATAATGAATTAGAACCTTGCCGTCAGTTGATTTGGAAATTATATGAGATAGGCGTAGATGCATTAATCATTCAAGATATGGCAATCATGGAAATGGAATTGCCTCCAATTGTCCTTCATGCAAGTACACAAGCCAATAATCGTGATGCCGATAAAATTAAATTTTTGGCTGATGCCGGAATCAAACGTGTCGTTTTAGCTCGTGAATTAAACTTGCATCAAATCAAAGAAATCAGCGAAGCTACTGATGTTGAATTAGAGTTTTTCGTAACGGGTGCCTTATGTGTATCGTTTAGCGGAAATTGTTATATGAGTGTTGCCAATGGAGAACGTTCGGCAAACAGAGGTTCTTGTGCACAAAATTGCCGTTTACCTTATAATTTAATTGACGGAAATGGTGACACTTTAATCAAAAATAGTCATTTACTTTCGATTAAAGATTTTGATGTTTCGGATCAAATTCCAAATTTAGTCGAAGCTGGAATTAGTTCGTTTAAAATAGAAGGTCGTTTGAAGGATATCGTTTATGTAAAAAATAACGTTTCCTATTTACGTCAGAAATTAGATGCTTTCTTAGCTGAAAATCCTGAAAAATACACTAAAGCTTCTTCTGGAAAATGCACGTATTTATTTGATTCTTCTTTAGACAGAACCTTTAATCGTGGTTATACCGATTATTTTGTAAACGAAAGACATCAATCAATAGGTTCTTGGGAAAGTCCAAAATCGAAAGGGCAATACATTGGAAAACTGATTAAAACCGTTGGGAATTCCTACCAAATTGAAAATGGTGAATTGTTAAATAATGGTGACGGATTGTGTTTTATCAACGAAAACAACGAAGCCGAAGGAATTTACGTTAACCGTGCCGAAAACGGAATTATTTATCCAAATGTATTGAAAGAAATCAAGGAAGGTACATTTATTTATAGAAACAATGATGCTGCTTTCATTAAATTGGTAGAACGTGAAGACAGTGCCGTTCGAAAAATCAGTACCACTTTAGAATTAAAAGAAAACGAAACGGGTTTTGAATTAATCGCAACTGACGAAGATGGAAATGTAAGTATCGTAAATTTGGTTCACCAAAAAGAGCTTACTAAAAATAATGAATCTATAGCAGAAAATTTTAAAGTTAATTTAGCAAAAACTGGGTTTACACCCTATAATGCGGATGAAATAACAATTGAATTTTCTCAAAATTGGTTTTTACCAATATCAAAAATTAACGAAATGCGAAGAACCGTTTTCGAACAGTTATCGGAAATTCGTTTAAATAATTATGTTCGAAAGGAGCATCAAATGGTAAAAACATCACATCCTTATCCAGAAACTAAACTGGATTTTATGTACAACGTTTCTAATAAAACGGCTCGAAAATTTTACGAACGTCACGGAGTAACTGAAATTGAAAAAGCATTCGAATTACAATGGGATCCTGGAAAATCGCGTGTAATGACTACTAAATATTGCATCAAATATGAACTAGAACGTTGCCCAAAATACCATCGTGAAAACATGGATAAAAAGGTAAAAGAACCTTTAGTTTTGAAACAAGGCGAATTGGAATACAAACTAAAATTCAATTGCAAACCGTGCGAAATGGAAATTTGGGAAAAAGATGCCGAATTTGAAATTGAGGAAGATCACTTTCATTAATATACAAACCGATGTTTTATTGAAAAGACATCGGTTTTTTTATTCTTTTAAATTTTTAATCACTTTTGCCGGATTTCCAACAGCTAATGAATTTGCTGGAATATCCTTCGTTACTACCGAACCCGCTCCAATAGTACAACCATCGCCAATAGTTACTCCTGGACAAATTACCGAATTTCCTCCTATCCAACAATCATTGCCAATAGAAATTGGCTTTGCAAACTGAAATTTCAGTCTTTCAACTGCATTTGTTGGATGAGTTGCTGTGTAAATATGCACTCCTGGACCAAAAAAAACATTATTTCCAATGTTAACCTTTGCAGCATCAAGTACCACACAATTCACATTGAAATAAACACCTTCTCCTAAATGTAGGTTATATCCAAAATCACAATGAAATGGTGGCTCAATATATATTCTTTTATGAGCATTAGGCAATAATTCCCGAAGAATAGTGCGCGCATTTCCATTCATTACATATTCGGTAACATTTAATTTATGCAGTAGTTTTTTTGCTTTCGCTCGTTCTAAAACCAAGGCTTTATCATTGGAAAAATAATTTTCTCCTGAGCGCATTTTCTCTTTTTCTGATTTCATTCTTCAAAGATAAAAAAACACGGCATAATTATATTTTTTTCTAAATCTTAACCCTAAATAAATTGTAGTTCCTATACCATTAATGTAACTTTGCTCTATTAAATTTAAAAAAATGAAAACAATTCTTCATAAAGCAGATTCAAGAGGCCATGCCAATCATGGATGGTTAAACGCCTATCATAGTTTTAGTTTTGCTAGTTGGTTTAATCCTGAAAGAGTTCAGTTTGGAATGTTGCGCGTATTGAATGACGATACTATTGCTGCCGGAATGGGTTTTGGAACACATCCACACGACAATATGGAAATCATCACCATACCATTGGAAGGCGATTTGGCACATAAAGATAGTATGGGAAATGCTTCCGTAATTAAAACGGGCGACATACAAGTAATGAGTGCTGGAACCGGAATTCAACACAGCGAATTTAACCCAAATACTGATTTGCAAACAAAATTATTTCAAATTTGGTTGTTTCCAAAATTTAGAAATGTAGAACCGCGTTACCAACAAATTACTTTAGACCAATCGTTACAAAAAAATAATTTTGCGCAAATTTTATCGCCAAACTCAGATGATGAAGGTGTTTGGATTCATCAAGATGCCTGGTTTTATTTGAGTGATTTTGAAAAAAATTATACAAGTAAACTAGCGTTAAAAAAAGAAGAAAATGGCTTTTACATCATGAATATTGAAGGTGAAATTGAAGTAAATGGCAAAAAATTAGAAAAAAGAGATGCAATCGGAATATGGGAAATCACTGAAATCGAAGTCAAAGCCACTTCTGATTCGAAATTTTTAATCATGGAAATTCCTATGGAACAATAAATATTAAACGATGAAACAACCACCTAAATGGAAATTTGTTGTAATGGTTTGGCTCGCTATATACCCAACCATCACTTTTGTGAGTTATCTTATTGGAGATGTAATTAAAGACTGGCCTTTGCCATTAAAAACACTACTCATGACGGGTATTTTGGTGCCAACAATGGTTTTTATTTTATTACCCATTTTAAGAAAATTACTAACTAACTGGTTAAATAAATAATTCTTGATTCGCAATAAAACACTATTTTTGCCTATCAAAAAATATTAAACTTGAAACATAACTTATGAAAGCATACATATTTCCAGGTCAAGGAGCACAATTCCCAGGAATGGGTAAAGATTTATATGAAACCTCAGCAGTAGCAAAAGATTTATTTGAAAAAGCCAATGAAATTTTAGGTTTCCGAATTACAGATATTATGTTTGAAGGTTCGGCCGAAGAATTAAAAGAAACCAAAGTAACACAACCAGCTGTTTTCTTACATTCGGTAATTTTAGCTAAAGTTTTAGAGGTAAAACCTGATATGGTTGCCGGGCATTCATTAGGCGAATTTTCAGCTTTAGTAGTCAATGGTGCTTTATCTTTTGAAGACGGATTAAAGTTAGTCTACCAAAGAGCAATGGCTATGCAAAAAGCGTGTGAAATTACTCCATCAACTATGGCTGCTGTTTTAAATTTAGAAGATAATATAGTAGAAGATATTTGTGCATCAGTAGATGGTGTTGTAGTGGCAGCGAATTATAACTGTCCAGGTCAATTAGTAATTTCGGGCGAATATAAAGCGGTGGAATTAGCTTGCGAAAAAATGAAAGAAGCTGGCGCAAAACGAGCTTTAATTTTACCCGTTGGCGGAGCATTTCATTCACCAATGATGGAACCCGCAAGAACAGAATTAGCGGCAGCTATCGAAGCAACTACTTTTTCAAACCCTACCTGCCCTGTGTATCAAAACGTAACCGCAAATGCAGTTTCGAATCCTGCTGAAATAAAAAATAATTTAATTTCGCAATTAACAGGTGCTGTAAAATGGACACAATCGGTAAATAAAATGATTGCTGATGGCGCTGCAAGTTTTACAGAAGTGGGACCTGGAAAAGTACTAGTAGGATTAGTAAATAAAATCAATAAAGAAGTAGAAACTATTTCGGCATAAATTTTTTTATTCCAATTTAATAATTTGGCATCTATTTTGTAATATTTATAGAAATAAAATCCTTAATCATGAGAAAAATAATCGCATTACTTGCTATCACAACATTAGGATTAGCATGTAAAGAAGAAACCCAAGAAAAAATAAAAGAAGCTTCATCAGCGGTTTCAACCGACGTAAAAGAGTCGATAGATTCAGTCAAAACAAAAGCAGAAGGAGTTATCGATTCTTCAAAAGTAGGCGCAAAAGAACTTTTAGTTAAAGGCGCCGAAAAAGTAGAACAAGAAGCAAAAAAAATTAAAGAATCGGCAAAAGAGTAAAAATTAATCCTCATGAACACAAACATGAGGATTTTTTATAAACAAAAGCAACAAAAATTGTATCTTGCCCACGTTAAAAATTGCATTACATATAAATTATACTACTATGAAATTTTTTAAAATTTTACTTATTTTATTCGTTTTACCCACTTTTGCACAACAAGGTGGAATGTGGATTCCAAGTCTTTTAAAAGGCATGAATGAATCGGAAATGAAATCACTAGGCATGAAATTATCTGCCGATGAAGTTTATTCTGTAAACCAATCGAGTTTAAAAGACGCTATTGTTCATTTTGATGGTGGATGTACTTCAGAAATTATATCTCCAAAAGGCTTAATGCTTACAAATCATCACTGCGGTTATGATGCAATTCAAAGCCATTCAACCGTTGAGCACGACTATTTACAAGATGGTTTTTGGGCAAAAAATAATGCTGCAGAATTGCCAAATCCAGGTATGACAGCTACACTTATTGTTAGTATTAATGATGTAACTAGCGGTGTTTTAGAAGGTGTTTCGGGATTAAAAACAGAAGCCGAAAAGCAAAAGAAAATTCAAGAAAATAGTGCTAAAATTCAAGCCTCATTTAGTAAAGAAAAATGGCAAGAAAATAGAATTAAAGTATTTTATGAAGGCAATCAATACCTTTTATTTGTTACCGAAACCTTCAAAGACATTCGTTTAGTTGGAGCGCCACCAAGTTCAATTGGAAAATTTGGATCTGACACCGATAATTGGGTTTGGCCTCGTCATACAGGTGATTTTTCTTTATTCAGAATTTATGCCAACAAAGACAATAAACCCGCAGAATATGCTGCAGATAATATTCCATATACTCCGAAGCACTTTTTACCAATTTCATTAGATGGAATTAGCGAAAATGACTTTACCTTAGTTTTTGGTTTTCCGGGAAAAACGCAAGAATACTTACCTTCTCAAGCGGTAGAGCAAATTGTTACAACATTAAATCCGGCAAAAATTGAAATTAGAGATGCGGCTTTAAAAGTGCAAGATGGTTTTATGCGAAAAGATAAAGCCATCAAAATTCAATATGCTTCAAAATATGCAAGTGTTGCAAATTATTGGAAAAAATGGATTGGAGAAAGCAAAGGATTAAAAAAATCAAATGCTATTGCTTTAAAACAAAACTTTGAACAACAATTTTCTCAAAAAGTAATCGAACAAGGAAAACAAGCTGAATATGGTCAATTATTAGCCGATTTTGACAAAAACTATAAAGCCATTAACGATTATGCTTTAGCGAGAGATTATTTTGTGGAAGTGGTGTTGCGAAATACCGAATTATTAAGTTTAGGTTTCAAAATTTATCAACTAGAACAAGTATATAAATCGAAAGGCGAACAAGCTTTTACTGATCGAAAAAATAATTTTATAAAAGATAGTGAAGGATTTTATAAAGATTTCAATGCAACTGTAGATGAAAAAGTTTTTGAACAACTAATTGCATTATATGGAACAAAATCTCCATTGATTCCAGAAACCCTTAAAAACGCCAATTATAATTCATTAACAACAGAAATCTATACAAAATCAAAATTAACGTCTTATAACGGTTTAAATAAGCTTTTTGAGGGCAATTCTGAGTCCATCTTCAAGAAACTTCAAAAAGACAAAGGTTACCAATTAATGAAAGAATTAGCAGATCATTTCTATAAAAATGTTTCTCCTAAATATGATGAAATTAATTTACAAATCATAGCGCTACAACGTAACTACATGAAAGCTCAATTAGAATTGTTTCCAAATGCACGTTTTTTCCCAGATGCAAATAGTACGTTGCGAGTAACTTACGGAAAAGTAAAAGGCTACCAGCCAAGTGATGCTGTGTATTATGAACCCGTTACCCATTTAGACGGAATTCTGGAGAAATACATTCCGGGTGATTATGAATTTGATGTGCCAGCCAAATTATTAGCACTTGAAAAAAATAAAGATTATGGAATTTATGCCGATGCAAATGGTAAAATGCCCGTATGTTTTATAGGAACCAATCACACTACTGGTGGAAATTCAGGTAGTCCAGCCATTGATGCAAGCGGAAATCTTATCGGTTTAAATTTTGATAGAGTTTGGGAAGGCACAATGAGTGATATAAACTATGACCCAGAAATATGCAGAAACATTATGGTTGATGCGCGATACGTGCTATTTATCATTGATAAATTTGCTGGTGCAAGTCATTTATTAGATGAGATGAAACTTGTGCATCCTAAAAAACAGATGACCAAATAATTACCCAAAATATTGGTATTAAAAGTTTGGCACACCATTTGATTTAATGCATTTTGGAATTCAAAGAAAAAAAAATGAAAAAATTTGTCTAAAAATATTTTGACATGTTAAAAAATTTATATCTTTGCTCCGAATTAATAATTAACCTTTATAATTTAGTAAGATGAAAAAAGTTGTTTTAAGTTTAGCAATTGTTGCTGCTATGTTCGTTTCTTGTAAAGAAAATGCTGCTGAAACTACAGAAACTGTAGATTCAACTGCTGTTGAAGCTCCTGCTGTTGAAGAAGTACCTGCTACTGATTCTACTGCTGTTGCTACTGACTCTGCTGCTGCACCTGCTGCTGCTGCTGAAGCTGCACCTGCTAAGTAATTTATTGCTACAGAAAAAATTAAGCTCCACTAGGTGGAGCTTTTTTTTAACGATATAAAAAGCGGAAAAGTGAAAGTCTTTTCAAATTAAAATTTTAACCTTTTATATTTAAAAAAATGAAAAAAGTTGTATTAACTTTAGCAGTTGTTGCTGCTATGTTCGTTTCTTGTAAAGAAGCTGCTGAAAACACTGAAGCTGCTGCTGACTCAACTGCTGTTGAAACTCCAGCTGTAGATTCTACTGCTGTAGCTACTGATTCTACTGCTGCTCCTGTTGATTCTACTGCTACTCCAGCTGCAGAAGCTCCAGCTGCTAAGTAATTAGTTTACAAGCAAAAAAAATTAAGCCCTGCAATGCAGGGCTTTTTTTATTATTAAGGAGTTCCAAAAATATCTTCCGCAGATGAAAAATCTAAAAATTCTGCTTTATCCGCATACTTAATAATTTCATCAATTCCTTTTTGAAGCAATAATTGAGTTGTGTATCGCCTACTAACAGCTATCTCATGGTCATCTAGTATCAATCGAAAGAAAAACTTACCACCAGACGATTTAAATCGAAGAAAAACACAACGCTCAATAGCACTTTTTAATAATTCAATTTGATCTTCACATTCAAAACGCAATTCAAAGTCATTACTAGTAAAAATAGTTTTCCCTTTTCGTGAAACAAATTCATATTTATAAGCTCCGCTTGTTCGTTGTACAATGACAAATGTACCCATTTATAAAAAATATTTGAAGCGAAGATACTATTTTAAACGAAATTACATAAAAAACAATTCAACCATATTTGGTGTTTTCACATATTAAAAATACGAAAATAATTATTTGAAATTCATTAAATTATCTATATTTGCTACATATAGACAATAAATTGCGAAAATTATGAATATTAGTTTTACAAAAAAGCAGGAAATTTACATTAATAAACAAGTAGAAACAGGTGATTATCAAAACAATAGTGAAGTAATTAGAGACGCCTTGCGTTTGCATGAAATTTATAGGGAAAAAGTAATTACTGATTTGAGAAATGAAATAGAAAAAGGTTGGTCATCTGAAAATAGTGACCGGTCAATTACAGATATAATTGCGGCAAAAAAAGCAGCATATGCCAAGAAATAAATATATTTTATCCCGAGAAGCGGACAATGACTTGGAAAAAATATTTGACTATACTCTTGAAGAATTTGGATTTAATCAAGCGGTAAAATATTTGGATGAAATTGACGAAGTATTTGTCAAGATTATAAATACCCCTGAAATGGGAAGAAATAGAAACGAGATTAAAAAAAGCTTATATAGTTTTCCAATTGGTAGTCACGTAGTTTTTTATAGAATACAGAAGGAACAAATTAGAATTGTAAGGGTTCTGCACGGAGCAAAAGATTTACCAAAAAGTTTTTAATGTATTATATTGTATAAAGCAAAAAGCTCGTAATCCTTAGGTTACGAGCTTTTTTTTTCCATTTGATATTTACTATGATCTTATTTTACTATTTTGCTCCAATTTGCTAAGTGCAATGTTAGCCCTAACAATTACTTATTGCAATAAAATTTTCTTAATGTCAACTATTTGTCCTTGTGGATTTAAAATTTGAACAAAATACAATCCAGTTCCTCCCCAGGTACTTAATGACATAGTTGAATTTGTTCCCGTTGTTGTAATTGATGTTGTTGCTACTTGCTGACCTAAAGAGTTAATTATGTTAATAGTTCCCCCAGTTAAATCTGTAATATTATTAAAATTTATATTAATTTGTGTACTTGCCGGATTAGGAAATATGGTAATATTATTGGCATACAATATAGGATTTTCAAAGGATAATTGACCAACATTTATTATCAAAGTATCCGTAACGGTTATATTTGTTATACATTGATTTTGATTGTATAATTGTGTTATTTCTGTTTCATTTAAAGCACGATTCCATATACCGATGTCATCGATTTTACCATTAAAGAAAAAATCAGGGCCGTTTAAATGGAATTGACGAGCCCCAACAAATAAATCCATTTGGTTTTGTGTGAAAATTGCATTTGAATTTCCTTCTAAAACCCCATTAACATAATATTTTAGATTTGTACCATCATATGTAATGATTAAATTTTTCCATTGATTTAATGATAAATTTGTTGTTGCTGTTACAGAAATTGTGTTTGGATTTGGATTCCAAAATGCAGCAAAATGTTGACCATATTGATTTGTTACACCTGATGTTGCACATGCAAAACCTGAAAATTCAAAATTATTATTAAAAGTTCCTATCATTGTACTTCCAATTATATTATTACCTGGAGCAATATATGTTTTAAATGAAGACACCGAAACCCAAAGTGAAATAGAAAAAATATTTGGTATTTGCTTATTTAAATCTATATAATTTGATAAACCATCAAAACTATACGCGCTATTTGTATTCCCAAATCTATCAGTAGTTAAAGAAGCACCATTAACGGTTCCATTATTCCCATTGCCACTATCATCATTTGCATTGCCACAAAATGGCCAGTAGCCGACAAGTCCTTGAGTTAAAGAACCACTAACTGCATTACAATTGTCGCTGTAAGTAACGCCATTGTACATTGCGGTGATTTCTTCTTGAGACAATGCTCGGTTCCAAATACCTATATCATCTAATTTCCCATTAAATGAGTTGTTGGATTGTATATTGAAATTTGGATGCATTCCAAAATAAATTAAACCTAAAGTCGGTTTGATTTTTTGTATTGAGGTTTGCTGGTATTGAATTCCATTAATGAATAGTTTTGTAACATTATTATCTGATGTAACACAAACATTAAAAGCAGAATTATTAGGAATTTGAACCCTTTGTTTTAAATCAAAATTAACTCCTGCCCCCGGGACTCCTGCAAAATTTCTAAAATAAATAGTGTCATTTCTAGAAAATAACTCATACGTTCCAGTAGAATTGCTATTGTCATTAATCATTAAATGATATTTTGTAAAATTTATATCTGCTCTACTAACCCAATATGAAATTGTAAATGATTCTTGATTACTTATAGGATTATTTGCAATTAAATAATCTTGAACAGTGCTAGAACCATTAAAATTGTACGCGCTATTTGTATTCCCAAACCTATCGGTTGTTAGTGTGGCACCATTAACAGCACCATTATTCCCATTCCCACTTTGATCATTAGCATTCCCACTAAAAGGCCAATAACTCACTAATCCATTAGTTGGAACATAAGAAGGCACTTGCGCTAAAAGTGTTTGGGTAGTTAAAGCGAAACCTATCGTTAATAAAAGAATTATTTTTTTCATTATAAATTTATTTAGTTGATTATAAATTAATTAGACAAATGTATGAAAAAAATTAATAATCGGCATATATGCCGATTATTTATAATTACATTGATTGAATTTTGACTATGTCAAAAGAGCAATTACAAAAACTAGGCAATCTAATAAAAAACAAAGCTAAAGCGAAGTTCAAAACTAACTTAGAGTTTGCTTCAGCTTGTGATATTGACGAAAAAAGTATACGTAGAATATTAGAAGGTAATCAAAATTTCTCTATCACCATATTTTCTAAAATCTGTATTGCATTAAACATTAAAATGTCAGAATTGCTTAAAGAAGTTGATTTATAAAATATATTAATAACAGAAATAGTTTTAACAAAAAAAGCTCCAAACATAGTTTGGAGCTTTTTGTACTCAAGGCGGGACTTGAACCCGCACGGGCATTACTACCCACTGGATTTTAAGTCCAGCGTGTCTACCAATTCCACCACTCAAGCAAATATTTTTGGTAGTAGAGCGAAAAACGGGGTTCGAACCCGCGACCTCGACCTTGGCAAGGTCGCGCTCTACCAACTGAGCTATTTTCGCGTTTCGTTTCGTTATCTTTAAAAGAACGTTGCATTCTTGTTTCGTAATGCGAGTGCAAATATAGCACATATTTTTATTCTCGCAAGTACTTTTAAAATAAAAATAAAATCTTTTTTATAACCTTTTGATAACTAATATTTTATTCTGAAATTATTTTTTAACCAACATCCGCTTGATTTCGTTTAGCTTCATTAAAGCTTCTACCGGCGTTAAGGTATTAATATCAATATTCATGATTTCTTCTTTAATTTCCTCTAAAAGCGGATCATCTAAATTAAAGAAACTCAATTGCAATTCATCATTAGCCGCTTTTATACCGGATAACTCTTCGCTTGAATGTCTTTTTTCTAATTGCTTTAATAATTTTTGCGCTTTTTGAATGACAATTTGAGGCATTCCTGCCATTTTTGCCACGTGAATACCAAAACTATGTGCGCTTCCGCCTTTCACTAATTTGCGAATGAATAAAACGGTGTCTTTTAATTCCTTTACCGAAACATTGAAATTCTGAATACGATCAAACGTAACTTCCATTTCGTTTAATTCGTGATAATGCGTAGCAAAAAGTGTTTTTGGTTTATTTGGATGTTCGTGCAAATATTCTGAAATCGCCCAAGCAATCGAAATTCCGTCATAAGTTGAAGTTCCTCGTCCAATTTCATCTAACAACACCAAACTTCTTTCTGATATATTATTCAAAATCGAAGCCGTTTCGTTCATCTCTACCATAAAAGTAGATTCGCCCATCGAAATATTATCGCTTGCTCCTACTCTAGTAAAAATTTTATCCACTACGCCCATTCGCACGCTTTCTGCAGGAACAAAACCACCCATTTGAGCCATCAACACAATTAAAGCCGTTTGACGCAAGATTGCCGATTTACCCGACATATTTGGACCGGTAATCATGATGATTTGTTGGGTTTCTCTATCCAAATACACGTCATTTGAAATATACGGCACACCCACAGGCAATTGCTTTTCAATAACAGGATGGCGTCCTTCTTTAATTTCTAAATCAAAACTTTCATCTAAATCAGGGCAAACATATTTATTATCAATCGCTAATTGCGTAAAAGAAGTCAAACAATCTAATTGCGCAATTAAATTAGCATTCAACTGAACGTGTTTGATATACGTTGCAATCCAATTGACCAATTGCTCAAACAATTGATTTTCTAATTGATGGATTTTTTCTTCTGCACCTAAAATTTTAGATTCGTATTCCTTTAATTCTTCCGTAATGTAGCGCTCTGCATTCACTAAGGTTTGCTTGCGAATCCATTCGGCTGGAACTTTATCTTTATGTGTGTTTCGAACTTCGATATAATATCCAAAAACGTTATTGAACGAAACTTTCAACGAAGGAATTCCAGAAGCAGCACTTTCTCTTTGCTCTAATTCTTCCAAATACCCTTTTCCAGTGGATGAAATCGCTCGTAATTCATCTAATTCTGAATGAACTCCTACTGCAATAGCATTCCCTTTATTTACACTAACTGGTGCCTCTTCTTGAATCGTCGATTTGATTTTCTCGCGTAACAATTCACAAGCATGTAAACTATCACCAATTACTCGTAATGCTTCATTTTCACTAGCTAAAGCCAATGTTTTAATCGGAATAATCGCATCCAATGAATCTTTCAAAAAATTGACTTCTCTTGGCGAAATTTTGCCTGTAGCTACTTTCGAAATCAACCGTTCCAAATCGGAAATTTGCTTGATTTGATATTGAATTTGCTGTAAAACTTCTGGATTAGATTTCAGATACGAAATTACTTCATGACGACTTCTAATTTTTGCAATATCTTTCAAAGGAAGCGCCAACCAGCGTTTCAACAACCTTGCACCCATTGGCGAAAGCGTTTTATCAATTACATCTAAAAGCGTCACGGCATTTGGATTATAACTGTGGTATAATTCTAAATTTCGAATGGTAAATTTATCCATCCAAACGTAAGCATCTTCAGCAATACGTTGAATATTGGTAATGTGTTGGATTTTATTATGTTGTGTTTCCGATAAATAATACAAAATGGCTCCTGAAGCAATCAAACCTTCTGTTAATTCTTCGACACCAAAGCCTTTTAGCGAATTGGTTTGAAAATGTTTGGTCAAACTTTCTAAGGCAAAATCTTCTTTATACACCCAATCTTCCAAAAAGAAGGTGTGAAAATCGTCTCCAAAAACCGAATTAAACTGATTTTTAAACTGTTTCGGAATTAAAATTTCACTCGGACGAAAGTTTTGCAATAATTTATCGATGTATTCTTCATTGCCTTGCGATACTAAAAATTCGCCTGTTGAGACATCTAAAAACGAAACCCCAAGGGATTTCTTTCCAAAATGCACTGCGGCTAAAAAATTATTTGATTTGGATTGCAACACCTCATCATTCATTGAAACTCCAGGCGTAACTAATTCGGTTACCCCACGCTTTACAATGGTTTTAGTCATTTTTGGATCTTCTAATTGGTCACAAATCGCCACTCGAAGTCCGGCTTTGACTAACTTGGGTAAATAGGTATTAATAGAATGATGCGGAAAGCCTGCTAAAGCGGTTTCGGTTTCAGAACCTGCACCTCTTTTTGTCAAAGTAATGCCTAAAATTTGTGCTGCTCGAACAGCATCTTCTCCAAAGGTTTCATAAAAATCGCCCACACGAAACAACAAACAAGCATCGGGATATTTATTTTTTATCTCGTTGTATTGTTTCATTAAAGGCGTTTCCTTTGGTGTTTTATCAGGAGTTACTGCAGATTTTTTCGCCACAATTTCTAATTTAAGTATAATTGCGAAGGTATAAAATAAAGTAGTAAAATAAAAGAAACTAGATTTAAGATATTTAGATTTTAGATGTTCTGATAAGTTTACAGTTAAAAACTCTTTGTGAGCCATGTGCCTTCTTTGTGAGCTTTGTGGTTAAAAAACTAATTGTCTAATTAACACATTATATCTATTTTTGCATTATGAGAAAATTAGCCAACGCAGAATTAGATCGTAAAAACATTGACGAGTTTAAAGAAGCTCAAAAAACACCTATCATTGTAATCTTAGACGATATTCGAAGTTTGCATAATATTGGTTCGGTTTTTAGAACTTCAGATGCTTTTTTGATTGAGAAGATTTATTTGTGTGGTATTACGGCTGTTCCACCTAATAAAGAAATTCATAAAACGGCTCTTGGTGCAACTGAAACGGTTGCTTGGGAATACGCTAAAGAGGTTTTAGAAGTGATAAATCATTTAAAATCGGAAAATGTAAAAGTCTATTCGGTGGAGCAAACAGAAAATGCAATTATGTTGGATGATTTTCAGCCTCAAATCAATACGAAATACGCCTTAATTTTTGGAAACGAAGTAAAAGGAGTTTCACAAGAAGCGATTAATTTAAGTGATGGCGTGATTGAAATTCCGCAATTAGGCAGCAAACATTCGTTGAATATTTCAGTAAGTGCTGGAATTGTAATTTGGGATTTATTTCAAAAAATAAACACTATTGAATAACGTTTTCTTTCTGTTTATACTATATTTGCTGTATGATTAAACTAAAAAAATCATTCCTTATTTTTCTATTATTTTCAAGTATACTATTTGGACAAAATGTTGCCCCAATTTTACAAGCTACTGGAAATCAAACTTATTGTCCGCAAACTTCTCTACCGATTGTTACCAATATGTCTATAATTGATCCTGATGATCCTGGAATTGCAGCCATGTATATTCAAATTTCTTCGGGTTATGTTGCAGGGCAAGATGTGCTAATATTAACAGGGACACACCCAACTATTGTAGCCTCATGGAATACTGTTGAAGGCAAACTAACATTAAGCGGTGTAAGCGGAAATCCAACTTATGCTGAATTTATAGCGGCTATTGAAGCTGTAGTGTATAATAATTCAAGCCCAAATCCTAGTGGTCAAAGAGTTTTTTCGATTACAGTTGGACAAGCTAATTATTTAGCAACGACAGGACATTATTATGAATTTGTTCCAAACATTGGCATTGACTGGAATTCTGCAAAAAATGTAGCTTCGGCTTCAACCTACTACGGATTGCAAGGCTACTTAGCTACAATAACAATGATGGATGAAGTTCAAATCTCTGGAGTTCAAGCTTCAGGAGCTGGCTGGATTGGAGGTACTGATGTAGAAACTGAAGGCGTTTGGAAATGGGAAACAGGGCCTGAGCTAGGTACTATTTTTTGGAATGGAGGTATCAATGGTAGTTCTCCAAATTTTTCCTTTTGGAATTCTAACGAACCAAACAACTCAGGAGATGAAGATTATGCACACGTTACGGCTCCTGGCGTAGGTCAACCAGGCTCTTGGAACGATCTTACAATTAATGGAGCAACAAGCGGAGACTATCAACCGAAAGGCTATATTGTGGAATATGGAGGAATGCCTGGCGACCCAATCTTGCAAATATCTACAACTACAACAATTACTATTCCTCAAATTACATCAACCGCTAGTGCAACAAAATGTGGAAGCGGAAGCGTATTATTAGAAGCATCTGCTTCAGCAGGAACAGTCCACTGGTATACCAATTCAACAGGAGGAACACCAGTATTTTCTGGAAGTTCTTTCACAACTCCAGTATTAACAAATACTACCAACTATTATATTGATGCTTTTCCTGTAGGATGTACTACTGGAAATAGAATATTGGTAACTGCAACAATTAATGAAGTTCCAATTACAAATTTTACACCACCTCTTGATATTTGTGAAAATTCAAATAGCACTTTAAATGCAACAACAAGTATTGGTGTAATTAATTGGTATGATTCAGCTACAAGTACTTCACCAATTGCAACTGGAACTTCATTTACAACACCAAATTTAACAACAACAACTACCTATTATTTTGAAGCAATTCATAACAATTGTAACTCAACAAGAACGGCTATTACAGTTCAGGTAAGCACTACTCCAAACGTTCAAGACGAGATAGTTAGCTTTTGTGAAAATACAGGAATAACAATTCATTCGGGAATAAGCAATGCTACTTATTTATGGTCAACAGGAGCAACAAGTCAAAACATTATTATTTTTGATGCAGGAAATTATAGTGTAACAATCACAAATAACGCTGGCTGTAGTGCTACCAAAAATTTTACTGCAACAGTTTACCCAATTCCGCTTATAGATGCTGTTTTAGTCGAAAGCGATCAAATTACTATAATTCCTCTAAATTCTGGTGATTTTGAATATTCAATTAATGGAATTAATTATTTTTCTTCCCCACAATTTTCAATCTCAGAAGGAGGATTATATACCGCTTACATTAAAGAAATTCATGATTGTGGTATTGCAAGAAAAACTTTTGTAGTACTTTCTACTCCACCTTATTTTACACCAAATAGTGACGGAATAAACGATTTTTGGATGATTAAAGGAATAAACTATTTCCCAAAAGCAATTACAACTATTTTTGATAGACAAGGCCAATTAATTACTACTTTAAGACAGAATAAATTAGTATGGGATGGCACTTTCAATAATGAAAAATTACCTTCTACTGACTATTGGTTTGTGTGCGAAATTCCAGAAACCAATCAAATTATTAAAGGCCATTTTTCATTAATTCGCTAATGTTGCTTGTTGAATTTTGTTCAATAAGAATAAATAATCGGCTTGATTTTTAACGAAGTCCAATTCAGAAACATCGATAATTAAAACATTTAAATTGGTTTGCGTTTTGATGTAATCTAAATATCCTTGATTAATTTTTTCTAAATACGAAGCTTCAATTTCTTGTTCATAACTACGTCCACGCTTTTTAATATTTCGCAATAAACGAACGGTATTTTGATACAAATAAACGTATAAATCGGGTTTTGGCATTTCTTTATGAATGATATCAAACATGGTTTTATACAAACGGAATTCGTCTTCTTGAAGCGTAACTTTGGCAAAAATCAACGATTTAAAAATATGATAATCGGCCACTACAAAATCTTTGAACAAATCAAATTGCGCCAAATCATCGGATAATTGTTGGTATCTATCGGCCAAAAAAGACATTTCTAAAGGAAACGCATACCGACTTTGATCTTTATAAAATTTTGGTAAAAAAGGATTATCGGCAAAGCGTTCTAAAACTAATTTTGCATTACAATCTTCGGCTAATTTTGAAGCTAATGTTGTTTTACCTGCTCCAATATTTCCTTCAATAGCAATGTAATTGAATTGTTGTAACGCTAATTTTTCAATGGGCGAAACTATAGAATGAACTGCTTTGATTTCGCTTACATCATCCGTTTGAACTAATAATTGAGCAATCGATTTTTTCAACGTTGGATGTTCCCAGTTTAATCCTAAATCCAACATAGGTTGCAATACAAATTTGCGGTTTTGTAATAACGGATGTGGAATTTGTAAGTTTTCGGTTTCAATAATTTCTTCGTCAAAAGCGATTATATCAATATCAATAATTCGGGCTTGATAACCAGAATCATTCGATCGCTCTCTGCCTAACATTTTTTCGACCTTTAAAACCTGTTTCAATATTTTTTGTGGCGATTTTGAGGTATGAATAAGAATTGCAGCGTTATAAAAAGGTTCGCTATCAAATCCCCAAGCCGGCGTTTCGTATATTTTTGAAACTTTAACTACAACCGCTATTTCGCTATGAATCAAATCAATACAAGTAGTAATCATAGATAATCGATTACCTTGATTACTTCCTAAAGATAGAATTACTTGATGTTGCTTCATAGTGGCAAAATAACAAACATTTTTAGACTTATAATTTACCTTTTCGGTTTTTTTATGAACATGTAACAATTTTATTCCTTTTGCTACTTATAGTCAATAAAAAATAAATTAAAATGAAATTTTTAGGAAATGTATTAGCCACAGTAATTGGACTATTTGTATTTTGTCTTGTTTTTTTCTTTGGAATCATCATTATTGGTGCTATTGCCGGAGGAAATGAAGACACCGTTAAAGTAGAAGAAAACGCCGTAATTGAATTAGACTTGTCAAAAGTTTCTCTAGACTATGCCGGAAAAACAAGCTATAAAGACTTCAACTATTTTGAAGCCGATCATGATGGTGTAACCGATATTCTAAATGCAATTGAAGTTGCTAAAAATGATGATAAAATCAAAGGAATCTCCATTCTTAATAACCAATCTCAACTAGGGTTAGCCCAAATGAAATCGGTGCGAGACAAACTTGAAGAATTCAAAAAAACAGGCAAATTTGTATATGCTTATGCCAATTATTACACGCAAGGCGAATACTATTTAAATTCAGTAGCAAACAAAGTTTACCTTAACCCAGTGGGTCTAGTAGATTTCAAAGGACTTTCGGCCGAAATTTTATACTTAAAAGAGTTGCAAGAAAAATCGGGTGTTAAATTTGAAGTGATTCGTCACGGAAAATATAAAAGTGCGGTTGAACCGTTTTTAGCACAAGAAATGAGTCCGGAAAATCGCGAACAAATGACAGTTTTACTTCAATCCATTTGGAACACCATTGTTGCTGATATTGCTAAAAGCAGAAAATTAACCGTGGCACAATTAGATGCTATTGCCAACACTTTAGGAGCTAGAACTCCAGAATTAGCGCTTGCCAATAAGCTAGTAGACCAAATTGCTTATGAAGATGAATATCATAACGCCATTCGAAATATCTTAAAAGTCGATAAAAAAGAAAAATACAATACCATTAGCATTACAGATTATGCCAAAACAGCCGCATTAACTGTTGACGATTATTCAAAAGACGATATTATTGCGGTTATCTATGCTCAAGGTGAAATCATGAGTGGTGAAGGCGATGTCAACATTATTGGCGAAGGCTCTATCAAGCGTTCTTTAGAAGAAGCGCGTAATGATGATGACGTAAAATCCATTGTTTTGCGAGTGGATAGCCCTGGTGGAAATGCATTGACTTCAGAATTAATTTGGAGAGAAATAGAAATTACTAAAAAAGTAAAACCTGTTGTGGTTTCCATGGGTAATTATGCGGCATCAGGCGGTTATTATATTGCAGCAAATGCTAATCGTATTTTTGCTGAACCAAATACCATTACAGGTTCTATCGGGGTTTTTGGTATGTTACCAAACATGAGTCAATTGGGTAAAAATATTGGTATCAATGCCGAACAAGTGAAAACCCATACCAATGCAAACGGTTACAGCATTTTTGAACCAATGGACGAGAATTTTAAAGGTTATGTATTAGAAAGCATTGAAAAAACGTATGCCACATTTTTAAAACGAGTAGCCGAGGGTAGAAATATGTCTACAGCACAAGTAGATGCTATGGCTCAAGGTAGAGTTTGGACCGGAATGGATGCTAAAAAATTAGGCTTAGTAGATGAAATTGGAGGACTTGAAGCCGCAATAAAATATGCTGCAAAATTAGGAAAAACCACTAGTTATAGAACTGAAAATTTTCCTGAATATGAGAAAAATTTTGAAGACTTTTTATCCAACTTTACAGGTATAGCAGCACTTCAAACGAAAGAACAACTCTTAAAAGAACAATTAGGCGAAGAAGGATTTCAAATGCTAGAACAAATAAAACGTGTAAAAAGCAGAAAAGGAATTCAAGCAATGATGCCTTATGAAATTAGTATTCATTAATAGAACAGCATAAAAAATAAAAATCCCAAAGACAAGTTGTTTTTGGGATTTTTTTTAAAGTTTAACGAAACCTTTGTTCCAATAGTTCATTTTTGGTACTACTTTTGTATTACTAATTTTAGCACTTAAATAAACCTATTCAATTCCCTAAAAAATACACTATGTTAAAAAAAATTCTTAAAATATCCGGCATTAGTTTTCTAGTAATCATTCTACTTTTAGTTGCTGCTCCTTATTTATTTAAAGACAAAATAAAGGAAATGATTACCCAAACGCTTAATGAAAATGTAAATGCTAACATAGCGTTTGAAGAGGTAGATTTGAGTTTTTTTAAAAGTTTTCCAAAGGCAAATGTTACCATTGAAAAATTGAGCATTATTACTAAGGCGCCTTTTGAAAAAGACACGCTGTTATATGCTGGAGAAACTCATGTTACTATGCGCATGACCGAACTTTTTAAAGGTGAAAATGAAGCGATGCAATTAGAGAGTTTTAGCGTAGTTGATGGTATTGTAAATATTATTTTTAATAAAGATGGGTTGGGTAATTTTGACATTGCCCTAAAAGACGAAAAAGAAAAAAAATCGTCAGAAAAAAAACCGTTTGCCCTAAAAATTCAAGAGTATGGTGTAGAAAATGTCAAATTTACATACAGTGATGAAGCTTCAAAAATGAAAATGATTTTAGACAGCATTTATCATGAAGGAACAGGTAATTTCGCGGCTCAAAAATTAGACTTAGAAACCAAAACTTCTGCAAAATTATCGTTTATACTCGATAAAATGAACTACATGAATAAAGTCGCTATTTCGTTAGAGGCGGTTTTAGGTATCGATTTAGAAAAAAGTAAATACGAATTTAAAAACAACAAAGCATTAATCAATCAATTGCCACTAGAATTCAATGGATTCATTCAAATGGTTGACGCTGGGCAAGTATATGATTTGACTTTTAACACGCCAACTTCAGATTTTAAAAACTTCTTAGGATTAGTGCCTGCAGCCTATTCTGGAGATATTGACAAAGTAAAAACAACCGGACAATTTTCGGTCAATGGAAAAGTCAAAGGAAATTTAACCGAAACAACTATTCCTGCTTTTGATGTAAAAATTGCTTCCAATAATGCGTCTTTCCAATATCCCGATTTACCAAAATCAGTAAAAAATATAGTAATTGATACCCATATCATCAATGAAACAGGTTTGCTAAACGATACGTTTGTGAACTTGAAACAACTTTCTTTTGCTATCGATCAAGATGTATTTAATGTAAACGCTACCATTAAAAATATCGCAAGTAATGCGTTAGTCGATGCGCAATTAAAAGGAACCATCAATTTAGCGAATGTGAGTAAAGCCTATCCGATAAAAATAGATAAGCCCTTAACGGGAATTTTAAAAGCCGATGTAAAAACGAAATTCGACATGCAATCGGTTGAAAAAGCACAGTACCAAAACATTCAAAATTCGGGAACTGCAAGCTTAATTGGGTTCACTTATGACGGACCAGAAATGGCAAAACCTTTTGCAATTAATCAAGCGGCTGTAGCTTTTACAACGCATCAAATTCGCCTTACAAAATTAGAGGCTAAAACGGGTTCGTCTGACCTTCAAGCTACAGGAACATTGGATAATTTGTATGGATTTATGTTCAAAAACCAAATCTTAAAAGGGAATTTCAGCATGAATTCGACCAAACTAATCGTATCTGATTTTATGGCGCCTTCGACAACTACAACTGATGAAGGTAAAAAGACAACCGAAGCTGTAAAAATTCCTTCTTTTCTAGATTGCAGCATTACGGCCAAAGCAAAAACAGTAGTTTACGACAACTTAAATTTACAAAATGTGTCGGGTAACCTTGTTGTTAGAGAAGAAACGGTAACACTAAACAACTTAAAAATGGATGTTTTTAGTGGGAAAATTGGACTAAGCGGTTCTGTTTCGACAAAAGGAAAAACACCTGTTTTCAAAATGAATTTAGGACTAGATAAAGTTTCTATCGCAGAAACGTTTACGCAACTCGATATGATGAAGTCTATCGCACCGATTGCTGGTGTCATCAATGGAAAACTAAATTCAACGATTCAACTTTCGGGCGATTTACAAAACGATATGACGCCCAATTTAAAAACCATTTCAGGAGATTTAGTAGGTCAATTATTATCAACAACCATTAATGAGAAAAACTCGGCTTTATTGTCTCAATTAAGTTCGAAAGTAAAATTTCTTGACCCTAGTAAATTAAATTTAAACGATGTAAAAGCATCTTTATCGTTCAAAGACGGAAAAGTAACGGTGAAACCATTTGACATTAAATATCAAGACATCAATGTAACTATAGCGGGAAGTCATGGTTTTGATCAAAGCATTAATTACAATGTAAAGTTTGATGTTCCTGCGAAATATTTTGGTTCAGAAGCGACTAGTTTATTAGCAAAATTAACGCCTGCCGATCAAAAGAAAATCGATAATATTCCGGTTAATGCAGTTCTTGGAGGCAACTTTAAACAACCAAAAATTACTACCGACATGCAACAAGCTTATAAAAATTTGGCGAACCAAGTTTTGAAAATGCAAAAAGAGAAATACATTGATAAAGGAACTTCTGCATTGAGCAATTTATTGGGTGGAAATAAAGCAAATGCCACAAAAACTGACACTACAAAAACAACAACACCAAAAGAAGACCTAAAAAACACCGTAAAAGACAAAGCGAGCGATGCCTTGAAAGGATTATTTGGTAAAAAGAAAAAAGAGTAGATGCGTGATTAATGATGGTTTGCTATTTATCACAAACTCATTTTCACCACATAACCTTCATAGGTTCTCACATTAAAAACAGTGCCGTCTTCAAAAAGTAAGTATTGCCCTTTAATTCCGGCTAGTTTTCCAGAAAAATTTGGGGTTTTATCTAAATTCAAACTGGTTACTTTTGTAGGATAATGCACTACCGGAAAATCCATTTGAATGATTTTTTCTTCTTTTGGAAAATAATCTTTGACTTCATTGGGCAACCAATCGAATACTTTATTGCGCTCGGTAATTAAATCCATGTTAGGCACTTCGTTTTTCAGCATTTTTTGCCAATTGGTTTTATCGGCAAAATGGTTTTTCAAGGCAACTTCAGTTATTCCAGCTAAATATCTATTTGGAACTTCCACAATCGGAATGGCTTGCACGGCGCCTTGGTCAATCCAGCGTGTAGGTACTTGCGTTTTTCGGGTAACACCCACTTTTACTTCGCTCGATAAGGCTAAATACACCACATGGGGTTGCAATTGCACGCGTTTTTCGTAGGCTAAATCACGATCTTCAATATCTAAATGCGCTGTGGATAATTCGGGTTTCATGATCCAATCGCCCACCGCAGGACTGCTCATAAAACAATCGTAACAAAATCCTTGACGAAAGATTTTCTTCGCTTTTCCGCAATTCAAACATTGATACCCTTGAAATTCAATAGCAAGGTCTTTCCCTAAAAGCTGATTGAGGTTCAAAAAACTATTTTCAAAAACCAAATAATACTGAATAGGATTACCTAATTCAGTTTGCATTTTAGTCAGCGTGCCTTGATAGATCATTTTATGTTAAGATTTAGTTTTTTGCTTAATTATTTAAAAAAAATGCTATTTTTGGTAAAGTTATTATTCCCAATTCATAATTCAAAATAGAACGCGCTAAATGCCACTACAAATTATAAATTCTTTTGCCACTTGGATTTTAAAAAAACGAATTCATCAAATGGAATTGTTTTTAAAATATCCGCATGAAGTACAAGAAGAGTTGTTATTTAGTTTGATCAAATCGGCAGAAGCCACGCAAATTGGAAAAAAATACGATTTTAGTTCCGTAAAAAATTACACTGCATTTTCCGAACGTGTTCCAATTGCTTCCTATGAAGAATTAGAACCCTTAATTGAATTGACCCGAAAAGGCGAACAAAATGTTTTTTGGCATTCTAATATTAAATGGTTTGCCAAATCGAGCGGTACTACCAATGCCAAAAGTAAGTTTATTCCGGTGAGTGCAGAAGCCTTAGAGAATTGCCATTACAAAGCCAGTAAAGACTTATTGTGTTTGTTTTTAAATAATAACGAAGATTCGCAATTGTTTACAGGAAAAAGTTTACGCTTAGGCGGAAGCAAGCAATTGTATGAAGATAACAATACTTTTTTTGGCGATTTATCGGCAATTTTGATTGATAATATGCCTATTTGGGCCGAATTTAGCTCTACACCCAGCAGTAAAATTTCGTTGATGGGCGATTGGGAAACCAAACTCCCTGCGATAATTAATGAAACCGTAAATGAAAATGTAACCAGTTTAGCAGGAGTGCCGAGTTGGATGCTTGTGCTGTTGCAAAAAGCCCTGGAAACCACCGGAAAATCGAACTTATTAGAAGTGTGGCCCAATGCTGAAGTTTATTTTCATGGCGGCGTGAGTTTCGAACCGTATAAAGAACAATACAAAAAATTATTTCCGAAAGACAGTTTTAAATACTACGAAATTTACAATGCTTCAGAAGGCTTTTTCGCGATTCAAGATCAGAATGGAAGTGATGAATTATTGCTGATGCTTGACTATGGTATTTTTTACGAATTTATTCCAATGGATACTTTTGGCACACTCAACCAACGCGTAATTCGATTGAATCAAGTGGAATTGCATAAAAATTATGCGTTAGTCATCACAACTAATTCGGGATTGTGGCGCTATTTAATTGGCGATACCATTCGATTTACATCCTTAAATCCGTATCGCATTAAAGTAACCGGAAGAACGAAACACCACATAAACGTTTTTGGCGAAGAATTGATGGTAGAAAATACGGATACCGCGTTGGCAAAAACCTGTAAAACATTCAATTGTGAAATGGTAGATTATACCGTTGCGCCTATTTTCATGACCAATAATCAAAAAGGAGCGCATGAATGGATGGTTGAATTTAAAAATCCACCCGAAGATATTGCAAAATTTACGCAAGCTTTAGACGAAAACATACAAGCACTCAACTCTGATTATGAAGCCAAACGCTATAATAATATGACGTTAAACCCGTTAGTACTTCATGTAGCCCGACCTCATTTGTTTTATGACTGGTTGAAACAGCAAGATAAATTAGGAGGCCAACACAAAGTGCCGCGTTTGTCTAACGAACGAACTTATTTAGAACAATTACTACAATTAACTTAAAATTTATATCATGCAAAAGAAACTCCCTCTACTCTTACTTGTTTGTGTAATTGCTTTTTCTGCTTGTGGACCTAAACGCTATGGTTGTGGACCAAGACGGTGTGAGGTGAAAATGGAGCGTACATCGATTCCTACAGCACAAAAGTTAAATGCTGCTTTTGTTTAACTAGGTGTCTTTTTTAAATAAAACAACCCGATAAATTATTCTAGGGTTAATTATTTAAAAAAATATTTTTATAAACTAAAGGAGTTTTAGGCTGATTTACATGCATAATTTCTTGTAAGGTTTTATAATAATAATCCTTTAATAGTGGAGGTTCAATTATTTTAATATTATACATCCATTGAAATAGCCAGCCGAGTAATTCTCTATTAATTCCACATTCTAAGCGCATTATAGTATTTCCATTTTTCTTTGAAAATTTTTGAGAAGCATGCCATTGATGATTTTTAATAAACCCCGCAAGGACAGAAGATACTTCCAAAACAATTGTGTAGGTGTTCTCATCTATATTTTTAGTTATGCCAAATCGTTTTTCTAATTCTGTATGAAATAACTCTTTTATTTTACTGGATGATTGAAAATGATTTGACAATTTGATTTTTTCAATTTGATTGATGCCGAAAACTTGAACACATTGTCTATTTAAATTGTATCCACCTACATAATAAGAATCCCTATGAAAAATAATTTCTAAGGGTTGTAATAAAATATTTTTGGTTTCAAAATCATTATTATCTCCCGTTTCATCATTAATTATATCAGATATAACGATTAATTTACTTTCATTTATTGCTATACTTATTATATCTAAATTAAAATCAATGTGTTTAGACTTTTTCTGAACATAAAAATTAGTGTTGAAATGATTTCTTTGAACCCCATTATTTTCAATATAATCATTATTAACTAAAATATAGAAATATTTTAGTTTGTTCTTCCTAAAAGTCTTTAGTTCTTGGTTGGCATTCAATACAAAATATATGTCTTTTAGATCTCGCTGAATTTGTCTTATTGAGCAATTCCCTAACTGTTCACTAACTTGAGCTGCCAATTCATGAATTGTTAAAGGTTTTTCTTCTAATATATTTTTTAAAAACTGAATTCTTTCAATATGTTTCATATATGACATTTAATGTCGTAAATTTAAATATTTTGTATTTAATAAACTACTCGTTTCTATTTTTGTTAAATATAAATTAGAAATGAAAAAAATAATTTTTATAGTTGTTTCAATTTTTATTTCTTCTTGCGAAAAAACAGAAGAAAACACCTATCCATGTCCTGATGGCAATTGTGATGCAGAATTTGTAATTGATATTCAACAAAATCCAGGGTCTTATAAAGATTCGAATGGAATTTGGCACGTAAAACATTCTGGATTAAATTATTTTAGAATAAAAGGCACAACTGATCCATTAGTTGCTTCCTATATAGTCAATGGCGTTCCATTAATGGAAACAGGATATGATTCTAATTATTTTTATGTTCCCGGTCAGGTAACATGGACCTATCCCGTGTATTCATATTTGGGTTTATATATCAATAATAACTTATCCCAACCAATTCCTGTCGGAACACAAACTGTAACCTTACCGCAATTAGTAAATGATACCTCTGTATCAAATTTAGCAGGATATGAAATAAATCGCTATTTCAATTTTAACCATCCTGCAGCAAAAACTATGTTACAAACCTATAGTAAATACACGTATACCCCAACACAACAAATGCCATTTTTCACTGATATGATTGGTGATAGTGCTGAAATTTATATTCGTGTGTTATGGAATTCAGACTTTGGTGGCGAAAGTGTAGAAAAAGTATATAAGTTGAGTGTAATTTTTGAAAATTGATAAAACTATAAAACATAATAACAATGAAAAATTTAAAAATTGAGGAACTAATAAAATATGACACTCCTGCTCTAACTTCAATAATTGAATATTGGAAAGATTATGAAACTGAAACTGTCTTATTATCATTTGCAGAATTAAATAGAAGAGAGTATAAATTCAATGAAAAATTAATTATTTTTCAAAATGAGTTTTGTAATAATCGAAATATTGAGACTATTGAAAATGGATTAAATCTATTTTTATATTCAAAAGGATATAATCTTTATATTGATTATTATCAAGAAAGCATAAAACCAATCCAGAAAAATAATTCAAAATTTATTTTAACATATCCAGAAAAAATTCAAGAAGCTGGCAAATCATTAAAGGCAATTGTGACAACTACTTTATTTTTAATAGTCTGTTTAGTTATTGGCTTTTTTATTATTTATAACGCAAAAAGTATAGACACATTAAAAAATACCTATATTTTTATTGGTATCGCTACACTTATATTAAATATTATTATTTTAATAAATCTATTTTATGCTGGAGATAGTTTAGAAAATTCTGTAAAAATTAATCCAAATCAAGATGATATGGATTGTTTTCTTGAAGATAATGAACCTAAAACACCATCATTCTAGTATGAAAAATAATGAGAAAAAATTAATCCTAGATTTATATAAACATTATAAATCTGCAACTGAAATAACAGTTGATGAAATGAGTTTACTTTACAGTAAACATGGCAACATTAGAAATATTTTAAGATATCTTATTCAAGAATTTGAGCCCAATAGTGAAGTTACTGAAGAATATTTAGATGAAAAATTAAAGAATTATAATATTTATGAGGTAGAAGATACTACAATAAAAGCTAATGATCAAAAGGATTCATCAATTAATTTTAACTCAGAAGATAAATCAAATAACAAAAGTTTCAAAAAGGTTTTTGTTATTGTAATTGGAATATTTTTAATAAGTACAATTATATGGCTATTAGTAGATCGACAAAAAAACAAAAATAAAATTCAACAAAATATAGAAATCAATGATAAACCCTCAATTGAAGATGAAGAAATAGTAAATACCTCTTTACAGAATTCTAAATATGGTAATGAAAGTTATGAAGAAGAAAATGTAGAAAATTCAACTAACGTTGATAATTCTGTCGAAATAAATTCTTCTAAAGAATCTACCCAAGATTATAATAAAGCGTTAGTAGTAATATCAAAAACTTATTTTTACGAAACACCAAGTTACGAAAAGAAAAGAAAAGCGTTTTTGGTTAAAGGAGATAATATAGACATCTCAAATGAAGAAAATGGTTTTCTATATGCCTCTTTTACAAATTCGAATGGAAAAACAACTTCTGGTTGGATTGTTAAAAGTAATGTAGAATTTATTGAAGAACCAAAATAATTTCTTCAATTATAACATAGTCAAAAAAGTTGAGTCCAGAAACAACTAAAAAAACGGAGAGTACCTGAAAAGCCTTACGAATAAGAAAAAAATAACAAAATAAAGCTCAAAAACATACATTTTTGAGCTTTATTTTTGTTTCTATTTTGTTACAAATTAAGAAACCGCTTTCAGTCGTTGTAATAAATTTTTATTCAAACTGTTTTCGGCATAGTCTTTAGTTACTTGTAAGTGCTTGTCGGTTGAACTTGGTAATTCATACATGGCATCGGTTAAGATGGCTTCGCACAACGAACGCAGTCCTCTCGCTCCTAATTTATATTCTAAGGCTTTTTCAACAATATAATCTAAAGCCTCTTCTTCAAACGCTAACGTTACCTCATCCATTTCAAATAATTTCTGATATTGTTTTATCAAAGCGTTTTTTGGTTCGGTTAAGATGGCACGTAAAGTGGCTGCATCCAAAGGATCCATGTGTGTTAAAACCGGTAAACGCCCAATAATTTCAGGAATTAACCCAAAATCTTTGACATCTTTTGGAATTAAATACTGCAACAAATTATCTTTATCAATATGGTCGGTTCCTAAAGACGAACTATACCCTACGGCTTGTCGGTTCAATCGTTTTGAAATAATGCGTTCAATACCGTCAAAAGCACCACCCGCGATGAATAAGATATTTTGGGTATTTACTTCCACAAATTTTTGGTCGGGGTGTTTTCTTCCTCCTTTTGGTGGCACATTCACTACCGTTCCTTCAAGTAATTTCAACAAGGCTTGTTGCACGCCTTCTCCCGAAACATCACGCGTTATGGATGGGTTATCACTTTTACGGGCAATTTTATCAATCTCATCAATAAAAACGATACCTCTTTCGGCTTTAGCCACATCATAATCAGCGGCTTGCAACAAACGGGTTAAAATACTTTCTACGTCTTCTCCTACATAACCTGCTTCGGTTAATACGGTAGCGTCAACAATAGCTAGCGGTACGTTCAACATTTTAGCAATGGTTTTTGCTACTAATGTTTTACCCGTTCCAGTTTGACCTACCATTAAAATATTACTTTTTTCAATCTCTACTTCATCGTCTAATTGCTTTTGCATTAAACGTTTGTAGTGGTTGTAAACGGCAACACTCATCACTTTTTTAGTTTGATCTTGTCCAATGACATAATCATCTAAAAACGCGCGAATTTCTTTTGGCTTCAATAGAATTAAATCGGCAGCCAAATCAGCATTACCGGTTTGCTTTAATTCTTCTACTACGATACCGTGGGCTTGTTCAATACACTTATCACAAATATGCGCCGTGATTCCCGCAATTAATAAATTGGTTTCCGGCTTTTTTCTCCCACAGAACGAACATTCTAATACTTCTTTTGCCATTTTTTTTGGGTTAAAGGTGATGGGCAATGGGTGATGGGCAAACCTTTTACCTATCACCCATTACCTAACACCTTTTTATTGTCTTGTTAACACTTCATCAATCATTCCGTATTCTTTTGCTTCAGCAGCAATCATCCAATAATCGCGTTCTGAATCTTGGTGTACTTTTTCAAAAGACTGCCCTGAATGTTTAGATATGATTTCGTATAATTCATTTTTTAATTTCAACATTTCTTTCAAGTTGATTTCCATATCAGTAGCCACACCTTGTGCCCCACCTGAGGGTTGGTGAATCATGACTCTTGAATGGGGTAACGCCGAACGTTTTCCTTCGGCTCCAGCACATAATAATACTGCTCCCATTGAAGCTGCCATTCCGGTACAAATGGTTGCTACATCTGGTTTAACAAATTGCATGGTATCATAAATCCCTAATCCGGCATAGACACTACCGCCTGGTGAATTGATATAAATACTGATGTCTTTAGACGCATCTACACTTTCTAAAAACAACAATTGCGCTTGAATAATATTAGCTACATAATCATCAACTCCTGTTCCTAAGAAAATGATGCGATCCATCATTAAACGAGAAAACACATCCATAGACGCCACGTTCATTTGGCGCTCCTCGATGATGTAAGGAGTCATGCTGCTTACAATTTTATCATAATACAAACTGTTTACGCCATGGTGCTTAGTAGCATATTTCTTAAATTCTTTTCCGTAATTCATAATTTTTTGTTTAAATGTTTAATTGTTTAAAGTTTAAATGGGTTGAACTAAAAAACAATATATTTTAAATGGTCATCTTTAATTTAATGATACCGAATGGCTTCAATAAAAAAGCGCCAAAACTAGTTTGACGCTCAAAGATAATTATTTTTTATGAGAATTTATTCTCCGTACATCGCTTTAATGAATTGGTCGTAATTTACTTCTTTTGATTTAGCTTTTACTTTTTCTTTGTATAAACCTAACATTTTTTCGCTCATTACTTGCTCTGATAAACGCTTCACTTCGTCTTGATTTGACATTACGCGTGCTACAATTCCGTTGATTTCATCATCAGATGGATTTAATTGTCCAAATTGTGCCATTTGTTTTTTAATGATGTCAGCCGTATGTGCTTTTAAATCTTCAAAAGTAATTTGTAAATTGTTATCAGCCATTACTTTTCCTTCGATTAATTGGAAACGTAAACCTTTTTCTGCTTTTGCATATTCTTCTTCTGCTTGTTCGTCAGAAAGTGGCGTTTCAGCAACGGTTTTGATCCATTTTTTTAAGAAATTAGCTGGTAAATCAAATTTTGTTGAATCGATTAAGAAATCCGTCACATCATTTAAGAATTTTTGATCCGCTTGTTGTGCAAATTGCGTTTCAGCATCTTCTTTAATTTTAGCTTTCAAATCTGCTAAAGAAGTAATTACTCCAGGTCCGAATAATTTATCAAACAATTCTTGATTTAATTCGGCTTTTTCAACGGCATTGATTTCTTCTATGGTAAAGTTAACGGTAATATCTAATCCATGCACTGCATCATGTCCTACTTTTAAATAGTCCATTAATTTATGATCATCGTCAAACAAGCCTTTTGTACCAATAGCAACAACATCCCCTACTTTTTTACCTATAAATGCTTTGGCCGCTTTTTTATCAGCAAAAATATCTAACGCAAAGTTAGCGGGTGCATTGATGCCTTGTTCTTCATTGGTAAAAGTACCTCTTACTTCATAATCAGCTTTAACTTCTGCCTGCGAAATTAATTTCCCGTATTGTTTTTGAATACGTTCTACCTGATCATTTAACATTTTATCATCGGCAATTACGTTATATTTAATTACCGAATTTTTAGCAGATAAATCCACAGAAAATTCAGGTGCAAGCCCTAATTCGAAGTCAAAAGAAAACTGCTCTGCATCCCAATCAATACTTTCGGTTACCACTGGAAGCGGATTTCCAAGAATATCTAATTTTTCAGAAGTTAGGTAATTATTCAGCGAAGTTTGTAATACTTTGTTTACTTCTTCTAATAAAACCGCTTTTCCGTATTGTTTTTGAATTAAACTCATAGGAACGGCTCCTTTTCTAAAACCTGAAATAGCAGCATTTTTTCTATAGTCTGCCAATACTTTTTCTACTTTATCGGAATAATCTTCTTTTGTAATTGCTACTGTAACAATAGCATTTAATGCATCAACTTGTGATTTTGTAATGTTCATTATCTGTTTATTTAAGTACCATAAAAATTGGGTTGCAAAATTATAGAATTTTTACAACCCAAACAAGTTTTTAATTTATTGAAATTCAATTCGGTATAAAATTATTTATCACTAATGAATATTTTATTCAAAATAGATTGACTCACCGACAATAAAACACTAAAAAACAATGCCGTTACAAAGCCATCTACTTGAAATTCTGGAATAAAATAATCGCAGATTAAAACAATTATAGCGTTAATAACTAGTAAAAATAATCCTAACGTAAATAAGGTTACAGGAATAGTAAAAAACACTAAAACAGGCTTTAAAAAAGTATTTAATAAGCCTAGAACAACAGCTACCCAAAGAGCTGCAACTATACTAGTTACATGCACACCAGGCAAAAAATAGGAAAGTGCAAATACAATAATTGAACTGATAAATAATTTGATAATAAAATTCATGTTTACATTTTTATAATTTAAAAATACAAAAAAAGGCATCAAAAATGATGCCTTTTTTAAAATTATTTAAGACTTTCTTAATTATTTGAACCTACAATATTAATTCCAGGAAAATAAGAAGGATTGTGTAATGGTAAGTTTGCATGATAATGACGATTAATCACTTTGATAATTTCATTAGCAATAACTGCATAACCACGTGCATTAGGGTGAACACCGTCTAAAGAAAACAATACTAAACCTTCAGTAGCAGAACCACTAAAATAATTCGCTGTATAAATTTGTCCTGTTTCGATTTTTAATCCACTTACTAATTGAGTCATAATTGCATTCATATCAGCCACCGCTAAATTTTTTGTAGCCGCAATTGAACGAATTGAAGCGTTATATGCATTGGTAGCGCTTGCAACTTTAGCTTGTTCAGTAGCTGTTAATACCCATTTGTTAGCTAAGGGAGCTGTAATTCCATTTAAGTTAAATGGTGCTGGTAAATTAGGATTCACATTATTTGGAGGAGCTAAAAGGCTGCTTGCGGTTAATACTACTAAATCATTAGCAGTAGCAAGTCTTGCTCTTCCGTATATAGCACCTAAAGCTGCTGAATTTGAAACCAATAAAGGATTTCCTGATGCATTTGCATAAGCTGTAATTTGGGCACTTAAAGGTGATAAATTTGCATCATTTATTAAAATTGCATTATTTGTATTGTCTGTTAAATTTAATGGAGTAATTCTTCCATTAGTTGCAACAGCTAAAAACCCATACAATTGAACTAAAAGACTTGCTTGTGGATTTGAAGCAATTGCAGCATCTGGTAATGCATTATATTTTACCGTCGTAAAATATGGAATAGAAGTTACACTAGGAATGGTACAAACTACCCCTTTAGCGCCACCATTTGTAAGGGTGTTAATGATATTAGTATAAGTACTTTCAAACAAATCCGAATTCGTAATATCATTACTACCATACGCTAATGGATTCATATTTCCAGTTGCGTTATGATCGTCAGCAGGTGTCATTCCGTCTGCTTTTGCACCACCATTAGTTGCATAAGATAAGACATCATTAGCACCAATCCAGTTAGTGAAAAACGTTGGATTTTTAGTCATTGCATCTGCCATCACAGTAGCCGTAGGCGAAGTGGCATGTCTAACAAAATAGGGATTGGCTTGACCTAAAGCTACTCCTGCTACATTACCATAACCTGGAAGTCTTAAGTGGAAAGATTTTGCACCTGGAACTCCCATATTGTTATAAGCTGTTGCTTGTAAATTAGAAACCTCAATTGTAGAAGTTCCAGCTAAATTTTCAGGACGACCTTGGGATGCATCAATTACTAAACGAGTACCACCAATTGTCATTCCTCCTAAAGTTAAACCTCCTAAATTATTCACATCATCTGCATAAGAAGGTTGTGTAAAAGCGCCACCGCCTACTAAGGCAAATTGTTGCGCTAATAAGTTTGGATAAGAATACGTTTGTCCTACTCTAGAAACCGTACCATCCATATAACCTGCCGTTAATGAATTTCCAATGGCAACATAAGAAGTAAAGTCTGCCTCTCCAGAAGAATAGTTAGCACCTACTTCATTTTCAAATTCTGGCTCACATGAAGCAAAACCAGCCGCTATAATAGCTAAATATATAAATTTATTTTTCATTTTTCTGTTTATTAAAAATTAGAAACCATAAGTAATACCTATACCAGGTGAGAAAACAACTGATTTGTATGTTCCACCAAATGGTAATGTATTTCCATTTTCTTGATAATGGTTATATGAATTATCCACTTCATCAAAATGTAAATAAAGGAATGAAAAATCTACTCCTAATTTATTGTTCACTTGGTATGTTAAACCACCTGTGAATCCCATAGAATCGTTTCTTGGTGTTTCTGGAGCAAAATATCCATCTTGTACTGGACTTTCATCAAAATACCAACCTGCTCTAAACGTAAATTTATCATTCGCCGCATATTGTGTTCCTAATCTGTAAGTACTTGAATTTTTGTAGTTTCTAGGATTGTTAGAAGTATTTCTTATAGTACCATCTGCATTTAAGAAATCAACAGTTAAAGCTTCATAAACATTCCACATTGCTCTGTTGTAATCAAAAGCAAATAACAATTTATCTGTTACTTGGTATGATAAACCAACTGTTAATTCAGCCGGTAAAGGTAAATCTGCATTAAATTTTGTATTTTGTAGTGTTGGCGAAGCTGAAGCAAAACCTGGTACATCATTAAAATCAGCAGCACCATCACGCGCTTCCATAATAATTTCAGAACGGTAGTTCATACCAATTCTTACTTTTTTAGAAGGATTAAACATGAATCCAGCAGTATATCCCCAAGCAGTAATTCCTTTAGCATCTAAAGTAACGTCAGTACCACTTCCATCAACTGATAATAACGGATTTGTAGCAACATTTCTGTTAAAGTTTACAGAACCCGTTGCAAAAATTGGTCCACCACCTACACTAAAATGTTCCCCTACTCTAATCGAAACCGAAGGCTGAACAAAAATAGCTTGTAAGTCAATATTGTTTACTAAATGTGCTCCTTGCCAATCTTGATCCCACTCTACAGAACTTCCGTAAGGTGTGTAAACCGCTAAACCAGCTGTTAACCATTTATTCACTTTATAAGTAGCATACAAACTGAATGGTGTTCCCATATTCTCTGTAGATGATTCCCAATTGTATTGTGAATTTTGGAATTTAGTTTTTGCAAACAATGCGTTTCCTCCAAAAGATAAATTGAATTTTTTATCTAAGTAAGCCATACCCGCTGGGTTAAAAAACGCAACTTCTGCGCTATTCACTACAGCAACACCAGTGTGTCCCATAGCCAATTGCTTTTGACCTTGAATACTAACTCGATATCCTCCTGCAAATGCAGTTGAGCCAGCTAAAGCCAATAATGTTAAAGAAAGTAATTTTCTCATAATGTAAATTAGTGTTAGTTTTTTTCTGAATTTATAAAAATCAATAGTTCAAAATTAAGACAAAATATGAATTTTACAATTTTTTTAACTAAAAAATTATGCATGCCTATCATTTTCAGTCAATTTATTTCAAAAATTGCATTACGTTTAATTGAAAATCTTTTGGGTTTTCGGCATGTAACCAATGTCCTGCATTGTCAATAGTCACAATAGATGCCATAGGAAAATGATAATAAATGGTTTCAAAATCAGAATCCAAAATATAATCTGATTTAGAGCCTCTTAAAAAAAGAGTTGGACCCTCAAATTTGTTTTCAAAAGGTAAAGCAGTACCGATTGTTTCAATTTTATCATTAAAAACTTGTAAATTAAATCGGAAAGCAAGTTGTTCTGGCGTTTTCCAATACAAATTTTTTAATAAAAATTGGCGCGTACCAAAATCGGTAATACAATTTGATAGAATTTGTTCGACATCACTTCTAGAAGGTTTTTTAGAAAAATCAACCGCATTTAATCCTGCTAAAATAGTTTGATGGTGCGGTGCATAATATTTGGGGCCTATATCAGCAATAATCAATTTGGAAACTAAATGTGGATACGTTGTTGCTAGCAACATTGCTACTTTTCCGCCCATTGAATGACCTAAAACAATACAATTTGTGAGTTGATGTACTTGAATGTAATTCTTTACATCTTCGACCATCACTTCATAATTAAATTCCTCGGAATGAAAACTTTTCCCGTGATTTCTTAAATCTAATGCGTGGACTTGAAAACCTGCTGAAGCAAATTGCGTTGCTAACGATTTCCAGTTATCAGACATTCCTAAAAAACCATGAAGTATGATTATTGGAATTCCTTCTCCTTCAATTCTTGAATGTAATGTCATTTATTTTAATTTTTGCAAATACATGTTTACTACATTTTCTAGTCCTAAATATAAGGACTCTGAAATTAAAGCATGACCAATAGAAACTTCCAATAAATTAGGAATATTTTCTTTGAAGAATTTTATGTTATCTAAGCTCAAATCATGCCCAGCATTAATACCTAATTGTAATTCATTAGCTCTAAGAGCCGCTTTGATAAACGGTTCAATTCCGGCAAAATTACCAAGTCCATAATCGTGGGCAAAACTTTCGGTATACAATTCAATTCGTTCGGTTCCGGTTGCTTTTGCTCCTTCAATCATTTTTTCATCGGCATCAACAAAAATCGAAGTTCTTATGCCGTTTCGCTGAAATTCTTGAATGACTTCCATTAAATAGGATTGATGTTTTAGGGTGTCCCAACCTGCATTGGAAGTTAATGCCCCAATCGCATCTGGAACAAGAGTTACTTGAGTGGGTTTACATTCTAAAACTAAATCAATAAAGTTATGCTGCGGATTGCCTTCAATATTGTATTCGGTGTACACAACCGGTTTTAAATCTCTTGCATCTTGGTAACGAATATGTCTTTCGTCTGGTCTGGGATGAATGGTAATTCCTTGTGCTCCAAACTGTTGAATATCCTTAGCTACTTTTAATAAATTAGGTACATTTCCCCCTCTAGAATTTCGTAAAGTTGCAATTTTATTAATATTTACAGAAAGCTTTGTCATGGTTACTTTTTTATTTTAGCAAAAATACAAAGTATAAATTAGGTATCATATGGTATTTTTTGATTATTTTGCGGTTTCATTTCACATTTCATTCTATGAACAGCCTTACAAGTTATATTAATACCGAAATAAAACCTTTAAAACACAGTGATTCTATTATGGAAGCACAACTTTTGTTTGAAGATTTTTCATATTCTCATTTTCCGGTTACTGAAGATGGTATTTATATAGGATGTGTAACTAAAGAAACTATTGAATTTTTATCTCCAAATGCACTTGTAAACGAGAGCCGCTATCAATTTGAACGTTTTTTTGTGCGCTCAAGTATGATTTGGTTAGATGTGTTAGAAGTTTTTGCTAAAAATGACGCCAATATTCTTCCCGTATTAGATGAAAAAAACAACTATATTGGCTATTATGAATTAGAAGATGTGATTCGATTTTTACATGAAACCCCTTTTTTAAAAGAAGAAGGAGGTATTTTAATTATCGAAAAAGAAATGAACAACTTTTCAATGAGTCAAGTAGCCCAAATTATTGAAAGTAATAATGCTAAAATTCTTGGCTTATTTATATCCAATGTAGCTAATAATAAAGTAGAAATTACTGTAAAAATTAGCCAAAGTGGTTTAAACGAAATCATTCAAGCCTTTAGAAGGTATGATTATGAAATAATTTCTGAACATCAGGAAGACTCTTATTTAAACAGTCTAAAAGAACGTTCAGATTATTTAGATAAATATCTTAATATTTAATCAATATCACTATGAAAATAGCAATTTTTGGACAATATTATCAAAATAACACTGCTGAAATTGTAACTAAAGTGGTCTCGTTTTTAGAAAAAAATGAAATTTCAATCGCCTTTGAACGATCATTTTTAGAAATCCTTCAAGAAAAAAACATTGTCAAAAATGATTATCCAAGTTTTTCTTCCTATGCTGAACTTGATTCTAACTTTGAAGCTTTAATAAGCATAGGTGGTGACGGAACAATATTAAAAGCAGCGACATTTATTCGCGATAAAAACATTCCGATTATAGGTATTAATGCAGGAAGATTAGGATTTTTAGCAACCGTACAATATGAAAATATTGAACCGCTTTTGCAAAAAGTAATTCAAAAGGAGTATATCATTTCTAAACGAAGTTTACTTAGCGTGAGAACTAATCCAGAATATGATAATTTCAAAGAGTTAGATTTTGCCTTAAACGAAGTAACAGTTGCTCGAAAAGACACCACGTCGATGATTACCATTGAAACTTCATTAAATAACGAATACCTTACTTCCTATTGGGCAGATGGCCTTATTGTTTCAACACCTACCGGCTCAACTGGTTACTCTTTAAGTTGTGGTGGACCTGTATTAACACCTGAAGTAGCAAGTTTTGTAGTTACCCCAATGGCTCCTCATAATTTAAATGCACGACCACTTGTAATTACTGATGATACCGAAATTACACTAAAAGTTTCAGGTCGTGAAGAACAATTTTTAATTTCGTTAGATTCACGTATTGCTGCCGTTTCAATAGACACTACTGTTTTCATCAAAAAAGCACCCTTTATGCTGTCAATTATTGAATTTAAAGAAGAAACTTTCTTAACAACGATTAGAAAAAAATTGTTGTGGGGCGCCGATAAAAGAAATTAATTCTGTAACATATCATTTTATGTTTTTTTGCGTTTTTAAATAACGTATAAGATGTAACAAAAAAAACCTTTAAAATAGGGTTAAGTAGTCAATATTGTTATATTTGCAAACTATTTGAAAAAATGAAACGTATTTTTATTTACATTAGCCTGATTTTCTGCACCTTGAATAGCTTTGCTCAAATTCATGAGTTGGGCGTTTTTGCTGGTGGAATTAATTATATTGGGGATGTTGGTCCAACGGAGTATATTGCTCCAAATGAGCCAGCTTTTGGAATAATATATAAATGGAATAGAAGTCCACGACATGCTTGGCGATTTTCTTATTACCAAGGAAATCTTACTTCAAAAGATAGTGACAGTAAGGTTCCGAGTAGATATTTAAGAGGAAATTCATTTGAAAATAAAGTAAAAGAGTTCTCTCTAGGATTAGAATTCAATTTTATGGATTTTGATTTACATGATGATAAGAAAAAAGTTACGCCTTACGTATTTACTGGAGTAAATTATTTTATCTATGATGAAATTTTTATAGGAAATAGAGAAAGTTATTTAGATTATCAAAGTAGTGCCTTTGCATTACCAATGGTTATAGGAGTTAAAGCGAGATTGTTCAGTAATTTTGTAATTGGTGCCGAAGTGGGTGCGAGATACACTTTTACTGATAATTTAGATGGTAGTAATCCAGAAAATGATAATTTTGACAGCCTTCGTTTTGGAAATTTAAACAGTAATGATTGGTATGTGTTTTCTGGTTTAACACTTACGTATACATTTGGACAAAATCCGTGTTTTTGTGCAGAATAATAAAATGGAAAAAGAACAAGAAATAAATACAGCAACCTTGCCAAATCACGTAGCTATCATTATGGATGGAAACGGTAGATGGGCTAAACAAAAGGGGTTACTTCGCGCTTTAGGTCATGAAAATGGCACTAAATCCGTGCGTGTTACTGTTGAAAGTTGTGCTAAACTAGGAATCAAAAATCTAACCCTTTACGCCTTTTCAACTGAAAACTGGAACCGACCAAAACTAGAAGTTGAAACTTTAATGAAGTTGTTAATTTCATCCTTAAAGAAAGAAATCAAAACATTACAGTCAAATAACATCAAATTAAACGCCATCGGAAATTTAACAAATTTACCCGCTGGAGTTCAAAAAGAATTACAAGAAGTAATTCAAAAAACAGCCGAAAACACTAGAATGACTCTCACATTAGCGCTTAGTTATGGCGCTAGAGAAGAGCTAATTCAAGCTGTTAAAAAAATTAGCAATAAAGTTAAAAATAATATAATTTCTGAAGAGGCTATTGACGAATCAATTATTAATCAGCATCTTTACACACACAATTTACCCGATGTCGATTTAGTAATACGAACAAGCGGCGAACATAGAATAAGTAATTTCCTTTTATGGCAAATTGCTTATGCCGAGTTTTATTTTACTGAAGTGCTTTGGCCCGATTTTTCAGAAGACAATTTATATGAAGCAATTATTAGTTATCAAAAAAGAGAACGCCGATTTGGAAAAACAAGCGAACAAATTATACCCGAAAAAAATGTTTAAAAAAGGATTACAATTACTTTCAATTTTTATATTATTAAATAGCAGCTCCCTTTTTGCTCAAGATACTAAACTTGAAAATGGAAAAGAATATATACTAGCTAAAATTGATATTACTGGAAAAATTAGCTATAACACTCAAACAGTAACCACTTTTACTGGATTAGAAAAAGGTCAATCTATCATGGTACCAGGTGAGGACATTTCTACAGCCATAAAAAAATTATGGAAACTGGGTTTATTTTCAGACGTTAATTTTTATGTAAACAAAATTGAAGGAGATAGCATTTTTCTTGAATTAAACATTAATGAACTTCCTAAACTTGGCGATGTAAAAATACAAGGAATAAAAAAGGGTAAAGCCGAAGAATTAATTAAAGAGGCCGATCTTAAAAAAGGAAAAATTGTAAATGAAAACTTACTTACTACGACCAAAAACTATTTCGAAAACAAATACAAAAAGGACGGATACTACAACTCAAAAGTAGTTATTAATACGGTACAAGACTCTGCTTTTGCAGATGTAAAAATGGTTGTGCTGATTGACAAAGGTGAAAAAGTAAAAGTAAAAAGCATTGTTTTTGATGGAAATTCAAAAATGAGCGATGCTTCACTGAAAAAGACATTTAAAAACACCAAGCAGAGAAATCCTATTCGTATTTTCAAAAAATCAAAATATATAAAAGAAAAATATAAAGAAGATTTAGTAGCTGTAATTGATAAATATAAAGAAAAAGGATATCGAGATGCCAGAATTATTTCTGACTCTGTTACTTATGACAAAACCAGTAATACAATTGGAATAAAAGTAAAACTAGAAGAAGGACAAAAATATTATTTTGGAGATATCCGTTATTTAGGAAATACAATTTATACCGATCGACAACTTAATGCAATTTTAGGAATTAAAAAAGGAGATATTTATAACGGAACCATTTTACAAAAAAGAATTGCTGACCAATCTAAACCTGATGGTGAAGACATTACCAATTTATATCAAAATAATGGGTATTTGTTTTCAAACATTAACCCGGTTGAGGTAAGAACGGTAAATGATACTATTGATTTTGAAATCAGAATTACTGAAGGTCCAATTGCTTATTTCAATAAAATTACAGTTGTTGGAAATGACAAAACAAACGACCATGTAATTTATAGAGAATTAAGAACAAAACCGGGACAAAAATATAGTAAAGAAGATTTAATTCGTTCGATTCGAGAAATAGGACAATTAGGTTTCTTTGATCCTGAAGCCATTAAACCTGATTTTAAAAATGTAGATCCACAAGCTGGAACGGTAGATATTGAATATAATGTAGTAGAAAAAGGTGCTAGTCAAATTGAGCTTCAAGGAGGTTATGGTGGTGGCGGATTTATTGGTACACTTGGTTTATCATTTAACAATTTCTCTGCTCGAAATATGTTTAAAAAATCGGCCTACAAACCATTACCTATGGGTGACGGACAAAAAATGTCGTTACGTTTACAAGGAAGTTCTTACTTTCAAACGTATAGTTTGTCATTTTCTGAACCATGGTTTGGAGGAAAAAAACCTATAAGTTTTTCAACCTCATTGTCGCACAGTAAACAATTTTTATACAATTATTCAACTAGAGATGTTACAAGAAATCAAAGTTTCAACATTACATCATTATCTGTTGGAATTGCGAAACGTTTAACAGTTCCAGATGATTATTTTGTATTATCGCAAGCGGTTTCTTTTCAATATTATGATTTAAATAACTATAACACAGGTTTATTTACTTTTGGAAATGGAGCATCAAGAAATTTAGCTTATACTATAGGGTTATCTAGAAACAGTAAAGCTGTTAATCCTATTTATCCTACACAAGGTTCTGAATTTAGTATTTCAGGAAAATTTACATTACCTTATTCAATGTTTAACGGAATTGATTATAAAAATCTAGGGAATTTAGCTGAATACAAAATGAGAGCGACTGCAGATGGTTTTGCTCCAGACGGAAGTAACTATCCTGCAGGATCATATCTAAATGCAGAAGGCTATCCTGTAACAGACCCAGCCGATGCAGCAGCAGATCCAGCAAAAGTAGATCAGAAAAAATACAATTGGTTAGAATATTATAAAATTAAATTCAAAGCTGATTGGTATACCAGAATCTGGGATAAATTAGTATTGCGTTCTTTAGGTGAATTTGGTTACATGGGGGCATATAATAACGATAGAGGTTTAGTTCCATTTGAACGATTTTATTTAGGTGGAGATGGATTAGCTAATTTTGCCTTAGACGGTAGAGAAGTTATCCAATTAAGAGGATATCCAAATAACTCGCTTTCTTCAACTGATGGAGGAACAGTGTATAATAAATTCTCTGCTGAATTGCGTTATCCTATAACTTTAAATCAATCAGCATCTATTTATGCTTTAACATTCCTAGAGGCAGGTGCTGCTTTCAACGAATTTAAAGATTATAATCCGTTTAAAATGCAACGTTCAGCAGGTGTTGGTTTAAGAGTGTTTATGCCTGCATTTGGTCTTTTAGGAATTGATTTTGCACACGGATTTGATGCAGTTCCAGGACAAACAGTTAAAAGTGGATGGCAAACACACTTCATTATTGGACAACAATTTTAATGATAGTTAATAGTTTTTTATTATTTTCGTAAAAATATTTTGATATTTGTTACGTTAGTAAAGTATCAAGTTATAAGCTTACTGCTTTATTTATAAAAAACAACAACATATTTATGAAAAAAATATTTTTATTCTTTGCGTTTCTTTCAATTATAGCCCATGCTCAAACAGCTAAAGGGGTTAAAATTGGTTATATTGATATGGAATATATTCTAGAAAAAGTGCCAGATTATGCAGATGCACTTAATCAATTAGAACAAAAAGCGCAAAATTGGAAACAAGAAATTGAAACCAAGAGAACAGCACTTAATACGTTAAAAGAAAGTCTAAAAACTGAACGTGTTTTATTAACAAAAGAGTTAATAGAAGAGCGCGAAGAAGAAATTGCCTATTTCGAAAAAGAAATGTTAGATTATCAAGAAAAAAGATTTGGACCTAAAGGCGATTTAATTATTCAGAAATCAGTCTTAGTGAAGCCAATACAAGATCAAATATTTACAATTGTTCAAGATGTTGCCGAACTAAGAAAATATGATTTCGTTTTTGATAGAGCTTCAGATTTAACCATGTTGTTCGCAGATAAAAAACATGATATTAGTGAATATGTTGTAAAGAAATTAACTACGGCTCAGAAGAGAGAAGAAATGAGCAAAAAGCAACTAAAAGCGCTTGAAGCAAAAGAAGCACAGGAAGAAGCTAAAGCAGCTCAGGAAGCAAATCCTGCATATACTGAACGTCAAAGAATTTTAGACGAGAAAAAAGCAGCTCGAGAAAAATTAATAGAAGATCGTCAAAAAGCAATTGAAGAAAAGAAAGCTGCTGCGGCTGAAAAAAGAAAAAAATTACTCGAAGAACGAGATGCTAAAAAAAATGGCACAGTAATTGAAAAAGATACTACTAAGACAGATACAAATTCTGAAAAGACAGATACAACTTCTGAAAAAACAGAAACCGTAGCTACTGAAAAACCTGCGACAGAAAAAAAAATATCGCCCGAAGAAGCAAGAGCAAAAGCAATTGAAGAACGAAATAAAAAAATTGACGAACGCAAAAAAGCATTAGCCGATAAGAAGAAAAAAATGGCAGAAGAAAAAGCTGCCGCAATAAAAGCAAGAGAACAAAAAACAGAAAACAAAACAGAAACAGAGAAAAAAGAGTAAAGTAACTTAAATTAAAATTAAAAAAATGAAACAATTAAAATCGTTAGTAATCGCAGTTATATTATTTATTGGAACACAAGCGACTGCTCAAACTAAAGTAGCTCATATTGATGTTCAAGCTTTAATGACTTCAATGCCTGAAATGAAAACAGCTCAAGAACAATTAAAGAAAATTCAAGAAACCTATGACAAAGATTACAAAAATATGGTGACTGAATACCAAACAAAATTGCAAAAATATGAGCAAGAATCAGCTACTGCTGGTGATGCATTAAATGAAACACGTTCAAAAGAAATGCAAGATATGGGTGCACGTATCCAACAATTTCAACAAAACGCTCAAAAAGAATTAGGGCAAAAAGAAGTTGATTTACTTAAACCAATCATGGAAAAAGCACAAGCTGCAGTTAAAAAGGTAGCTAAAGCAAAAGGAATAACTTATGTTTTAGACGCAACAACTGGTAGTGGTGTAATTGTAGCTGATGGTGAAGATTTATTAGTAGCTGTAAAAAAAGAATTAGGTTTCTAATTTAGCATACATTTTATAAAAACTGCTCTTTCATAAACTGATTGAGCAGTTTTTTTATATTTTTGTTTCAATGAAAAAAAACAATCCAATAGGTTTATTTGATTCGGGTATAGGCGGGACTTCGATTTGGAAAGAAGTACATGGGCTATTACCCAATGAAAATACTATTTACCTTGCCGATAGTAAGAATGCGCCTTATGGTTTAAAATCAAAAGACGAAATTATTCAATTAAGTTGTAAAAACACAGAATTACTACTCGAAGCAAATTGTAAAATTATTGTTGTCGCTTGTAATACTGCAACAACTAATGCTATAAAAGAACTGAGAGCTAAATATGATGTGCCATTTATTGGTATTGAACCCGCCATTAAACCCGCAGCTATTCAAAGCCAAACACAAACTATAGGAATTTTAGCTACAAAAGGAACACTTAACAGTTCTCTATTTCATGAAAATGTAGCAAAACACCCCGATGTGAAAATTATTGAGCAAATAGGCCACGGACTAGTCCAACTCATCGAAAATGGTGATTTAGACTCGCCAGAAATGAAAGAACTGCTAGAAAGCTATTTACTTCCGATGGTGGAAAAAAATATAGATTATTTAGTCCTAGGATGTAGCCATTATCCGTATTTAATTCCTCAAATCAAAAAGATCATTCCATCCTCTATTAAAATTATTGATTCAGGTGAAGCGGTGGCCAAACAAATTAAAAAAATATTGGAAGAATTACAACTAATTAATCCTTCAAAAGGTAATTTTACCCAAGTATTTTATACTAATAGTAATCCTGAAGTTTTAAAAAAAATAGTAAAGCCTCAAGAAAGTGTATTTTATAAAGATTTCTAGTATTATTCTTCCGTTTTAAACCAACCCGAATACATCACATAATTGTTTGAAATGCGTTGTATTTCGCCAGCAAAATCACTTTGATCAATATCCTTAACTTTCTTTGCTGGAACTCCGGCATAAATACTCCCCGATTCTACAATTGTATTTTGAGTAATCACAGAACCAGCAGCTACTATTGAATTACTTTCGATAACACAATTATCCATTACAATAGCTCCCATTCCAATTAATACATTATCCTTCACGGTGCAACCATGAACAATTGCGTTGTGACCAATGGAAACATTATTGCCAATAATTGTGGGATGTTTTTGATAGGTACAATGAATAACAGCTCCATCTTGAATATTAACCTTATTTCCAATGACAATTGAATTTACATCACCACGAATAACAGCATTGAACCAAACACTGCAATTTGACCCTAAAGTAACATCTCCAACAATAGTGGCGTTTTCGGCTACATAGCAATCATTCGGAATTTGTGGAAACTTCCCGTTTACTTCTTTTATTAACATTACTTATTTCTTTAAAAAAAATGTCCCGATAAATCGGGACAAATATACTTTACTTACTTATTTAGTTCACCGCAGGACAGTTACAATCATACTCTTTATCTCTACAGAATATATTCATCCCTAACGTTATTTGGTGAAAACCAGCATTATCAAATTTTACATCTCCCATTACATGAGAATAGGTATATGAGAACATATACTTGTCATAATTAAGACCCACAATTGGTGTAATCCATTGTAATTTTTGTTCTTGAATACCACTACCACTTACATATTGAGCACCATCAAAACTTCTTCTATACGAAAGTCCACCCCAAAGTTTACCAAATTCAAGTTCTTTATAGACTTTCAAATTCAAATCAATTGCTTTTTCTTTTGTTTCTGAAGTATATTGTAACATTAAAGAAGGTTCAAATAACAAATTACTATCATCACCAAAAACAGCTCCTGCACTCCATAAATACTTACTTAAATTATCCGATTCAAATCCTTCAGAATATAATTCTCTACGTTGATTTGCTAAAAAATTCTTAATCGTAAAATGGGTAAAGAAATCCATATAATGATACGAAACACCTAAATCAACATTAAAATAAGCATCTTTCTGAATAACACCAGGAACAATTACAGGATCAAAACCCGTGAAATCAGTACCATCTAATGTACTTTGAATAAACGCAGCACTTAATCCAAAAGACAATTGATTTAAATCGATTGTACTTCTAGAAAATCGCAAATGGTGAGCATATGTTAATTTACCACCTCTTTGAGAATGATAACCGTTTTTATCGTTGAAGAATATCATTCCTATACCAGATTTACCATCTTCATCTAATGAAGTATTAAAACTAATAGTTTGCAATGCTGGGGCATCTTCTTGACCAAACCATTGTTGACGTCCTGTAAGTCTAATTTTACCACAATTTGAAGCACCCGCCATCGATGGATGAATTAAATAATAGTTGTCTGACAAATAATCAGAATATACAGCAACACCTTCTTGAGAAAAGGCAACTTGTGCTATTAAAAATGCTAAAACAAAATAACTCTTTTTAAAATTCATCGTAGGTAACTAATTTTATGAAAATGAGACTTAATTTTAATTTACTTAATCTATAAAAATCTATTTATATCTGAGCAATACTAATGATTTTATAGCTTAATGGTCAAAGATATAAATTTTGTGTTTTAATTGCATCTTTATTTTAAAATATTCTCAATAATATATAGAAAAAAATGCGCATTATTTTTTTATCCAAACTTACATAGCTATTAATATGATTATCAGAAAGATACAAAATTTTATTTTTGTTACATCTCATTAAACATAGGTAAATTTATAGCAAATAGTAATTTTTTAAGCCGTTTTTCTTTCATCAATAGTTAATTTTATTGTAAAAAAACAAATATATCCAATTGACATTTAATTGTTCTTATCTTTGCAAAAACAGAACTAAAATGCAAATTACAAGTATAAAACCAACAAACAATCCATCCATATTAAAATTTGAATTTGATGAAATAATTATTCGTTCAGAAAATTTTGAATTTAAAAATATCGATGAAACCCAACCTTCTCCTTTAGCAAAACAATTGTTTTTTTTACCTTTTGTTAAAACGGTATATATTTCGGGAAATTTTATAGCCATTGAAAAATTTTCTATTGTGGAATGGGAAGATGTTCAAAACGATGTAGCCGAACAAATAGAAGATTTTATTAAAAACGGCGGCGAAATTTTAAAAATTGAAGAAAATAAACCCAAGAAAATGCCTATTACTGTTTACGCTGAAACCACTCCAAATCCGGCGGTATTAAAATTTGCTTGCAATAAGTTGCTGACAAAAACACCGGTGGAATTCAAAAATATTGACGAAACAGCAGCGTCACCATTAGCAAAAGAACTTTTTAAATTTCCATTTGTTAAAGAAGTTTTCATTGATGAAAATTATGTGTCTATTACAAAATTTGCTGTGACAGAATGGGATGAAATTACATTAGAATTAAGAACTTTTATTAAAGGTTTTATTGAAAATGGCGGCACTGTAATTGATGAATCGGCTATTGTAAAAACTGATAATCACCAAAAACAACAAGAAAGTTATTTTGAAAATTTAGACGTTACATCGCAACAAATTATAAATATTATAGAAGAATATGTAAAGCCTGCTGTTCAAAGTGATGGTGGAAACATTGTTTTTGATTCTTTTGATCCCACCGAAAAAAGAGTGAAAGTAATCTTACAAGGAGCTTGTAGTGGTTGCCCCTCTTCTACTTTTACATTGAAAAACGGAATTGAAAATATGCTAAAAGACATGTTAAAAGACCAAGATATTAAAGTTGAAGCTATTAATGGCTAATTACTATTTAAAAATATTTTACCTTTAAGCGTTCTATAATTGAACGCTTTTTTTATGAATGAATTACATTTAGAATCTAGTCCGTATTTATTACAGCATGCAACTAATCCAATATTTTGGAAAGCTTGGAATGAAAATACGTTGGCAACAGCCCTAAAAGAAAACAAACTCATTGTGGTGAGTATTGGCTATGCCGCTTGTCATTGGTGTCATGTTATGGAGCATGAATGTTTTGAAGATGAAGAAGTAGCGGCGGTAATGAATTCAAATTTCATTGCTATAAAAGTAGACAAAGAAGAACGTCCTGATGTCGACGCAATTTATATGAAAGCCTTACAAATGATGACAGGACAAGGCGGATGGCCTTTAAATGTTGTGTGTTTACCCGATGGAAGACCCGTTTGGGGAGCAACCTACGTAAATAAGGTTAATTGGATCGATACCTTAGCACAACTTTCAAAAATATATCAAGAAAACCCTAAAAAAGTAATTGAATATGCCGAAAAACTCCATGAAGGTTTAATGAGTTTAGGAATTGTTTCGCACAACACACATTTAGACAAATTTCCATTTGAGAATATTCATGTTTTAGTTGAAAAATGGCAAAAAAGTTTTGATTTAGAATATGGAGGTTATACCAGAGCACCAAAATTTATGATGCCTACAAATCTGGAATTTCTTCAGTATTATGGGCACAATTATAAAGATCAATCCATTTTAAATCATGTCGACTTAACGTTGACAAAAATGGCCTTTGGTGGATTATTTGATACGATTGGCGGAGGTTTTTCACGCTATTCGGTAGATATGAAATGGCATGTTCCGCATTTTGAAAAAATGTTATATGATAATGCCCAATTAATTTCTGTGTATGCAGATGCTTACAAGCGAAGTAATAATCCGCTATATAAAGAAGTTATTGAAAAAACAATTGCCTTCATAAAAGAGGAACTAACCGATAATCATGGCGGATTTTATGCGTCATTAGATGCTGATAGCTTAGACAAAAACAATCATTTAGAAGAAGGAGCATTTTATGTGTGGACCAAAACTGAATTAGAATCAATTTTAAAAGAGGATTTTAATTTATTTGCCGAGGTTTTCAATATAAATTCCTTTGGCTTCTGGGAACACGACAATTATGTGTTGATCCAAAAAGAAAGTAATACTGAAATTGCTCAAAAGAATGGAATTTCAGTTGGTATTCTAATTGAAAAAAAGAAAAATTGGGAAAATAAATTACTGGAAATAAGAAATAAAAGACCAAAACCAAGATTAGACGATAAACGCATAACTTCGTGGAATGCGTTAATGCTAAAGGGATATGCAGATGCTTATGCCGCACTAGGCAATACAACTTATTTGGATGCTGCCAAAAAAAATGCATCCTTCATAACGGAAAATATTTGGGCAAGCAATGGGCATTTATGGCATTCCTACAATAATGGAACGGCAAAAATTGAAGGATTTTTAGAAGATTATGCCTTTGTAATTGAAGCATTTATTAGATTATATCAAGTTACTTTTGATATGGATTATCTTCAAAATGCAAAACAACTAACCGATTATTGTTTGGAACAATTTTATGATGAACACCAACATTTTTTCGCATTTAACGCCCGAAATTCTTCTCAATTAATTGCCCCTCATTTTGAAGTTGAAGATAATGTTATTCCCGCTGCAAACTCAGTAATGGCAACTAATTTACACGTTTTAAGTGTTTTATTTCACAATACCTATTATGAAAAATTAGTAGATCAAATGTTGCATCATATTACTGCAAAAATCGACTATGCTTCGGCTTATTCAAATTGGATGAAATTATGGATGTCTAAAAACACAGGAAAAGAACTGGCAATTTGTGGTGAAAATGCTGTAAACGAATTATCAAAAGTGAATAGCGAATTTCATCCCAATCTTATTATTGCAGGAAGTACAAAAAATAGCTCTTTACCCTTTCTAAGTCACCGATTCGATCAAACAAAAACCTTATTTTATCTTTGTGAAAATAAAAGCTGCTTGCAACCCGAAAACTCCTTTGAAAATATAAGAATTAAAATAAACCTTTGAAATAGCAAATTCTAAAATTAAGTTGAATTCGCTACTAAATTACTTTATTAAAAGAAAATCTTTTAAATAAAAAGGTTCAAAATAAGCCACATCAACAAAGTCGGAATTTTGAAATTTCTCAAAAGACAATGCGCTCATTTCTTTTGCCGATGGATATACCACTTCATTATGAAACACAAATTTTTCATTGGTTAATGTGTTTGTAAATTTCCCGATTCCATCGCCAACTAAATGAATGGTTTCAGAAATTTCTTGGTAGGAACTTTTATCAATAATTTCGGCCTGTGTTGCTCTAATTTGATTATAATTTGAATCATACATTGCAGAAAAAACTTCCATTCTCCGCGCATCTATCATCGGAAGAATAATGCCTTTATCTATATTAATCTGTTTTGCTAAAAGTTGTAATGTATCAACTGCAATCAACGGAATATTTAACGCATAACTGAATCCTTTTGCCGAAGAAACACCTATTCGCAACCCTGTATAAGAACCAGGACCTTGACTTACCGCAATGGCATTCAACTCAGAAAACTGCACATTACTTTCCACTAAAATCTGTTCAATAAAAACATGTAATTTTTCAGCATGTGAGAAATTTTCTGTTGCTAATTCTTTGCAAATAATTGTTTTTCCCTCTTTGGCTAAAGTTACTGAACAATTTTTTGTGGCGGTTTCTATGTTTAATATTATTGGCATGATTTAATTTTGATTTGCAAAGTTACTAAGGAATCTAGATTAAAAAAAATAAGACGCTATTTCTAGCGCCTTATCTAACTCAAATGGGTAATCTATTTATTTTTTTTCTTCCGTTTTTTCTTTCTTATCCTTTTCCGATTCTACTTTTACTTTATCATTAGATGCTAAATCCTTAGAAACAGTAGTATATGGACCAATAATAATTTCTTCACCAGGTTTAAGTCCTGAAATAATTTCTATATTTGAATCGTCTTGAATTCCTGTTTTTACAACACGAAGTTTAGCTTTATCGCCTACTTTTACAAAGACACATTCAAACTTTTTGTCAGATTTTGGAGCGGTTCCTTTTTTCTGTTGCTCTTCTTTTTCAAGCTCTGCAACAATGTCTTTTTTTACCGAAGTGGTATCATCTTTTATCACAACGGCACTAATTGGCACTGCTACAATATTTTCTTTACGCTTGGTAATAATATCAACCGTAGCCGTCATTCCTGGTCTAAAAGGAGAATAATTTTCAGGTTTTCCTTCTAATAAATCTTGATATGATTCTTTAAGAATTCTAACTTTTACTTTAAAATTAGTTACTTGATCAGCTGTTAAAGCAGTACTTGCCGAATTGGATATGCTCGTAACAATTCCTTTAAACTCTCTTTTTAAATAAGCATCCACTTCAATATTTGCCGAATCGCCGATATTAATTTTTACAATGTCATTTTCGTTTACATCGACTTCAACTTCCATATTGTTTAGGTTTGCAATTCTAAGAATTTCAGTACCTGCCATTTGTTGTGTTCCTAAAACACGTTCTCCTAATTCGATATTCAATAAAGAAATTGTACCATCTGCTGGTGCATAAATGGTGGTTCTGCCTAAGTTATCTTTTGCTTCAGTTACTGTTGCAGAAGCACTTTGCACTTGATAATAAGCTGATTGTTTGTTGGCTGTAGCTACTTCATAAGCCGACACAATTCGATCCCATTCTGCTTTTGAAATAATCCCTTTTTCAAATAATTTTTTGTTACGATCATAGTTTGCCTTTGCTTCTTTTACTTGCGCGTCAGCCTGACTTAAACCCGCTTTTGTAGTGGACATAGAAGCAACCGAACGATTCACTCCAGATTCATATAAATCGGGATTAATTCGAACTAACAAATCGCCTTTTTTAACTTGTTGTCCTTCTTTTATAGGTAAAGCAATTACTTCACCAGAAACTTCAGACGAAATTTTAACTTCAATTTCGGGCTGAATTTTTCCCGTTGCCGAAACTGTTTCAACAATGGTAGTTTCAGTAACTTTTGATAATTCAACAATTTTTGAATCATCAGTATTTCCGATAACGCCTCCTTTTTTAAGTCCAACTAATAATAAGATAATTCCGATTGCACCTCCTAATAAAATGAATATGGTTTTCTTTGACATGACTTGATTTTTATGTTTTATTATTGTTTTTTAATTAATGGTATTCCGAAATAGAATTCTAAAATTTTGGTTCTAAAAATATAATCATATTTTGTTCGTAAAACTTCAGATTGAGCGTTTTCTAAAGCAAGAGTTGCTTGTGAAAAATCAAATGCATTGAGTAATCCTACTTCATACCTTTCTTTTGAAAAATTAAATGCCTGACGTCTAGCTTCTAATGATTTTTGAGCCGCTTCATATGATTTAACTGCATTTTTAACATCATTGTAGGCTTGATATACATTACGCTCTAAATCTAACTCGGCTTGTTTCAATTGAATTTCTGCACGTTCTTGATTTATTTTTGCTCGTTGTACTCTTCCTCTCGTAGCAAAACCATTTAATATTGGCACATTAAGTTGCAAACCTACTGCTGTTCCATCAAATAACGATAATTGATCTACAAAATTAAACGGTGTACTTTCAGACCATCGAGTGTTGTAGCCCACAAAACCTGTTAACGTTGGTAAATAAGATGAACGAGAAATAGCCACATCTTTTTTAGCTACATCAACATTGGATAAGGCAATTTTTACATCTTTAACCGATTCTTTTGCTTTTGCTAAAATTGCTTCTTGAGTTTCGTTACTTACATTAGAAAGCGGTAAATCTATAGTTTCATCTGAAATATCAAACGTATCATAATTTTCAATCAATAAGGTTTGACACAAAGCTATTTTTGAAATAAGTAACGCATTTTCTGTACCAATAATTTGCTGCTGTTGGGTGGCATCAGTTGCTTGTAATTCATAAATATCGCCAGCAGGAACAGCACCTGCTTCAATTAAATCTTGTGTTCTTTTCAGATTTTCTTTGGTGATTACATTTTGATTTTTTTGAACTTTCAATTGTTCTTTATTGAACAAAATTTGCAAATAAGAATTTGCTATCGAAAGTGCAATATCATCTTTCATTTTATCTAAACGATAGTTATTTGCAATTTTATTTAGATTAACTCTTTGCAGTGTTTTCCAATTTGCCAATCCATTAAACAAAGTTACATTAGAACTAGCGCCAGCAGAAAACGATTTAAACGTTTCGTTTTGAAATTGATTTGTTACTGGGTTAATACTTGCTCCGGTATTAATACTATAATTTGCATTAGCACTTAAAGTGGGCAAAAAACCACCTATAGCTTCCATATTTTCAACAGATGATGTTTTTACATCTAACTCCGATTGCTTAATAGAAATATTATTTTTAATGGCATAATCCACACATTCCTCTAGCGTCCATTTTTTGTTTTGAGCTGTCAATTGAAAGCCTACAAAAAGCAACAATAACATTATTTTTTTTGACATCATTTTATGCACTTTTATTCTCATTTCTTATAAGACCCCATTTTTACAATTTTGTTACAGATATCAATTAAAATTTTACTTTTACAACGAAAAAAAAATTAATATCCACTATGAAACAATCTTTTTTTGCAAAATATCTTATTTTCAGTTTCCTTTTTCTAATGTTATCCTGCGGAACAACAAAAAAAATTGAAGCGCTAAAACCTAGTCCGTCAAACGATGCTCCAGTAGTGTATAAAAACAAAACCTCTTTTATGGCGATGCCTATAGAAATTACACTAAAAGAAATAGAACATCAGTTAAATAAAAATTTAAACGGATTAATCTACAACGATACCATTTTAAGTGACGACAAAACCGAAATGAAAATTTGGAAAACTGCGCCAATAAAAATAACCGAAAAAAACGGAAATATTATTTCTGAAATCCCACTAAAAATTTGGGCAAAATTTAAATATGGTACCGATTTTATGGGATTAAATGACACGCGGGAAATTAATTTAAACGGAATCATCACATTAAATAGTGCTTCAAATTTATCAAACTGGAAACTAACAACTTCTTCTAAAATTGAGGATTTTGAATGGAATGAGAGCCCGAGTATTTTAGTAGCCGGAAAAAATGTACCAATCACCTATATCATTAATCCGACGTTAGGTATTTTTAAATCGAAAATTGCAAAAAAAATAGATCAAGCCATTGATAAAACTTGTGATTTTAAACCCCATGTACTTGCTGTTGTTGAAAAATTGAGTACACCGTTTATGACTAGTGAACAATATGAAACGTGGTTTAAAATGGTTCCTATAGAATTGTATGTTACCGATGCAAAGCTTTCCAAATCAAAAATAACCATGAATATGGGTTTGAAATGTAACATGCAAACCATGGTGGGACAACAGCCAAAAAACGGTTTTGATGCTTCAAAAATTGTCTTAAAACCAGTTTCTGACATTCCAGAAAAAACAACCGCTTCAGTAGTTGCTGTTTCCACTTATGAAAGTGCGAGTAAAATTGTAACCAAAAATTTTCAGGGACAAGAATTTGCATCGGGAAGCAGAAAAATTGTCGTTCAAAAAGTTGATTTATGGCACAAAGATGGAAAAATAGTTATTGCATTAGATGTGTTAGGAAGCATCAATGGAACTATATATTTGTCTGGAATTCCTAATTACAATGCTGTTACCAAAGAGATTTACTTTGATCAAATGGAATACGTATTAAATACCAAAAGTATTTTAATGAAATCAGCAAACTGGCTCATGCAAGGAACAATTTTGAAGAAAATTCAAGAAAATTGTCGTTATTCAATTAAAGGAAATCTTGAGGAAGGTAAAAAAAGTATGATTCCCTATTTGTCGAATTATTCACCTATGAAAGGTGTTTTTGTCAACGGAACTTTAAATGATTTCGAATTTGAAAAAGTAGAATTAACAGACAAAGCCATTATCGCATTTATTACTACTTCTGGAAAAATGAACATCAAAGTAGACGGAATGGAATAATTAAGAATTACTGTGTTTTCTTCTTTCCGTAGCGCATTTTGTAAATAAAATAACCAATAACCCCAACTAAAACATACGGAATAGCCATTAAATAAACAATTCCGTCGTTAACAGCCTCAGCTTTTACGCCACCTTCCTCGCTTTCAAGTGCAGCACGACACATGGCACATTGGGCTTTTGAGGCAATAGGCAATAGGCAATAGGCAATAGTAAAAACAACTATTTGTAAACTTTTTCCCTTTTCCCTTTTCCCTTTTCCCTTTTTATCTTTAGTGCGCATAATAAGGCGAAATCATTAAATAAACTATAACACCTGTTACGGCAACATATAACCAAATTGGGAACGTAATTTTAGCAATTTTTTTGTGTTTATCAAATTGTTGCGACCACGCTTTTACATAAGTAGTTAAAACCAATGGAATAATGATAACCGACAACACAATATGTGTTATTAAAATAAAATAATATACGTATTTAATAATGCCTTCACCACCAAATTTTGTTGAATCTGACGTCATGTGATAGGCAACATACATTCCTAAAAACGCAACCGAACAAGCAATAGCTGTTTTCATTAAGTTTTCGTGAAGTTTACGATTTCCGTTTTTAATGGCAATTACGGCGGCTACTAAAAGCACAGCCGTTAATCCGTTAATAGTAGCATAAATAGGTGGTAAAAACGTTAAAGGTTCTACGTCAAAACCCATTTTTCTTAGGTTTATTCCAAAAAGCAATGCAACTACAACCGGAATTGCAATAGAAACTACTGTAATTAATTTATTGTATTTTGTTTCTTTATTATTTTCCATACTGATTGAATTTAAATCTATTCTTCTAATAATTTTTTAATATCTTCTTTTATTGCTTCTACACCCGATGTTTCTAATCCATCGTAATATAAAATCGGATTGCCTTGCGCATCTTTTCTACATCTAATCTTTCCCTCTTTATCTACTAAAGCAAATAACCCTGAATGTTCAAATCCGCCTGCTGCTTTATTATTTTCTCCGGCATATAAATTGAAACCTTTATTCGCTAAATTATAAATATATTCTTTATCGCCAGTCAAAAAATGCCAATTGTAATGTTTGACCCCTAATAAATCTGCATGCTCTTTTAAAACAGCAGCAGTGTCATGTTCTGGGTCAATGGTAATGGATGCTAATCCGAAATTAGGATTCCCATAAAATGCTTCTTGCAATTGCAACATACTTTGATTCATCTTAGGACAAATTGTAGGACAAGTCGAAAAAAAGAATTCCACCACATATACTTTACCTAAATAATCTTTATCCGAAATTTTCTTATCGTTTTGATCGGTTAATTCAAATGCAGGAACAGGTCCAATTTCAACTAAATCTGATTTTTGAAACTTTGCAATAATTTTTGGTACTGCCCAAATTCCGAAAATTAATATTATAAAAGAAATTCCAATATATGATTTATTTTTCATTCGATTTCTTATTTATTTCTTTCAATGTTTTCTTTAATGTTATCTCTAAAAGCGTCTTTACGGGCATTATTATTCTTTTTAAGCGCTAAACGGTATTCGCGAAGTATAATTTTAACATCATCGGTCATTTCGTTGTGTAAATCTGCCGCAGAAATAGTATTATAACTTTCCTTATATTCTTCTTGCCCTTTTTTGTTTTTCCCTTTTCTACCGCGGTGATTTAATTCTTTGTCCACAATAATTACAGCGGGTGTACCAAAATTCGCATCTAATTTTCCAACTAATTTATAGCTGTCATAAAAGGTTTGAATTGCCTCGGGAGTTGCAAAAACGAATTTCCAACCCGTCATTTCGCCTGTAATTGGAGCTAATTCTTCTAGAATTTGTTTGGCTTTAGCTTCATTCCCAACAGGAGTTACCATGACCATTTGAAAATCTTTAAAGCCTTTATATTTATTATAAATCTTCTGATTTAAATTAAAAAAATTACCTCTGTTTTCAATGACATTATTTCCTACAAAACCTAAAACCGTAATTTTATCTTTCATGGTAATTTTCTCTTGCTTCAATCCTACCCAGTTTGCAGGAATATCGGCATTAGCTTTAGAAATAGTGGGTAAAAAAAGAGAATTGTGTGTTGCCGTAGAGAATATTAAATAAATAGCAATAGGCAAAACAAAGAGTAATATAAGGACTAATTTATTTTTCATTAGTTATACTAATTTTAGTTCATACAAAAGTAAAAAAAATCCCGATGTAAATCGGGATTAAATTATAGAAACAAGTGTTAAAAATTCCACTTGATATGTCCTGTTTTATATACTTCAAAAACGTAAGCTCCTTCAATTAATATAATGAAACATAAATATAAGATTAAGAAAACAACCGTCCAAACGATAGATCTTCTGAACCATTTTTTTTCACCTTCCATGTGCATGAAAGCCCAAGTAATGAAATAAGCTTTAACTAACGTTAAAATAATGAATAACCAATTTAGTAAATTCATTCCTAAAAAATTAGTAAAAAATAATGATTTAGGCTTATAAATACCAAAAATAACTTCAACAATAGTAAGAATAGAAAGATAAATAAATACTTTCCAAATTCTGCCTGTATGAGATTCGTGTGCGTTTGCCATGATATACTATTATTAATAAATTATACTAAGTAGAAGAATGTAAATACAAACACCCATACTAAATCTACAAAGTGCCAATATAAACCAACTTTTTCAACCATTTCGTAACTTTTTCTCTTTTCGTAAGTTCCAAGTAATACGTTAAAGAAAATAATGATGTTAATCAATACTCCTGTGAAAACGTGGAAACCATGAAAACCTGTAATGAAGAAAAAGAAGTTAGCAAATAATTTACTACCATATTCGTTACGAACTAAGTTAGCTCCCTCTACAACATATTTAGTTTCGGCTAATCTTTTTAAAGATTCTTCTCTTGATAAAACTGTTTTTTCTTTTTCTGCAGTAATTGTTTCAGTACGCACTAAGATAGATTCATCAGCTTTAAAACCTTGTACTACTTCGTTTATAGAATGCGATGGAATTGTAGCTTCTGACATAAACCAAAAACCATTATTTCTATTTAATTGCTCTCTATCTTCATGTAATGTTAAAGCGAAATCACCAAGTGCAACTCTTTCATATTCACCATTAGCTCCTTTTTTTACAAATTGTAAAATAGATCCACCTTTAGTTTCAACAGCTCCATATTCACCTTTGATAAAGTTTTTCCATTCCCAAGCTTGAGAACCTAAGAATATAAAACCTCCAACGATTGTAAGCGCCATATAAACCGCTACTTTTGTTTTCTTTAATTGATGACCCGCATCTACAGCTAAAACCATAGTTACAGATGAAAAGATTAAGATAAACGTCATTAACGCTACATAGTACATCGGTGCATTAACTCCATGTGCAAAAGGAAAGTGATTAAAAACCTCATCGGCTATAGGCCAAGTTTCAATAAACTTAAATCTTGAAAAACCATACGCGGCTAAGAATCCTGAAAAGGTTAATGCATCTGATAAGATGAAAAACCACATCATCATTTTACCATAGGTTGCTCCTAATGGTCCTGGACCCCCGTCTAAAGCGTGTTCATTTGAAATAACTGTCGCTCCCATAAATTTTTTAATTGTTAAAAAGTTCCCAAATTTATTATTTTTTTTCTATTTGAAAAAATAGAAAAACAAAAACAAATAAACCCAAATAAAATCCATAAAGTGCCAATACATCGCACTGAGCTCTATACCAAGGGTTTGAGCTGAATTGTATTTTTGTTTATAATGATTATAAATTACTACTAAAAGTGAAATTATTCCACCTAACAGGTGTGCAATGTGTACTAAAACAGTAATATACAAAAATGATGTTGTAACATTGCTTTCGCTTCCTGTAAAAAAATATCCATTTTCAATTACTTGTCCAAATCCTTTAAATTGCAACACAATAAATGCAATTCCTAAAGCTAAAGTCGAAAGTAATAAAATTGTTGTTTGATTTCGATTGCCTTTTTTCATGGTTTGTAATGCTGAATAAAAGGTAAAACTACTCACTAACATTGCTATAGTACTGAATAAAAAAGCAATTGGCAATTGAAAATCCTTTAACCAATCTGGTCTAGATTTACTCACTACATAAGCACTAGTTAAACCCGCAAAGATCATGCAGATGCTAATCATTCCAAACCACAATAACAGCTTGTAGGTTTTTCCTTTGCGTTCTTGTTCTTCTTCAAAAGTCATTTTATTTTCCATAACTATCGTAAAAATTTATCTACAACATATACTATTTGTAGTAATGAAATGTAGGAAACACTAACCAACATTAATTTTCGAGCTGCTTTTGCATCCATTGCATTATGTAATTTAAAGGCATAAAATAACATCCAAATTCCTAACACTACAACAATAATTACTGCCGGAATAGACAAGAACAAATGACCCGTAAACCCAAAAGCTGGAATTACCGATGCTAAAATAGTCCAAAAAGTATATAATATTATTTGTAAAGCTGTCTTTTTGTCTTTTTTACCCGTAGGCAACATAAAAAATCCTGCTTTTTTATAATCGTCAAATAAAAACCAACCAATTGCCCAAAAATGAGGAAATTGCCAAAAGAACTGAATAATAAATAACGTTCCTGCTTCAATACCAAAGTGACCCGTAGCCGCAACCCAACCTAACATAAACGGAATAGCTCCAGGAAACGCACCCACAAAAACAGATAATGGCGTAATAGTTTTTAAAGGCGTATATAAACTAACATACATAAATATCGAAATAGCACTAAACATTGCTGTTTTCGGATTCACATTATATAAAATAATTAATCCTAAAATAGTTAGTACACTTCCAAAAATAAATGCTGTTTGTTTAGTCATTCGTTCTGAAGGCAACGGACGATTTTTTGTACGATCCATTAACGCATCTAAATCTTTTTCAATAATTTGATTGAAAACATTTGAAGCACCCACCATGCAATAACCTCCTATAGCTAACAAAAATAACACATACCAGCTATGAGAAGACCAAGAATCTATACCCAACAAATAACCAGCAATAGTTGAAAAAACAACACTGATAGCCAATCTAGCTTTTGTAATTTCTACAAAATCCTTATAGAACGATGTTTTTGTTTGATTAATTGTTTCCAATTTATTAATGTGTTTTCGCTATAAAATGCGTGCAAAGATACGATATGAAAATTAGAATTTGGAATTTAAAAAATAGAAAATTAGTTAAATATTGAAAAAAATATTTAATAGTCACTATTTGAGATTTCACCTGTAACAATTGCCTTTGCAGAAGAAGTCCCAATTCGTTTTACTCCTAAACGAATCATCGCTATAGCTTCATAATAGGTTCTAACTCCTCCAGCTGCTTTTACAGGCAATGGAAATGAGTTTTCAAGCATTAATTTAATTGTTGGTAAAGTGGCTCCATTTGGTATATTATCGGCAGTTTTATAAAAACCAGTTGACGATTTTACAAACACTTTTTCATACTCCTTTTCTGAAAAATTTGAAATTATTGTATTTTTAATAAGTGCTGTTAATTGTACGATTTGATGTGCATCTAAAGCCGCAACTTCAATAATCCATTTGACTATTTTATGATGTGCTAAACCAAGTTGTGTACAAGCAATTACTTGTTGTTTAACCTCATCAATAGATCCGTTTTTAAACGCTTTATAATTGATTACAAAATCTAAATCATCTGCTCCGTTTACTATAGCTTCATTTGCTTCTTTGAGTTTGTTAGTTAATAAGCCCTCGCCTTCTGGAAAATCGATAACGGTTCCAATGGTAACTTTAGATTTTGCCTTTTGTATCATTTCTTTTGCTATAGCTACTTGCTCTGGTCGAATCATGATCAATTTGAATTGGCAATCGATTGCTTCTTGAATGGCATTTTTTACAATGACTGTGTTTTCAGCTTCCGATAAATTAGCCTGAGCTGCCGTTTTCAAATAGGTTGAATCTAAATAATTTCTAATATCCATTGTTCTGGTTTGAATTACATGTAAAAATAAAAAAATCCCATCGAAATGGGATCTTTTATTAGGTTTTATTTCTATTTCAACTTTCTTATTCTTGTATACAACAAAATCATAAAAAACCCTGTGAGTGTTCCTAGTGCATTGGCTAAAACATCAAAAGGATCAGCTTGTCGATTTGCTGTGAGTTTTGCTTGGAAAAATTCCATACAAATTCCGTAAAACAAAGTTACTAGAACTAATATTAAATCGAATCTGTGATACTTCACAAAACGTTTTAATCCGAAATACCACAAGACAAAAAACACAAAATAAAAAACGAAATGGGCTGTTTTGTCGTTTCCAGGTATCGAAATAGCTGGTATATTTTTCAAACTTGCTAAACTGGCAACGGTAACTCCAATTGTCCAAAGAATAGCTAGAATTAAAAAATTACGCTCCGATAAGTGCTTTGTAATCTTCACTTGATAAAAGTGTCTCAATTTCTGAAACATCTGAAATTTTAACTTTTACCATCCAACCATCACCATAAGGATCTGTGTTTACTTTTTCAGGATCCGATTCTAATGAATCATTGAACTCGATAATTTCTCCAGAAAGTGGTAAAAATAAATCGGAAACCGTTTTTACAGCTTCAACTGTTCCAAAAACTTCATCTTTATCTAGTGTTTGATCTAAAGTTTCAACTTCAACATAAACAATGTCTCCCAATTCTTTTTGAGCAAAATCGGTAATTCCTACAGTTGCAATGTCGCCATCAACAGAAACCCACTCGTGGTCTTTAGTGTATTTTAAATTAGCTGGTATATTCATTTTGGTTTATTTTTTAGTGCTACAAATGTAATTGTATTTATTGAATTGTAAAAAAGGTTTTTATAATTTTTAATTACCAAAATTATATGACAATGTAAATCCAGCTCTTATGTTTGTAATTGGAAAAGAAGTTGAAATAACGGCTTGCGAAAATTGATGATCATAAAAAACCCTTGCGGTCATGTTTTTACTAAATGAATAATCGGCCGTAAATTTAATTGACCACATATCTTGACCACCTCCCAATTGATTGTTATTATAATCTAGGTAACGAACAATAGTATTGTTTTTTCGTAAAGAAAAATCGGCTTTAATATTAATATCACTTTTAATTAACCCGGTTGGATTATCTGCTAATGCAGAATTAATAGTTACATCTTTAATGCGATATCCTAACCCAATAATATATTCGTTTCCGCTCACTTCGGTCAATAAATTGTTATCAAAACTCATATTTAAGGTTCGGTCTTTTTTAATTTCAGCCAAAATTTTAAATGAATTTTTAAGCGTCATATCTACTTTAATCAATGGATTAAATTGTTCTGATAAATTTACATTAGAAATTAACTTATTCGCATAAAAATTACCATTAGCATCTATTGGTGCTGTGTTTAAATTTGAACGGAACGCATTGATATTATAACTTGCTCGATACCCATGCTGAATAGAGAATGTTTTAAAGGAATCTTTGAACCATTTATAGCGCATGAAACCTGTATATTTAACATTCCAGTTAGGTAACGGAATCGATTTAAACACTCCGGTTGACACCTTTCCTGCGTCTTGACCAGAATAAGCTGCCAAAAACGAAGGTAATAATACTTGCTGGCTATTTTTTCCAAATCCAACAGGGAATCCTTCGGCATCTCTTGGAATTGAACCTGTTCCGTAATATTTTTCAGCTAAACGATCGGCAACAATTAAACGATTTGTTCTAAAATCATCAAAAGCTTCGGAAACGTTAATATCACTTTGTGAGAATGCGGTTTTAATTAAAATTGTCGAAATGTTGTAGTTTCCAAAATCATATGGCGAACGCGAATTATATTGACCGCCCGAAACATCATATTGTTCTGAATAATTAAATGAATACATACGCTCACCCGTTAAATCAATTTTTAAATCCGGTATAGGCTCTAATTGAGCAGTAAAATTCAATTGTTTGTTTTTTACTTGTGTGAAGTTTTGGTTGAATTCTGGAAAAGTTGTTAACCAACCGTTTTTAGCGGCTTCATAACGTACATCGGCCTGACTTCCAAAAACAAATCCAAGAGTTGGTTTTGATGATCCAAAGAAACCTAAACCAGGTAAATAACCCGGTAATACTGTTCCGCTGTTTTCTGTATAATTAACTTGTACGTTTTTCAAACTAGTTACCACTCCAATTAATCCGCTTACAAAAATATTTCTTTCGGTAGAGGTGTTTTTGGCTTTAGCTGCAACTTTTTGCCCTGGTTTTGGCGCAGCCCCTTTTTCTTTTGTATTGTTTTTAGACTTATTTGATTTGTTTTTAGTTAATCCAATAAATTTATAAAAAGTATCCATGTTAAACGTTGTGTTTAACTTATGTGAACTAGCATTTTGAATAGTATTTCCAAGTGCATAATTAGTCCCATCTTCTGCTTCAATTGATGAATATGCATCGGATGAGCGTTGCCAATTATAATCACCGGTATAAATATAGGTCGATTTTATAAAGGCTAAGGCTGGAATTTTATTGATAGGCAAATCATAATTCACCACAATTTGTTGATTGTGTTGGTTAGATTGACCAATGTTCCAATAATCATCCCAAATATCTAAACCATCAATTGGCAAGTTATTTTCGTCTAAATAATTTCGAACAATATTATTTGATGAAGCCGTATAATTTACACGAAGCGCTTTTGTAATATTGTAATTGAATCCGTAATTGTAATTGAAGAAATAATTTCTTCGGTATAAATCTCCTAATCCAATTCCTTGAACATCTACTAAACGAAAACGCTGTTTATTAAACTGTCTGATGATATTTGAACTAAACGAAATATTAGTTGGTAAAAAATTAAAGTTGAAATCACTTAATAATTTATAGTAACCACTTTTCTTAAGTGCTTTTGAATTTTTAAATGGCTCAAGTGTTAATGGTTTAAAAGTATAAGCATAATCTACAGAAGATCTGTTTTGTTGATCTACTAAACTTTCAATTTCATAATCATGATGTTCTGTTTGATTTAACGAATAAGAAAGCGTTAGATTTTCAACATCATAAAAATGAGATTTCTTTTCTGGATTTTTTTCTTTTCTAACCCCAATAAAATTGATGCTTGTTCGTTTTGTATAATCAATAGCTCTATTTTGAATATTGGCTCTTTCGGCAGCATCACTGGTTACGTCTAATAATTGATTAAGCTCAATATCTTGATAAAATGGATCAAATTTAGGGGTGATGGTTTCTTCACCAACTCCATAATTAAACGGTAAATTTACACCCCACTTTTTTGGCAACAGTTTACCTAAATTAACGTTAGTTACTATATCATATTGAAAAACATCTTCTCTACTTCTTTCATTTGGGCCTTGTTCCAAAGCTCCAAAACCAATTGTACTTACACGAGTTGTTGCAGAAACACTTGCAAAATCAGCTAGTTTTGCATCTAAATTAGCAATTGCAGCATATCCTCCTTTGTTGTCCATATCGGAAATACGCAATTCATTAAACCAAACTTCTCCACGTAATGGTCCAGCTGAATTCTTATTTTTAACCCCAACCATTAAGGTTCTCACCAATCCGAAGTTTGGATTTCCTTTGATTCCTATTGTCAATCTATTATTAGATGCCCCTATAGCTTCTTCTTCAACAAAACCAATTCCGTTAGGATCATAAATAATTCCTGGGTCGTTGCCCAATGCAAGTATTTTTAACTTTGTTAGCAACGCTAATGGTAATTCAATTTCGTTTTCTGCAGGCCATATTGCTTCAGCCGAAGAAGCACCATGCGGTGTAACTTTTAGAGGCATTTCAACTTGATAGAAATTATCTGTAAAGTCATTTCCAAAACGAATAAAAGCAACCATTTCATCGTCTTGCAAACGATCTGAACTAGTATTCCCTTCAATGGCCTCGGCATGTAAAAACATGCGCAATTTTTTAAACTGACGCATATCAACATTCACGTTTTTGAAAACAGCTCTTCCGTCTGCTGTTTCTAATCCTCCTAATCCTGAAAGCGCAGGGTTTTTCTTATATACTCTCAACGAAAGAGATTGTTCGTTTTGATTAATTACCGTATTATTATTGTACAATTGTTCACGAACCACCCCTGGTGGTGTTACATAATTAATAGGTGTTCTGTTTCCGTTTTCTTGAATATTTAAAGCAACCACATCAAAACCAGTATTGTCATCATCAACATCAATATCATTTACATCTAGCGAACTGGTGTATCGTCTCCATTCACCTCTTACTAAATCTAGTGCTCCAAAACGCATGGTAACTTCTTCTTTGAATCCGGTCATGTACATACGCATAAATCGAATAGATCTGAAATCTGATATTGGCCCAACTTTATTTGCATTGGTAAACTCTAAAATTGGAATTTTATATAAAATCCAGCGAACTTTTCCTCTTTCTCCATTTGGCAAATCAACACTATTATCTTCTCGAGAATCGGCTATATAATTTTGTCCAACTGGAACCGCTCCTGGAGGATAATATTGAATAGGCACTTCAAATTTAAAATAGGCATTAATGGTATTCATTGTGTTGTCTCGATTGATATCTTCCACATCAGGATAGGTTGTATTTCCTCGATTAGTATCGGTAACCGTTACTGGTGAATTGCCTTCGTTTCCATTATAATTTTTATATCTATTAATCACATCACCCGATGCGCTCAAGTAGAATTGATAATTATCGGCTGCAGGATCGGGTTGCCCGGCAAAGTTGTTGTATTTTACAGCTTCCTCAACATCTGTTAATCCATCATATCCAACATCTTGAACCGTTCTATTTGCCTCAGAAGTATCAAATGCATAAATTAACGATTGTGATGCGGGTACTTTTCCCCAAGCGGTTTCTACTGTTGGTTGTGTTGAATTTGATTCGGGCAAACCGTTTTCAAATAATTTTCTACCATCCCTTAAAACATCTTCTGAAATTTCACCTAAATTAAATACTAATTTACCGGTATTTGTAGGATCAGCCACGTCACCTGGATTTCCGTAATATGGATCCATCGCCCAAAATTGAATGTACTCAACATTCGATTGTTCAAAATTTGTTGAATTTATAGGACGCATAATACCTGCCCAATTGTTAGGCGCATCAGTATCAGAAAAAACGTTTGTTGCTGATAATGCAGGATTAAAATTATATGGTCCTCTATCTTTTGGAAAATACGTTAAATCAAGTGTGTTTATTACGGTAGTTTGACCTTGGGCAATATCGGTCACAGGGTATAATTCTCTGCTGAAAATTCGTCGTGTTTTGTTTAATGATAAATCATCATCATTAACACCTGGTGGTCTTTGAGTGTAAAAAACAGGATCTATATTATACCAAGACATTTTAGCTCTTTTGAAACCTACACTTAATGCGTCTACTGCAGGTTCATCTGCTGTAGAATTTCCGTCAAAAGCTTCTTCTAAAGGCACACTTGCTAATGTCCAAGAAAGCGGCGAACGCATGTCTATGGTAGATTGAGAACCTTCAAAATCATCAATATAGGTTGTAGCTTCACCATTAAACTGATCAGTTTTTGAACTACCAGGTTTTAAATACGCAAATTCACCTCTAAACGAAATACTTGATGGTACATCGGTATCAATATTTGGTAATTTATTTACTAATCTCGTTAAAAACGGAACTTCGGTAGAAAAATTAGTATTAAATCCGAAAATAGTATTATTTACAGATTCTTGTCCGTAGTTTGATTTTGTTGTAAAAGGTCGCTCGGACATATTTAAAACAGTAGCACCAATCAAAAACTTATCATTAAATTTATGCTCTACGTTGAAACCCCAGAATCTTCTTGTTTGTTGTCCAAATACAGAGTTATTTTCAACCGAAACTTCAATAGGTGTGTTTGACGCTTGCAAAGAAGGATCAATAATCTGAACTTTTCCTAATTGATAATTTACAGTATAGTCTACTCCTTCAACTAAAGTTCTTCCTCCAGCAGTAACCACTACCGAACCTTGAGGTACATTGAATGCTCCAATAGAAATTCCGTCTCCACCCGCCGATTTAAATCGTCCTTTTAACTGAAATTTGTTTTTGGCACTTTCTTGTAATGCTCCTGCTTGTGTAGATTTATATAAATTTCTAAACACATATTTTGTTTGGTTGCTATTGTAAATTCCTCCATCATAATCTTCTGAACCATTAGTACGAAGTTTTTCAAATAAATGCTTACCAAAGGGTTCTACTGTTGTAAAAATTATCCTTCCTTTTTGAGGATCTATGGTTGTGCCAGGTATGAAATCAAAAAAACCATCTCCACCATCTTGTGGGTCATTTGTATAATTTAATTTATCAACATTAAATACTTTTAGCAATGGAGTATCGGCAACATTTGTGGGAAGCGGATCAACTCCCGCTTGTGAAATATAGTTTAATGGAGAAGGGTCGGTGTATAGAATGTTAAACTTAAAATCCTCTTGTTGTAATTGATATCCGCCTTGAATTTGATAGATATTTTTCATCATTAAATCCCAAACTGGTTCTTCAACAACTACTAAATTTCCTTTCAACATTTTTAAAACTAATGCTTGTGATGAAGGTATACCAGAAGTATCAACATTTGTAGCATCTACCCCATCTGTTCCAAATTCCCCCACTTGAAATACTTGATCTCCAATTGTATATTGATAAGCAACCGCTAATACTTCATCATTTGCTAATCGTTGATTTAAGGATAAATAACCCAATTGTGGATGAAAGGTGTATTCTGAAGCGGTTAATTTTCTGGCATTTTCTAATTTAGCAAAATCAATACCTTCAGCCATTCCTGAAATAGTAAATCCGTTTAAAGCAGTAGAAACATCACGAATTGAACTATTTAAAAAATTACTTCCAATGGCATTAGGATCAAATTTGTTATTCGGATTATTTGAAGGAATATCTGGCCCAACATTAAAAAAATCAGGATTTGGAACCCCTACTATTTCACTATCGGGAATACCCAATAGTCTTGCTTCTCCTAAATCTTGTAAAGCAACAATATTTCTAAGATTATTTTCGGTAGTACTAACTCTGTTTTGCTTATTAGTAATCCAAACTTCTATACGTGTAATTTGTACACGAGAATTAATATAAGGGTAATTCTCTAAGGCTTTGTCGTATTTATTTCTAAAATATTGCGATAAAAAATAATGCCTGTCTGAATCATAATCTAGGGCAAACATTTCAAATTCTTGTAAAGTTCCGCCGCCTTGAGACGTTACTGATTTTGTTTGTGATTTTTGTTCAGAAAAAACACCTGTAAAGGTAGTTTTACCAAATTGCAGTTGTGTTTTTACTCCAAATAAGCTTTGCGCGCCTCTGACTAATGAATTTGAAAGTGGAAAACTAACATTCCCGATTTCAATTTTCTTAATGATTGAATCTTCCCCTCCAGAAACATTAGGATCAAATTCTAATTTAATTAAGTTTTGAAAAGCAAAAGTAGATTGGGTGTCGTAATTAATATTTACATTTAATCGTGTTCCTACTTTTCCTTGCAACCCTACACTGATTCTTTGATCAAAATCAAAACTAGTTGTTTTTCTGTTTCGAGGAGAAAAGGAAGGATTGTCTTGTTTAGTGAACCGAACCCCTAAATCAAGCTCTACAGAACCTGTAGGTTTTACATCAATTGTATTACTTCCAAAAATACTCTCAAAAAGTTTTGAATTTACTCTATAAACTGGTAATAAATTCTTTTTAGCAGCATCTGAACCTGCTTTTCTTCCATCAATGGCAGCCGATTTTTCTTGATAATAATTGCGCATTTGTTCACGCAACATTAATTCTTGGTATTGTTTAGGCGTTAAAATTAATGGATAATTTATGTTAAATCCGTCAACAGTATTGGTGTAAATATACCGATCTGTTGCTGCATCATACGTATACGATTCCAAGATGCTTTTTGGATTTGGAATGGTAATTTTTCCTAAATCAACCCCTTTTTTTATAGAATCTTGAACCTCTTCATCTACTTGAGCTTGAAGGGTACATGAAAAAAGCATTAGCATTACTGCAATACTGTATTTTAAGGTAGCTTTTATTTTTAGTACGTTTCTTTTCAAGTTTTATAAATTTTTTAAAGCTTGCTTAATTAAATTTTCAACAGAAGCATTTGGGGTTTCTCTAATAATTTTATCAATCACTTTTTCTGCAGATTTTCTTACAAAACCTAAAACTTCTAAAGCAGATAACGCTTCATCTTTGTTTGTATTGCTTTCAACTACAGAAACTTCATCTAAATTGTACACTTTTAACACTTTTTCTTTCAAATCCAAGATGATTCGTTGTGCTGTTTTTGCTCCAATTCCTTTCATTGATTGCATTGTTCCCAAATCGTTTGAAGCTATGGCCTGAATAATTTGGCTAGGAGCTAAAGAAGATAACATTGTTCTTGCTGTACTTGCACCCACTCCTGAAACCGAAAGTAATAATTTAAATAATTCGCGTTCTTGTTTTTCAACAAATCCATATAAAGTATGAGCGTCTTCGCGAATTTGTAAAAAAGTAAATAATTTTAAACTTTCTGAATCGGGAAGTAAAGAATAGGTATGCAATGATATATTGATATGATATCCCACTCCGTTACAATCAATTATAACTTCGGTAGGTGTTTTTTCAACTAATCGTCCTTGAATGTGAGCTATCATATGTCCTTATTATTGTTTTTTCTTTCCTTTTTCTTGCGCATCTACAACCGCTACTGCTGCCATATTTACCATTTCTTCCACACTTGCACCTAATTGAAAAACGTGCACTGGTTTGTCTAATCCAAGAATTATTGGTCCAATTGACTCCGATTTGTTTAATTCTTTTAATAATTTATACGTAATGTTTGCGGCATCTAAATTTGGAAAAATAAGTGTGTTCACTTTTTTATTTACCAATTTAGAAAACGGAAACTTACTTTTCAACATATCTGGATTTAAAGCAAAGTCGGTTTGTATTTCCCCGTCTACGATTAAATCTGGAAAATTTTCGTGCAAATAATCTACCGCTTGTCTTACTTTATTAGGTCCTTCATTTTGTGACGAACCAAAATTTGAATAGGAAACCATTGCAATAACTGGCTCCATACCAAACATACGTACTGCTTTTGCAGTCATTAAAGCAATTTTGGCTAATTCATCTGCTGTTGGATTTGGATTAATTGCAGTATCAGATAAGAAAATAGGGCCTCTAGCCGTCATCATCATATTTGTAGTTGCAATTTTAGATACTCCAGGCATTTTATCAATTAATTGCATAACTGGCTTAATTGACGAAGGGTAACTTCTAGCATGCCCGGTTAGAAAAGCATCAGCTTCTCCTGTGTTTACCATCATTAGTCCAAAATAATTGCGTTCACGCATCCATTTTTCAGCATCTAAAAGGGTAATTCCTTTACGCTTTCTGCTTTCCCAAAAATGTTTTGCATATTCTAAGCGCTTTGCCTCAGATTCTTTTGTTTTTGGATCAAAAATAGGTACTTCGGTATCAAAACCAATTTCCTCTTTTAGCTCTTTTATAATTTCTTTATTTCCTAATAATATTGGAAAACCAATACCTTCTTCGTGTACAATTTGAGCTGCTTTTAACACATCAATTTGATCTGCTTCTGCAAATATGATTCGTTTCGGACTTGTTCTAGCTCTATTGGTTAATAATCGAATCATTTTATTATCAGAACCCATTCGTTCTAATAAATCATCTTTATATTTTTCCCAATCGGTAATAGGTGCTAATGCTACACCTGATTCCATAGCTGCTTTTGCTACAGCCGGCGGAACTTCTGCAATTAATCTTGGATCAAATGGTTTTGGTATAATATAATCG
>JAGOAL010000030.1 GCA_017983975.1 Flavobacterium sp.
CACTATGCCAAACCGCACTTTTTCGTATTATCAAAAGGACTGAATAGCGGAAAACCTAGCAATGAACCTTTCACAAACAGCTTTGTACTTGTATTTCAAACCGAAGCTCAAAAAGAGGACATTTTTTGGATAGCCATGAGCCTATGGAAATCCAAATTCTGGATGCCTTTTCTTCGCGGTTCGGTTATTCCGTTCTTATCTCTCTATGAATTCAAAAAAGAGTTCAATCCAAAAGCCACCCGATTAATGCGTGAACACGAGCTGCACCATAAAAACATCCAAGCACTCAAGCTGCTGCAAGAACAAGAAGCACACCACGCAAAAAACATCCACTTAATCAACGAAATCCGTAACGCCATCTTACTCCGTTACAGAAACAAATAACACAAACCTGGCCCCGATGGGCTAGGTTTTTCCATTTCATCAAATTTCCAAAAACAATCCCTATCCCGAAGCAAAACAATACATAACCGCAATATAAACGCACCAATTAAATAAAATTGGAAAAAGCGAAGCAATTGGGTATAAAACCAAAAAAAGCCCCTGAAATAGGAGCTTTTGATTGCAATTTTTAAGCAAATTTAGTTTTATTGAACCCTGTCTTCCTGTGGAACTCTTGGTTCGTCGTCATCTTGTACGGCGGTTTGCGATACTGCTGACAAAACACCACCGCCCAGAACCAAATAACCTGCAGCTGCAACTAATCCAGCCGGCAATGCAATTGGTGAAGCGATGATAGTTCCTCCAACAGTTGCCAAGGCTAAACCAATTGTTCTCAATACTTTGAAAAATTTTGGTGTTGGTGCTTTTACTCTTTGAACGATATTCATTTCATTACTTTTCATGTTCGTGATTTTTAAAGATGGATAATTCTAATTTTTGTACTCGGTGTTCTAAATAATCTACTTTTTGGTTCAGTAAATCACTACTGCTTTTAAACTCGGTTTTGATTAATAATGCCATGGTTTTTACTTCAACAAGGTCTTTTTCCATTCTTTTGAAATCTGTGTGCAATTGTTTGATAAAATAGGCTACAACCGATAATAATAAGCTTATTAAACTTCCAAAAAGTACCATTAATTGTGGAGCTTGTTCCATGGCATTACAAGTTTAAAATTGGAAATTGTTTTCGATACTAATCTTGTTTGCTTTGTTCTTTGCTAATGCAACTAGCTTAGGATAAATCATTTGGTAAGCCATAACACTTTGCGTAACTCGGTAATCGCCCTGGATAAGTTGGAACCCAAATCCACAAAGCGGACAACCTGCGGTATCTTCAATCGTATTTCCTGTATGGATATACACATAACTGAAATTTGGTAAACCTGTAATTTCAATCATACCTTGGTGAACTTTTCCAAATGCTTTTTTGTAGTTGACATTTTTTGCACCCCAAGTATTAAGCTGCAATGAATAGGTTCCAGTAGGTATGGCAGTATGTTCCTTGATTTTTTCTGTTCGTATTTTATCCTCAAGTAAATAACATTGAAATACTCCATTGATATATAATTGGCTTAATGTACTTTGTTTGCCCTGTGCTACGCGAATGATTTTTGTTTCCATGGGAATTGAATTAGTAAGTTAAAACAAAAAATCCCCCAGAGGTTCTGAGGGATTTGTAAGTAGGATTCTTAAAATGCGTCCTCAATTTTCAAGCAGTTACCTGTTGCAAATAAGTAATAGTTTGAACCTACTTTTTGGTAGAACTCAATTCCAATACCTTGAAGAACGGTAACATCTGTTGATGGAGTGATACCATTTGGCAAAGTTGCTGTAATGGTAGTTGCAGTTGCAGGAGCATACAAGTCTAAGAAACCACTAAATTGAACATCACTCACTTCATTTTGAGCTGTGTCAATAGGATCATAACTATTCGTTACAGCATTGTAAGCAAAGTCACTCACAACAGAAAGCGTGTGAATCAATCTAAAGTGAGTAGCACCTGCAGGAGCATTAATCAAATTCGCTGGATTAAACGCAGGAATTACAAAATCAGCAGTGTTTCTTGCTGGGTCATGCGTAACACTGTAAGGAGCATTGAAAATACCATTTAAGGAAGTGTTTTTGTCAAACTCAAAGCCTACCAAGTAATTTCTTTGAGTGGTAATCTCAATTTTACGATACCCTCTGGCTTCGGTTTGGTCTTCCAAATTGATTTTCTTCATGATAGCCGTTAAACGCCCTGCAACTTGCGTATCAGACATTTGCTTCACGATTTGTGATAAACCAGTTCTAACCGATTTTCCTGCTTTAGCACAAGCACCAAACTCGTTCATGTTCTCACGAGTTCTTTCAAATTCTGGAGCTGATAAAACTTGCTCCCCTGAAGGTCCACCTACCATTCCGGCAAAGTACCCTTCTTGTCCTTTAATTTTAAAGTGGCGAACATCACCAAGAGTTCCCACATACTTTAAAACGCCTTTCTGTCTAGCCATTTTGTAAAGATTTTAGAAGTTAATATTTAAGTGAAATTTTATACTCAAATATCATTCATTATCTTTGATTTACAATAACTTAAAATACTGAAAATCAATGCAATACAACGCAAAAGCACCCTATTTAGTGGAAACCCATTGGCAAATAGATGAAGTCAAAGATGGGGACAGCATAATCATTAGCAATCTTTTCACTCGTTTGCAAAAAGAGATACGACTATATGGTTTAGATGCACCAGAAGTAAAGTACAATAGAAAGATGAAAGAGGACGAACAAGCAAGTCATTTACCTGCCGAATTACTGCTGCAATTTGGTTTGCAATCCTTATACTTCATTTTATCGGTTGCGCCTCCTAAAACAACAGTAACGATAATTACAGAATGGGAAAACCCATATGACTTTTGGAACAGGCAACTTGCTTATGTTATTCTTCCTGGAGGAGAATGTTTAAATGAGTTGCTTTTGATCAATGGATTTGCAAAAGTGACCGATAAATATTTTTGTAGTAAATTAGCAGACTATCAATTACTAAATCGTGAGGCACAGCTCAATGAATTAGGCATTTATAGTCAAGTAAAAAGGTTCTGATTTGTTGTACTTATGTTGTACTTATCGAACCTAAAAAACAAAGAACACCAATAAATACTAACCCTTACAGGCGTAAAGAGTATATATACAAGTTGGCGGTAATGCGAAAAAAAATGCAGAAAAACAGAAAATTTAAATGAAATGGGAGTTGGATTATTAATTGGATTTTTTCTACTAATTGTTTTACTTATTTTCTTTATTTGGCTGTTTATCTATTCCAGAAAAAGAAAATCCAAAGTCGGAATTGTAATTTCTTTATTAGCAATTACTTGTCTTTTATCAATTTTATTTACAAATAATATTGACGAATTAACTATCTCAAAAGAAGATGTAAAAAAAGACTTAAAACAGATTGACATTGAACTTAATGCTAACTTTGAAATTATGAACAACACTGTTTCAGGTATGCCTGAAAGAAATCAAACAACTGAAATTGAAATATCCAAAACCGAAATTGAAAAAATAATAACCGAAATAAAACAATCCGAAAATTTCAAAGAATATAAAACTGAATCCGAAGTATATAACAATGATATTTCCTTGAATGTTCCTTTGAATGGTCAAATATTAAATATTAAATACCCAGAATATTATTCAAGAGAACTATATAAAGAAATTGACAATATACCAACACGTATATTTTTAACCGTTTATGAAGGGAAAAATATATTGGAATATCAAAAAATGGAAGATTAAGCACTACCGCCAACACACGCTACAAGCAATTTGGGTATTAGGCTTAATTTAAAATTGGTCTTGTATTTGGAAGATTTGGCAAATCCGAAGAATGGGCTTAATTTAGTCCCAAACTGCTTGTAGCGCGGGAACGTCAGCAACAAACTTAAAACACAACATTAATGAAAAAACAGCAATCACTTAATATATTTTTCGCTTTCGCGTTATTATTCTCAATGGCAGTTTCAGCACAGAAAAAAAAGAATACAAGTGTAACTGAAAAAGAAATATATTATTCTGAAAATTATAAGTCACCAAAAAAAATTGATTTTGTTTTCTCTGGAAATCTAGAATACCGTGACTATTTTTTTTCAGACCTTGAAGAAAAAATTAAGCTGAAATTTTCAAAAGAGTATATTCAAATTTCTATCCGATATTCCAATAAGCTTCCACATTATATTTCAATTGGTAAAACAGATGACAATACGATGGTATTTCATTTGAATATCGATAACCCAAAAACTTTAAGTGAGCGAAATGGCTACGACAGAGTTGTGAAATTTGATTTAAGTGGGGAATTATCTCAACCCAATAGTACTATTCCTGAGATGATTTTTAAATCATATATAATATGCAAACACGATATTACAACTGAAAATGATGCAATAGTGCTTTATCTATTATCAAAAATCAATAAAGAGTAAAATATTACTTCACCTCTTTTACTCCTTTAAAAAAGAGCCACTTCATGAATATCTTTTCGCCATCGTGGGTTTTTATTGCTTGAAACTTGGGTGCTACTAATAACGCCACCATAAAACCGGTCATGGGTATCCAAATGCCTTGCAAATGCGTTGCAATGTCCACTACATATAAAGTAGGTAAATAAATCACCACAAACCCTAAGAAGTTGTATAGAAATGCTTTTACTTTTTTACTCATATTTTTTATTGTTTAATTATCGTATAACTTAATCAATTCTCCATACTCCCTACTCCATACTTCCATCTCCATCCTGTACCATATACTTCCCCTTCTTGCTGCCCTCATACATTTCATATTTCACAAAACGGGTTTCTAGTTTTCCGTTAAAGAGTTTAATTTTTCGGCTCGGCTTTAAGCCTACAAATTTCAATGCTTCTAAATTGGCGGTAATAAACCAAGCATTTGTATTCGGATAACTTTGTTTTAAAGTATCGCCTATTTCTCTGTAAAAACGTTCCATATCAATATCTAATCGCTCCCCATAAGGCGGATTAAACACCATGTGCAACGGTCCTTCTGTTGTCTTTTTCGAATCGAAGAAGTTATCATTGCTCACTTTTACATATTCGTCTAAATTGGCGTTTTTAATATTGTCTTTGGCTTTAGACACCGCACTTGGCGCTTTATCATATCCAGTAATAGTGTAATGAAACTCACGGGTTTTCTTCAATAGCGATTCTAGAATATTGTCAAATAATTCGGCATCCCAATCCTTCCATTTTTCAAAACCAAACTCTTTTCTATTAATATTTGCCGGAATATTACAGGCAATCATCGCAGCTTCGGCTAAAATAGTTCCCGAACCACACATAGGGTCTAAAAAATGACTTTTACCTTCCCAACCCGATAAAATGAGCATTCCTGCTGCTAAAACTTCGTTTATTGGTGCAATATTTGTAGCTGTTCGATACCCTCTATGGTGCAACGAAGCGCCAGAAGAATCCAAGGAAACCGTTACCGTATCGCGGTCGATGTGTACATGAATTTGTAAATCGGGAAAATCTTTATCGATGCTAGGACGCTTTCCGTCAATAGCTCTGAATTGATCTACGATAGCATCTTTGGTTTTCAAAGCCACAAACTGACTGTGGTTAAAATTTTCAGAATGCAAGGTGGTTTCAACCAAAAACGTAAGATGCGGTGTTAAATAATCGGTCCAATCAATCGCCATAATGCCATCATACAAGGTTTTTTCATTATGCGCTCGAAACGTTTTAATGGGTTTTAAAATTTTTAATGCCGTGCGTAAAGCTAAATTAGCTTTGTACATAAAACCCTTATCGCCTTTAAAATGAACAACACGAGTTCCTATTTCTACTTGTTGTGCTCCTAAAAGTTGTAATTCTTTAGCTACTATTTCTTCAAAACCAAAAAAAGTTTTGGCGGTCATTTTATAATTTTCCATGCTTGCATTTGAAATTCCATTGCAAAAAACCATTGCAATGTGAATAATTAAGGTAATCTTGTGCAAAAATACATTAAATTTGCTACTTGAAAGAAATGAAAACCGAATTAATGTCAGAACAGCATTCTATACACGCTTCCACAAACCAACCCGTAACTGCTAATTGGTTTGAATCTTGGTTTGATACTCCTTATTACCATATTTTATACAAAGAGCGCAACGACGATGAGGCGCAGTTGTTAATGGATAATTTAACCCAATATTTAAATCTTCCGGAAGAAGCAAAAATATTAGACTTGGCTTGTGGTAAAGGCCGTCATGCAATTTATTTAAATTCGTTAGCGTATGACGTTACCGGTGCCGATTTATCGGAAAATAGTATTGCCGAAGCCACTAAATTTGCCAATGAAAAACTGCATTTCAAAGTGCACGATATGCGTGAGCCTTTTGAAGAAAAATATGATGCTATTTTCAATTTATTTACTAGCTTTGGGTATTTTGATGATGATGCCGACAATTATAAAACATTAAAAGCCATTCACAATAGTTTGACCGAAACCGGATTTGCCGTACTTGATTTCATGAATGTGGATTATGTGATGGAAAATTTGGTTCCCAATGAAGTAAAATCGGTGGATGGAATTGATTTTCACATCAAACGCTATGTAAAAGACGGCTATATTTTCAAAGAAATTGATTTTGAAGACCAAGGAAAAACCTTTCGTTTCAACGAAAAAGTTCAGGCATTACGCTTGGAAGATTTTGAACAAATGATGGAAAAAGCGGGTATATTTTTGTTGGATATTTTTGGCGATTATAAATTGCGAAAATTTTACAAAAGTCAATCCGAACGTTTAATTATGATTTTTAAATAATGCACTATATCATTACCTTTTCGGCTGTAATTATTGGGTTTTTAATGGCGTTGTTTTTAAAACCGCAAAAGAAAAAAAACATCAAATTATTATTGGCGTTCAGTGGCGCTTTCTTGCTTTCGTTGACCGTTTTACATTTACTTCCCGAATTATTTAGCGAAGGTCATAATCATATTCACGAAGGCGAAGCTAAACATGCTTCATTACCTGTTGGCGTGTTCATTATGATTGGAATTTTGTTCCAAATCTTATTAGAATTTTTCTCTAAAGGAGCCGAACACGGTCATGTTCATGTTCATACTGACGTTCATAACGAATTACATCACATTCCGTGGTTGTTGTTTATTAGCTTGTGTATTCATGCGTTGCTGGAAGGTTTTCCAATTCATGAGAATCAAAATTTAGCCTACGGCATTGCAGTACACCATTTTCCAATTGCCATTATATTAACCTTGTTTTTTGTGAATGCAAAAATGAACAAATGGATGGTTTTTTCCTTTATGTTTGCCTTTGCACTGATGACACCACTAGGCACGTTATTAGCAGAACAAATGCATTTTGCACAACACTATTCTAAGGAAATTTCGGCAGTTGTCGTTGGGATTTTATTCCATATTTCGTCGACCATTATTTTTGAAAGCAACGAAGGACATAAATTCAATTTGGCTAAAATTACCATGATTGTATTTGGATTTGCCTTAGCTTATATTATTGAAATGGGACATTCACATTAATTTACCAAACTACTTTCAACCAAAGCACTATTTGAAATGAACTTTACCAAAACCACCGAACAATCTTCAAAATATGAACATTTAGAAAAAATGTCGGTTAGCGAATTGTTGGCTATTATGAATCAGGAAGATAAAACAGTTCCTTTAGCCATTGAAAAAGCATTGCCTCAAATTGAAAAATTAGTGACCGAAGTAGTAAGTAAAATGAAACAAGGCGGTCGATTATTTTATATTGGAGCAGGAACATCGGGCCGATTAGGTATTGTAGATGCTTCAGAATGTCCGCCAACTTTTGGTGTTCCATTTGATTTGGTTATTGGAATTATTGCAGGTGGCGACACCGCGATTAGAAAAGCAGTTGAATTTGCAGAAGACGACAAAGAACAAGCTTGGAAAGACTTACAAGCCTGGAATATTAATGAAAAGGATGTGGTTATAGGAATTGCCGCTTCAGGAACTACACCCTATGTTATTGGCGGATTAGAAAAGTGCAACGAAAACAAAATTTGCACAGGAAGTATCAGTTGTAATGCCGAAAGTCCGTTATCAAAAACGGCAAAATTCCCTATTGATGTCGTTGTAGGTCCAGAATTTGTAACCGGAAGCTCGCGCATGAAAGCAGGTACAGCACAGAAGTTAGTTTTGAACATGATTTCCACTTCAACCATGATTCAGTTAGGTAAAGTAAAAGGTAATAAGATGGTAGATATGCAACTGAGTAACAATAAATTAGTTGACCGGGGAACTCGTATGATTATGGATGAAATTTCAGTTACGTATGAAGAAGCTAACCAACTTTTAGCCACCCACGGAAGTGTTAGAAATGCAGTAGATTTTTATTTAAATTCGAAATAAATGGCAACAAACAAATCCATTCTTGCAAAAGGTATTAAATATTTAGCCGCAGCTTTACCCTTATTATTTGTTGGGCCTGTCGTAATTACTAGCGCGTTTAAAAATGAGAAACATCCGTTGTATGTTTATGTATTAATAGTAGGAATAATTATTGGCTTTGCCGCTATGTTTCTAATCTATAAAGGCATTACTACTATTTTAAAAAGTTTATTCGATGGTGATAAAAATTAAAATTATGAAATCTGTTTTTTTAGGATTATTGTTCTTACTCTTAACTTCATGTTACCAACAAGAGCGAAATTGTACCGATTTTAAAACGGGTAAATTCACCTCTGAAACTGAAATAGAAGGCAAAAAATACACGAGTTCTTTTGAAAGAAATGATTCCATTCAAATTGAAACGTATGAAGGCAAAATAGATACTTTCAAAGTACGTTGGACAAATGATTGCGAATATGTCATTCAAAATATTCATCCCACAAACAGAGCTGAGAAAAAACCGGTACAAATGAAAATTTTGACAACCAACTCAAAATCATACACTTTTGAATATTCATTTGTTGGTGATGCAAAAAAACAGCGCGGAACTGCAACAAAATTAAATTAATGAACGTATAATTAGTCAAAAAACAAAAACAATGGAAGTATTTTTAAACCCAGATGCATGGGTGGCGTTATTAACTTTAACTTTTTTAGAGATTATTTTAGGAATTGATAACATCATTTTTATCTCAATCGTTACCGGTAAATTACCACAAGAAAAACGCAAAAAAGCTACACAATTAGGTTTGTTTTTAGCAATGTTTATGCGTATTGCCTTGTTGTTTGGGATTACACTATTGATTGCCATGAAAGCGCCTTGGTTTAGCTTTGACTTTGGATGGTTTTCAGCTGACATAACCGGTCAAGCCTTGATATTATTATTAGGAGGTTTATTCTTAATTTATAAAAGCACCAAAGAGATTCATGAAAAAGTAGACCATAAAGGCGAAGAAGAAAAAAGTATGCAATCGAGTGCTGCTAAATCTTTTGGCAGTGTTATTATTCAAATTTTACTGATTGATTTGATCTTTTCAGTTGATAGTATTTTAACAGCCGTTGGAATGACTAACGGAATCGAAGGAGCTTTAGCCATAATGATTACTGCAGTAGTTATTTCTGTTGGCATTATGATGTTATTTGCTGTTCCTGTTGGTAATTTTGTCAATGCCAATCCTTCTATTCAAATTTTAGGATTAGCCTTTTTAATTCTAATCGGATTTATGTTAATTACCGAAAGTATGCATTTATCGCATGCACAATTAGCAGGTCAACATGTGGGCGCCGTTCCAAAGGGTTATTTGTATTTTGCAATTGCATTTTCGTTAGCGGTAGAATTTATCAACATGAAAATGCGTAAAAAGAAATAATAGTAGGAACGAATGGCTCGGGACATACTAGCGGTCCATTTTCCTGCTATACATTACAATAAAAAGGGTCACTTCCAGAATCTCAGTGACCCTTTTTTATTTTCATTACTATCAGGGTTAGTTAATATTTGTATTGTTTATTTGCTTCAAAACATTAAGATAATCCGGTAATTACTCCGTTATTATCAATATCAATTCGTTCAGCATTAGGAACAGCAGGTAAACCAGGCATTCGCATAACTTCACCTAAAAGCGGAACAATAAATCCGGCTCCGCTAGCTATTTCAAATTCACGAACGGTAATGTCAAAATTCGTTGGTCTACCAATTAACTTCTCATTATCAGAAAAACTCGCTGGTGTTTTCGCCATACAAACCGAAAAATGACTAAAACCTAAATCGTTGATCATTTTTAATTGGGCTTTAGATTTTGGAGAAAACTCTACTGCATTTGCACCATATATGTTCTTAGCAACGGTATTTATTTTATGTTCAATACTATCTGAAGGTTGGTACAACGGTTTGTAATTTGCCGTTCCTTTTTCAATTTCGGCAATAACTTTTTGCGCCACTTCGGCCGAACCTTTTCCACCATGAATAAAAGCCGTACTTACGATAGCAGTTACACCTTTAGTGGCACATAATTCTTTTAACTTGTCGTATTCTGCTTGGGTATCATCTGGAAAAGCATTGATACAAACCACAGGATTCAATCCAAATTGTTGCATATTTTCGATGTGCTTTTCTAAATTACAAAAGCCTTTTTCAATAGCGCTTATGTTTTCAGTTTTAAAATCTTCCGCTGCTAATCCTGCGTGATGTTTTATAGCTCTAATTGTTGCGACTAAAACAACCGCATCAGGTTTTAAACCACTTTGTTCGCATTTAATGTGCAGAAACTTCTCAGCACCTAAATCAGCACCAAAACCTGCTTCTGTAACCACATAATCACCAAGAGATAATCCCATTTTGGTTGCAATAGCCGTATTGGTTCCTTGTGCAATACTGGCAAATGGTCCACCATGTAAAATAGCTGGATTTCCGTCGATGGTTTGAACTAAATTGGGTTTAATTGCATCTTTCAATAACGTTGCCATTGCTCCTACTACATTTAAATCGCGAGCAAAAATAGCTTTACCGTCAAGGGTTTTACCAACGAATATATTTCCTAATCGGAATTTTAAATCTGCTAAATCTTTTGCCAAACACAAAATCGCCATCACTTCTGATGCAGGTGTTATGTTGAAACCATCTTCACGCATGGTTCCATTCGCTTTAGCGCCAACTCCTATGATAATTTGGCGCAACGAACGATCGTTCATATCCATTACCCGTTTCCATGCTATCGATTTTGGGTCTAGATTTAAGGAATATTTGGTGTTTTGCAAATTATTATCAATCACAGCCGAAAGTAAGTTATTCGCCTTTTCAATTGCCGAAAAATCGCCTGTGAAATGCAAATTGATATCTTCCATTGGCAACACTTGTACATAACCTCCACCAGCCGCTCCGCCTTTCAAACCAAAAACGGGCCCAAGAGAAGGCTCGCGTAAAACCGCAATCGCTTTTTTACCAATATAATTCAAACCGTCGGTCAAGCCGATAGACATGGTGGTTTTTCCTTCCCCATATTTAGTAGGCGACATGGCAGAAACTAAAATTAGTTTTCCTTTTGGATGTTCTTGTTGCAAATGAAGTGGTAATTTAGCTTTATACTTACCATAAAATTCTAAATCGTCTTCTTCAATATTTATTTTTTTGGCAATTTCTTTGATATGAGACATGGTTGCATTTTGTGCAATTTCAATATCTGATGGAAATGTAGACATGTTATTTTGATTTAATTTAGGGCGAAATTAAGTGTTTTATTTGGGATGAAAAATGATAAAAATCAATTTAATACTTGCATATTAATTCCACCATATCTGTAATATCCTTTAGGTAATCTATCTCTGAATTTTATAAAATAATTCCAAAGATTAAATTCATTATTTATTGATTTTAATATTTGTTGAACACTCTTTAAATCATCTATGTTTAAATCTTTAAAACTTTCAGGTTCCCAATACGAATAAATCACTTTCTTATCATTTATACCTATTTCAAAAGTATAAGATTTCCCATCAAAGCCTTTAGGATAATTTTCAAACTCATAACTATCTCTTAAAACTTCAATATTTTTACTATTCAGTTCTAAGATTAGTTTATTTACCATTTTCTCAGGAATCTTAATAACTTGAATAACTTTTTCCTCCTTTTCTTTCTTGGAAATTCTAGTAACAGAATTAATTAAATTTCCTTCATAAATAGAATCATTATACTTGATTAACTCAACAACTTGATAATCTGAAATCCAAATTCTATAAAATTTATCAAACTTTATATCTTTAAAATCTCTTAAGTATAATTGCTTTCTAACTATTTCATTATAGTAATCAAGAATAGAGTCTCTTTTATTTTGACCAAAAGAAAAATTAAAAAATAAAAACAATATGAATATTGTAAGTCTATGCATAAGTATAAATCAAAAAGACCTGCGAGATATATAGAAACCTTGCAGGCCAATATTTTATTCTAAAGACAAAGTGATTTGTCCGTCTTCATCTAATTCGGTTTGAATATCGTCTGAAAGGTTATTTTCTTCTGAAACTTCTGTTTCTTCAGGAGTAATTTCTTCCGGTTCTTCATACGGTAATGATTCTAATAAATTGATTTGTTTCAACTTATCTGCGGTCAATTGATTACCTAAAGCTTTAATTCCTTTAACAGCTATAAATTGCTCTAAGTCAATTGTTTGATTTTCCTTTTGAACTCCTTTTACTTTAGCAAAAATTACCTCAGCAACCGGACGCCAATCAGTTGAAACAATTTCTAATTGTGATTTCTCATGCTCGGTAATGAAGATTTCTTCTTTGTTTTCGTTTTCAACTAAGAAACGTTTCACAAAATATCTATCCTTTTCTCCACAGTAATAAATACACGAAACCGGTTTATTTGGATTCCATTTTTCCAACACAATCATGTCTTCTTCGAAATGCGTTGTTAATTCTGGAATAATCGTTTTTAATTTTCCGGATTGATTCACAATCAACAAACGATCATTTGGACGGAATTCACCTAACAATTCCCCTCTTCCATCGACATTTAATCGTTGTACTGTGTCGTCAAACCAAACTTTTCGTGGTCGCAATGTTGAAATTCCTTTCTCTTTTAGCTCGATTTTTTTGATTGGATACTTAGTTACCGTATTTCCACGAGAAGCTCTTCCTTTGATAGCAATATCAGAGAAATCAACATCCCATTTTAGTTTTTTCACGCTTCCTACTTGACGTAATAAAATCGTTACTACTTCGGCTTCACCATTTGGATTGGCTGAAAAATACGAAACCATTGAGCCTGGATTTTCTTGTGTTAAATCGTAAAATTTATCACGAGTTACACCTGAAACATTGAAACGCTTGATGAAAGTTGAACCATTTTTACCATCACGGTACATCATGTTGTAAATCGTTCGTTTGTCGTTTTTATCAAAAACAGCTATGTGAATAATATCTTTTCCAACGAATTTTTTATCATCTACTTTCGCTACCATCATTTTTCCATCGCGAAGGAATACAATTACATCATCAATATCCGAACAATCAGCAACGTATTCATCTTTCTTTAAGCCTGTTCCAAAGAACCCTTCTTCTTTATTCACGTATAGTTTTGTATTTCTCAAAACTACTTTCGTAGCCTCAATGTTATCAAAACTTCTTAATTCGGTTTGGCGTTCGCGGCCTTTTCCGTATTTATCTTTTAATCGTTGGAAGAAATCAATTGTATACTCAATAATATGGTCCAAATGGTGTTTTACTTGTTCCATTTCGGCTTCCAATTTAGATATGGCTTCATCTGCTTTATCCGAATCGAAACGTGTAATACGAATCATTGGAATTTGGGTCAATTTTTGCAAATCATCGTCATTAATCTCCCGAACAAACGATTTTAAAAATGGCTCAAATCGGTCATACATATATTTGTACAACGATTCTCTGTCGGAATACAATTTGAAGTCGATGTACATTTCTTCTCGAATGAAAATCTTTTCTAACGTAGAGAAATGCCATTTATTTTCTAATTCGTCCAGCTGAATTTCCAATTCGCGTTTAAGCAAATCAACCGTTCTATTGGTCGAAATTTTCAACATATCAGAAACACCGATAAACAAAGGCTTATGATTTTCAATTACACAACCTAAAGGCGCTACCGAAGTTTCGCAAGCGGTAAACGCATACAACGCATCAATGGTTTTATCAGGAGAAACGCCCGGCGGAAGATGAATTAAAATTTCAACCTCAGCTGCCGTGTTATCTTCAATTTTCTTGATTTTGATTTTCCCTTTTTCGTTGGCTTTCAAAATACTATCAATCAAGGTTGATGTATTGGTTGAAAACGGAATTTGGGTAATCACCAAAGTTTGTTTGTCTAATTGACCAATTTTTGCACGCACACGCACACGACCACCGCGTAATCCATCATTATAATTAGAAACATCAGCAATACCAGCCGTTGGAAAATCGGGAAATAAGGTAAAAGGTTTCCCTTTTAATATTTTGATAGACGAATCTATTAATTCATTAAAGTTGTGTGGTAACACTTTGGTCGATAAACCTACGGCAATACCTTCGGCACCTTGCGCTAAAAGCAAAGGAAACTTTACTGGAAGATTAATTGGTTCGGCACGACGACCATCGTAGGACATTCCCCATTCGGTGATTTTTGGCGAATACAACACATCGTGACCAAATTTTGAAATTCGGGCTTCAATGTAACGGGAAGCTGCGGCACTATCTCCTGTTAAGATATTTCCCCAGTTTCCTTGCATGTCGATGATTAGGTCTTTTTGACCAATTTGCACCATAGCATCACCAATACTCGCATCTCCATGTGGATGATACTGCATAGTGTGCCCAACGATATTCGCTACTTTATTGTAACGACCATCATCTAACTCTTTCATAGAATGCATAATACGACGTTGCACCGGTTTAAAACCGTCTTCAATCGCAGGAACTGCACGTTCTAGAATTACATACGAAGCATAGTCCAAAAACCAATCTTTGTACATTCCTGTAACTTTGGTAATGGTGTCTTCTGGATTTTCGTTGTTTTCGTAAAAATGATGTCCTGTAGAAACACGAATATCGTCAAAACCTTCTTCGTTATTGGGACTATCTTGATTATCGAAATTTTCGTCTTCGTTTGGAATGATGTTATCTTCTTCTTCGTCTTTCATATCTTTGTAGCACTATGTTACTCAAAGTTTTGCACTAAGTTTCACAATGTTATAATATTAATCTTTTAATTCCGTCTTTTAATGATTTTTTATAAAAATTTAAAAGTAAACCTAATCTACATTCCGAAAGCCTCATATAAGTTAAACATTGCGCTGTATGCTCTAATGTAAACTCTTCAACTACTTTCAATTCAACAATAACTTTATTATTTACAATTATATCAACTCTGTAGCCACAATCCATTTTAATATCTTCATAAACAACTGGAAATGCTTTCTCTTGTTTAACTTCTAATCCGCACTTCGTTAATTCATAGGCTAAACATTCTCTATACACTTTTTCCAACAATCCTGAACCTAACTTTGTATGAACTTTGTAAGCACAATCCAAAATGATTCGGCTAATTTCATTTTCTTCTGTCATATTTTTTGTATCACAATGTTACATTAAGTTAGTCACTATGTTTCGCAATGTTTAATAAATCTTGGTGAGACTTTGTGCCATACATTGTGAAACTTTGTGCTACACCTTCTCCACTACATCCAACTCCACTTTCAAATTGTTAATGATAAACTCTTGTCGGTCTGGGGTATTTTTACCCATGTAGAACTCTAACAAGGTTTCAATTGAAGTGGCTTTATCTAACATAACAGGATCTAATCGAATGTCTTGCCCGATGAAATGTTTGAACTCATCTGGCGAAATTTCTCCTAATCCTTTGAATCGGGTGATTTCTGGTTTTGGCTTTAGCTTTTCAATGGCATCAACTCGTTCTTGATCCGAATAACAATAAATCGTTTCTTTTTTATTTCGCACACGGAACAAAGGCGTTTGTAAAATATACAAATGACCGTCTTTAATCAACTCAGGGAAAAACTGCAAGAAAAACGTGATTAATAACAAGCGAATATGCATTCCATCGACGTCGGCATCGGTTGCAATTACGATATTATTGTAACGCAAATCGCCCATGTCTTCCTCAATGTTTAATGCCGCTTGTAATAAATTGAATTCTTCGTTTTCGTACACAATTTTCTTAGTCATTCCATACGAGTTCAATGGCTTACCACGTAAACTAAAAACCGCTTGCGTATTCACATCACGACTTTTTGTAATCGAACCCGAAGCCGAATCTCCCTCAGTAATAAAAAGTGTACTTTCTAAACTTCTTGGATTTTTAGCATCGGTTAAATGCACACGACAATCGCGTAATTTTTTATTATGCAGACTGGCTTTTTTAGCACGGTCTTTAGCTAATTTTCTAATGCCTGACAATTCCTTACGTTCGCGCTCAGCTTGTAAAATCTTACGTAATAACGCATCAGCAACTTCTGGGTTTTTATGTAAAAAATTGTCTAACTTCGTTTTGATGAAATCATTTACAAACGAACGCACCGAAGGACCATCCGGACCAATATCGGTAGAACCTAATTTGGTTTTGGTTTGCGATTCGAAAACAGGCTCTTCTACTTTAACAGAAACTGCTGAAACAATTGATTTACGAATATCCGACGCTTCAAAAGGTTTGTTGTAAAACTCTTTAATGGTTTTTACAATTGCTTCACGAAAAGCACCTAAATGCGTTCCTCCTTGCGTGGTATTTTGTCCATTGACAAATGAATGATATTCTTCTGAATATTGTGATTTGCTATGTGTAATTGCCACTTCGATATCGTCGCCCAACAAATGAATCGTTGGATATACCATATCGTCTTCGTGAATGGCTTCTTCTAATAAATCTTTTAAACCATTATCTGAAAAATACTTTTCGCCATTGTAATAAATGGTCAATCCTGTATTTAGATAACAGTAATTTTTGAGCATCTTAATGATGTACTCGTTTCGGTATTTGTAGTTCTTAAAAATCGCTTCATCAGCAACAAACGAAACTTTCGTTCCTTTACGCTTAGTAGATTCTTGAACATCTTCTTCTAAAGTTAGATTTCCGGCAGAGAATTCCGCTGCTTTTTGTTGGTTATCACGTACCGATTCCACTCGAAAATAATTGGAAAGTGCGTTAACCGCTTTGGTTCCGACACCATTTAAACCAACCGATTTTTTGAAGGCTTTGGAATCGTACTTTCCACCCGTATTCATTTTAGAAACGACATCAACGACTTTTCCTAACGGAATACCTCGACCATAATCGCGCACCGTTACGAGTTTATCTTTAATGGTAACTTCGATGGTTTTTCCGGCACCCATGACAAATTCATCGATACAGTTATCCAATACTTCTTTTAATAAAATATAAATACCATCATCGGGCGATGAACCATCACCTAGTTTTCCGATATACATACCGGGACGCATACGAATGTGTTCTTTCCAATCCAGGGAACGTATATTGTCTTCGGTATATTGATTTTGTTCTAACATAAACAGAATTTGGATTTTGTGCTAATATAATACATATCTCCAAAGATTGTAAGCTAGAAACTGAGAAGTTATTGACAAATTGCGGTTAAGAAGATAGAAAAAAGAGGAAAGAAAAAAGACTTTTTAACCACTCAATATGTCTGAAAATTCGACTATCTAAATTTATTAAAAGTTCAATTTTGTATTATTGAACTTTTTTGTATTTAGCATCATAGCCAAATCCTTTAACTTGGAAAAAACGTTTAAATTCTGCCCTAGATGGAGAAATCAAATAAGAAGTGGAATCCAATTGTTTGGATTTTATTTTAGTAATAGAATCCATTTTTCTTAAATCGTTATTTGAATATAAATATTTGATTGTCAATTCGTTTTTATCTAAAAAAAAGAATTTAGTTTGCCAATAAAGAGAATCTTTTTCACTTATAACTAGCTTTCCATTAATTCGCTTCGCTTTTTGTTCATCAGAAAAAATAAAAAAAGTATCTATTTTCTTTTGTGAAAATTCAATAGAATCGCCAATTATTTTATCGTTTAAAAAAGTAGTTTCATTTTTAAATCTATAATTACCATTAACCCTCACAATTTTATCAGCGATGGAATCTAAACTATTTTTATGAACTCGAAATTTAAAAAAACTTTCTTCAGTAATCATTCGTTTTGAAATCTTCAAATAGATAGAATCTTCATTCACATACAAACCGATAAACTTATTAGGCATTGAATTTAATTCAGAATCATTCATAGGCTGTGGATCAGAAAAATAATACATATTTCCAACTGGAACTGCATGCTCTTTACAAGAAGCAAATAAATGCATTGATGCTAATAATATTAGAAGGTTTTTCATGATAGTTTGTTTTATTTTGCAATTACAAAACTTGTGCCACAAAAAAACCGCTGAAATTCTTCAACGGTTTTTTCTATTTTCTATATTCTTTTCTCTCAAAAATTACACGTTAAATCGGAAATGCATTACATCACCATCTTTAACAATGTATTCCTTACCTTCTACTCTTAATTTTCCTGCTTCTTTTACTTTAGCCTCTGAACCGAAATTAGAGAAATCTTCGAATGCAATAACTTCTGCGCGAATGAATCCTTTTTCAAAATCGGTATGGATTACTCCGGCTGCTTTTGGTGCGGTATCACCTATATTGATTGTCCAAGCACGAACTTCTTTCACTCCAGCCGTGAAATACGTTTGTAATTTTAATAATTTGTAAGCTGCACGAATCAACACTGCCGAACCTGGCTCGGTTAATCCCATGTCTTCTAAAAATATTTGACGCTCTTCGTAGCTTTCTAATTCGGTAATATCAGCTTCTGCTCCTACGGAAAGAATGATTACTTCTGCTTGTTCGTCTTTAACCAATTCGCGAACTTGATCTACATATTTGTTTCCGTTTACTGCCGAAGCTTCGTCAACATTACAAACATATAAAACAGGTTTGGTTGTGATTAATTGGAATTCTTCCATCATATCCACCTCATCTTGATTTTGAGGAACAACCGTACGAGCCGATTTTGCTTCCATCAAAGTCTGACGAATTCTGTCTAACAATGCTTTTTCAGCTTGTGCTTCTTTATTTCCAGTTTTCGCAGCGCGATTGGTTTTCTCTAAACGTTTTTCAACGGTTTCCAAATCTTTTAATTGCAACTCGATGTCGATGGTTTCTTTATCACGAATTGGATTTACATTACCATCCACGTGAACAATATTATCATTATCAAAACAACGCAAAACGTGAATAATTGCATTACATTCTCTAATATTTCCTAAGAATTGATTTCCTAATCCTTCACCTTTACTGGCTCCTTTTACCAAACCTGCAATATCTACAATATCTACGGTTGCCATTTGAACACGTTCTGGTTTTACCAATTCCTCTAAACGAGCAATACGAGGATCGGGAACGTTTACCACACCAATATTGGGTTCGATAGTACAAAACGGAAAGTTAGCACTTTGCGCTTTTGCGTTTGACAAACAATTAAATAAAGTTGATTTTCCAACATTTGGTAATCCTACAATTCCTGCTTTCATATTTTAGATTGCCACCAAGGCACGAAGGCTCAAAGTGTATTTTAAGTTATTTTTCTATTTTAATTATTTAAGTCTGAGTATTTTTAACTTAAATTTTACTCATTATGTAAAAAAGCTTGTCTGTTTAACAATGTTTCTTCGCTTTCTACATGATTATCATCTGGAACACAACAATCAACAGGACAAACGGCAGCGCATTGTGGCTCTTCATGAAAACCTTTACATTCGGTACATTTTCCAGGAACAATGTAATAAATATCATCTGAAATAGGTGTTTGAGCCGCATCTGAATCAACTTCAGTACCATCGGGTAAAATGACTTTTCCACTTAATTTAGTTCCGTCTTTATATCGCCAGTCGTCAGCACCTTCATAAATTGCCGTATTAGGACACTCTGGTTCACAAGCTCCACAGTTAATGCATTCGTCAGTTATTATTATTGCCATATCTTCAAAATTAGAAGTTAGAAGTTTTATAAAAATCTACTTATTAGTCTAACTAAATGATTATTTTTGTGCAAAATTACAATGTAAACCACATATATACAAGTTACAGATGTTACAAAGTGAAATAAAATCGAGTTTTGTTGAATTAGGGAACTTTTTACGCCAATTTTCTTTAGAAAAAAACACTAAAGAAACTTCGGTGCTCCAAAACGATTTATTTTATGATGATTTCATTTCGTTAATTGAATTATCGCAATCGCACAATGGTTGGTTTACTCCAGAGCAAGTCTATTTCAGTATTCAATCTTGGGGAAATGCGTTAACTGAAACCAACCTAAACCAGTGGCTTTCTACCTATGATTTTTCAAAAATAGTACCTAAAAAAATTGGTTTAATTTTGGCAGGAAATATCCCGTTAGTTGGTTTTCATGATTTTCTTTCGGTATTGATTTCGGGTCATGATGTGCTTGTAAAAACTTCCTCAAGTGACCAACATTTATTGAAATTTTTAGCGAAATATTTGATTACTATTCAACCTGAACTTAACTCAAAAATAACATTTGTTGAAGGAAAATTAGAAGGTTTTGATGCGGTAATAGCCACTGGAAGCAACAACACAGCACGTTATTTTGAATATTACTTTAAAGACAAGCCTAGTATCATTCGTAAAAACAGAAATTCGGTTGCTGTTTTAAATGGAACAGAAACTCACGAAGAATTAGTTGGTTTGGGTGAAGATATTTTTAGATATTTTGGTTTAGGATGTCGTAATGTTTCTAAACTTTTTGTTCCAAAAGATTACAATTTTGAAGCATTTTTTAAAGCCATGTTTGAATATAGCGAAATAATTCAATATGAAAAATATGCAAATAATTATGATTACAATAAAGCGGTTTTCTTAATGAGTAACTTCCAACTATTAGATAATGAGTTTTTAACTATCAAAGAAGATACGAGTTACTCCTCGCCTATTTCTTCCGTTTTTTATGAGTTTTACGATAGTTTAGAAGAAGTTAAATCACGATTAATTAATGATGCAGATCAAATTCAATGCATCGTTTCAAAAGATCTTATTGAAAATTCAATTGTTTTTGGACAAACGCAACAACCAAAACTTTGGGATTATGCAGACAATGTTGATACTTTAGCC
>JAGOAL010000058.1 GCA_017983975.1 Flavobacterium sp.
GGATACGGTGTATTCAGTTGGGTAAAAGGCGGAGTGATGATGAGAATGTCTTTCAAAGAATATTTTTTTTGTAAAAATAAGGCTTTTTATTAAAAACTATAATCTATACTAAAAATGATTATTAAATGAGAAATTTAGTATTTTAGCACAAAATATTATTTAGAATGCCAAACGATTGTGTTACCTATCAAAATTCGGGATATTTTTCTAAACTTATCACAGATTATTTAGACGAAAAATCTGAATTGCAATCGCTGTATAATCATTTTCCAAAAATTGACCATTTTCAAGGCCAAATCGACGAAAAAAGCAACAATTTTCCGTTTGAAAATCGGCAAATTTTAATTTCGGCATTAGAAAAACAATATGAAAATTTTAAAATTTCAGAATATACTTCACAAAATATTCAGCTTTTAAAACAATCAAATACATTTACGATTACCACAGGACATCAACTTAATTTATTTTCTGGGCCACTCTATTTTCTTTACAAAATTATATCAACCATTAATTTGTGTAAAAAATTAAAATTAAAATTTCCTGCTCAAAATTTTGTCCCAATTTATTGGATGGCAACCGAAGATCATGATTTTGAAGAGATTAATTATTTCAATTTCAAAGGAAAAAAAATCAGTTGGAATAAAGAAAGTAAAGGAGCAGTGGGTCGTTTTGATACTAAAGGATTGGATGAAGTTTATGACTCTTTTTCTAAAGAAATTGGAACCGGAAATAACGCAAATTACTTATTAGATTTATTTAAAAAGTCCTATTTAGAACATCAAAATTTAGCCGATGCCACCCGATTTTTAGCCAATGAGTTATTTAAAAATGAAGGTTTAGTAATTATTGATGGTGATTCAAATGAATTAAAAAAGCTTTTTGTTCCTTATGTAAAAAGAGAATTAGTCGAACAAATTTCTTATCAAAAAGTAACAGAAACACTTCCAAAACTATCTGATTATACCGTTCAAGTTAATCCGAGAGAAATCAATTTGTTCTATCTTCAAGATCAATTGCGAGAGCGCATTATTTTTGAAAATGGAAATTACAAAATAAACAACACTTCATTAGTTTTTTCTGAAAGTGAAATTATAACCGAATTAGAAAAAAATCCAGAAAATTTTAGTCCAAATGTAATTTTACGACCGTTATATCAAGAAGTAATTTTGCCTAATCTTTGTTACATTGGTGGCGGTGGTGAAATTGCCTATTGGTTAGAATTACAATCAAATTTTGAAGCAAATAAGGTTACTTTTCCAATGTTATTAGTGCGAAATTCAGTCCTTTTAGCTACCGAAAAACAAGTAATGAAATTAGATAAATTAGGGTTAAGTTGGAATGAAATTTTTATGTCACAAGAATTACTTTCCAATAAAAAAGCGAAAGAGTTTTCCAACTTTACAATCGATTTTTCTGAACAAAAAGAGGTTTTAAAACAACAATTTAAAGCCTTACATAAAATTGCGTTAAACACTGACAAATCATTTATTGGCGCAGTAAAAGCACAAGAAATCAAACAAATAAACGGGTTAGAAAAGTTAGAAAAACGTTTATTAAAAGCAGAAAAGCGCGTTTTATCAGAAAAATTAAATCAGCTTTATGTTTTACAAAATGCACTTTTCCCAAAGGGAAATTTACAAGAGCGTACAGATAATTTTGCTGCTTTTTATAGTGAATTTGGCCCCCAATTAATAGCGCAACTTTTAACAGAATTAAAACCTCTTGAACAAAAGTTTAGTATTATTAAGTTTTAAAGATAAAACTAACCTTCTTTTACATTAAAAAATTAGTCAAGAATCTTTCCTTTTTTAAAGAAATATAGCTACTTTTGCACCCAATTTAAATTTAATTAAAATGGCAAGTAATAGAACTTTTACAATGATTAAGCCAGATGCTGTTGAAAACGGACACATTGGTGGAATTTTAAATATGATTGCTGAAGGTGGTTTCAGAATTGTTGCAATGAAATTAACGCAATTAACAGTTGCAGATGCTCAAAAATTTTATGCTGTACATAGCGAAAGACCATTTTTTGGTGAATTAGTTGAGTTCATGACAAGAGGTCCAATTGTGGCTGCAATTTTAGAAAAAGATAATGCAGTGGAAGACTTCAGAACTTTAATTGGTGCTACAAATCCTGCTGATGCCGCTGAAGGAACTATCCGTAAAAAATATGCAACTTCAATTGGAGAAAATGCTGTTCACGGATCTGATTCTGATGAAAATGCAGCTATTGAAGGTGCTTTCCATTTTGCTGGAAGAGAGCAGTTTTAATTAGTTACAGCTTACAAAAATATAAAATCCCGTTTCTAACTGAAGCGGGATTTTTATCTTAACACCAAATGCGTTACCAATTCTTTCCGAAGTTCTTCATTGATCATTTTAATGATTTTATCTTTTCCGTAACTCAATTCTTCTCGCAATACAGCAGATGATAACGCCACGTAGAGAGTTTTACCTTTCAATTGAATTTCGGTAGTATAATTATTGACTCCATTTCCCATTAAATTTTTCCAGGCATCACGCACGTTTACAACATCCATACCTGATTCTAATTTATTCTGAGTAATAAATTGTTTCAACACATCTCCTATAGGACTTTCTTCATTGAATCGTTTAGCCATAATTATTTTTCAGAAAATTTAATAGGTCTTTTATAATGGTATTCTAAATCTTGCTGATTTCTTACTACAAATTGATCTTTTGTCAACGTAATGATGTCTTCGTGCCAACTAGCATAGGTTGTTTTATAATGAATAGAAGCCGCGCCATCTTTTATCACAACATTTACCGATTCATTTATATTATTTGTTAAATAGGTTCCGTCGATTTGAGGCATCACTTTAGTTCTAAAACCATTTGATTTGGTTATTTTAAAAAAATCAATAGTCTCGTTAACCTTATACTCCTTTTTATCACCATCGGGTAAAATTACTTTTTCAATTTCCCAATAGCCATTTAAATGTTGTAAATCGGCATCTGTAATCGTTTGTTTACAAGATATAAATAATACTACAATTAAAAGCCCAACTATTTTTTTCATTTTTTATTCCTTTGTATGCCCTAAAATTACAATTATTTCTGAATTGAATTAAACTATTCCTTAATTTTATTGTCCAATTTGAGTAAGTAATGAAAGTATTATTATGAAAAACTATATTTCTCTGTTATTCATTGTGTTTTTTGTATTTGGTTGTGACCAAAATGACTGCGGTTGCGATACACCCGAAGAATCCATGTATTTTCCACCCATTGGTTCAGCTATTTGGGAAACAAAAACCATCGAAAGTCTAGGTTGGAATCAATCGCAAGTGCAGCCTTTGTTAGATTATTTAGCGTTAAAAAACACCAAAAGTTTTATAATACTGCACAATGGAAAAATTGTGATGGAAAATTATTTCAATGGACATACAGCAAATGAGCCTTGGTATTGGGCAAGTGCAGGAAAAACATTAACTGCTACGGTTACCGGAATTGCAGAACAAGAAGGTTTTTTAAATAGCAACAATAAAGTATCAGATTATCTAGGAACAGGCTGGACAAGTGCTCCAATTGCAAAAGAGAATCTAATTACCAATAAACATCTGTTAACCATGACATCTGGGCTTAACGACGCATTAGGCGATGATGTTTCTCCTGCAAATCTTCAATATGTTGCCGATGCTGGCACACGATGGGCCTATCATAATGTATATGTAAAATTACAAGACGTTGTTGCAGCTTCAACAGGGCAAAGTTGGGATAATTACTTCAATACAAAGTTGAGAAACAAAATTGGCATGAGTGGATTTTGGTTTCCATTAGACGGTTTAAGTATTTATCGAAGTGATACCAGAAGTATGGCTAGATTTGGCCTTTTAGCGCTAAACAATGGGAAATGGGAAAACAATCAAATTGTACCTCAAAATTATATGCAACTTGCTACAACTACTTCGCAAAATATAAATGTTGCTTATGGTTATTTGTGGTGGCTAAATGGAAAATCTAGTTATAGATTACCTCAAACTCAATTTCAATTTAATGGAAAAATAATTCCTACTGCACCCGATGATTTATATTGTGCCCTTGGCAAAAACGATCAAAAAATATATGTTGTTCCCAGTAGAAAATTAGTCATTATCAGAATGGGAAATGCCGCTGATGATGTAAATATGGCGCTATCAGATTTTGATGAAGTATTATGGCAAAAAATTAGTGCTTTGATCAACTAATTATTTTTGTACTTTTTTCTTAGCACTTATAAGTTTAATAATAACATACATAATAATAGCAAAAGAAATTAATCGTAATGTCATAAAGAAAAAACCCATTTCATCAAAAGGGATTGCAATAAGAGCAAGTACTAAAGCTACTATAAGCAACTTAACCATTTTATATTTTAAAAATTCCATTTGTTATTATTTAAAAAATGAATCTACAAATTCATACTTATTGAACACTTGAAGGTCTTCTATTCCTTCACCAACACCTATATATTTTACGGGTATTTGAAATTGATCTGAAATACCAATTACAACTCCTCCTTTTGCGGTTCCATCTAATTTTGTAACGGCTAAACAAGTAACTTCTGTAGCAGCAGTAAATTGTTTGGCTTGTTCAAAAGCATTTTGACCAGTGGAACCATCTAAAACTAAAAGTACATCATTTGGTGTGTCTACCACTACTTTTTGCATTACTTTTTTCACTTTTGAAAGTTCGTTCATTAAGCCTACTTTATTATGTAAACGACCAGCAGTATCAATAATTACAACGTCGGCGTTTTGTGCTACAGCGCTTTGTAAGGTATCAAAAGCAACCGATGCTGGATCACTTCCCATTTGTTGTTTCACGATTGGTACACCTACTCTATCTGCCCAAATTTGCAATTGATCTATGGCAGCAGCTCTAAACGTATCTGCAGCGCCTAAGACCACATTATAACCTGCTTTTTTAAACTGATAAGCTAATTTTCCTATCGTTGTGGTTTTACCTACTCCGTTTACTCCTACTACCATAATTACGTATGGTTTTTTATCTACTGGAATAGAAAATTCTGTAGCTTCTCCAGAGTTTGTTTCCGATAATAAACTAGCTATTTCATCTCGAAGAATAGTGTTTAATTCGTCAGTGCCTAAATATTTATCTCGTGAAACACGTTCTTCAATGCGTTCAATAATTTTTAAGGTAGTATTTACACCTACATCAGAAGAAACTAATATTTCTTCCAAGTTGTCTAAAACCTCATCGTCTACTTTTGATTTTCCGGCAACTGCTTTTGTAAGCTTAGAAAAAAAAGACGTTTTTGTTTTTTCTAATCCTTTATCTAATGTTTGCTTTTCTTGTTCGTTTAAAACAGGCTCAGCTTTTGATGAAGAAAATATTTTTTTAAAAAAACTCATTTGAAATGATTTTTTGATTTATTGCATTAGTTGATTGAAAACGAAATTTGCATCCTTTTGATTGTTCATAGCCCCGATTGAAGCAAACTACCTTGTAGTGCGAAAAGCGGGAACATGGTTTAAAAAAGGCGCTTTGATTGGCTTCAAATAATTATAGTGACAAATGTAAAAATAAAAAAGCTACTTTCAAACGAAAGTAGCTTATCTATATAATTG
>JAGOAL010000031.1 GCA_017983975.1 Flavobacterium sp.
ACAGAAGATTGATTTTCATAAAATAATGTTTGACTTGTAAATCCAATAAAAGAGAATTTAATTTTTTGCCCTTTTTTAAGATTTGATAACGAAAAATTTCCGTCAAAATGAGTAGCAGTCATGTTGTTAGTACCTTCTATTACGACAGATACGCTTGGTAAAGGCTGTTGCGTTTTACTGTCTAAAACAACACCTTTAAGTGCGTTTTGTGCAAACATACCTATCGGAAAGATAAGTAAGAAAAGTAGTAACTTTTTTTGCAGTGTTTTCATACAAATTGTTTAGGTTAAAATTGTTTTTTAATTGCTTATAACTTAACTTCTAATGTTAAATTTATGTAAAAATTGAAATAAAAAAAATTGAATTTCAAAATAGGGCTTGCGAAAACGTTTTCGTGTTGAAAACTTTATATTTATCGCTTAATTTTTAGGTAAAAAATGTGTTGTTTTGAAAAAAAAAGGTACTTTTAAAGCATATTAATAATTAGCTTTTTCCCAATGAGAAAAAAAGTCACGCTTAAACAAATTGCAAGAGAATTAGATGTATCTATTTCAACAGTTTCAAAATCACTTCGTGATAGCCATGAAATTAGCGAAGACACTCGTTTAAAAGTACAAGCATTTGCTAAACTTTACAATTACAAACCAAATAATATTGCCTTAAGTTTAAAAAATAAAAAAACGAAAACCATAGGTATAATTATTCCGGAAATTGTTCATCATTTTTTTGCTACCGTAATTAGCGGCATAGAGCAAGTGGCAAACGAAAATGGATATAATGTAATTGTTTGTTTATCAGACGAATCATTTGATAAAGAAGTAATCAACTTAGAAATGCTTGCCAACGGAAGTACAGATGGTTTTATCATGTCCTTATCCAAAGAAACCCAACAAAAGAAAGACTTTCACCATATTCAAGAGGTTATTAATCAAGGAATGCCTGTCGTTCTGTTTGATCGAGTAACAAATGATATTTTTTGTGACAAAGTAATTATTGATGACAAACAAGCGGCATTTGATGCCGTTCAATTTTTAATTGAACAAGGCTTTAAAAACATTGCTTTAATAACTACTGTTGATTATGTAAGTGTTGGTAAATTAAGAACGGACGGTTATAAGGAGGCTTTAAATTCAAATCATATTGTAATTGACGAGGAACTCATCATCAAAATTGAAGATATTGAAAATTGTGCAACTAAAATCGAAAACCTCATCAAATCACAAAATTGTGATGCCATATTTGCTGTAAATGAACTATTTGCCGTTACTGCGATTAAAATTGCAGCGCAACACAATTTAAAAGTTCCTAATGACATCTCAGTTATAGGTTTTACTGATGGTATCATTTCTCAATTTTCAACGCCAAGTATCACAACTGTGAGTCAAAATGGTATTAAAATGGGAAGAAAGTCAGCTCAAATGTTAATTGATCGACTAGAATTAGAAGATGAGGAAAACGAACAATATACTACTGAAATTATAGAAACTAATTTAATTATTAGAGAATCTACTACAACGAAATAGTTTAAAACAATCTATTGATTATTAATTAATTAGATTTGTTTTTGAGTAAAAAAATTAATAGTAAACCCGAAAAAAAAATTATTTTATTCAAAAAATTATTTTTAAATTTACAACATCAAAGCTTATAACTTTACTTCTAACAACAATAAGTTTTGATAAGCATAGTGCTTATCGTATGTTAATTTAATTTACGATAATGAAAAAACCGAATTTAAGTTTTTGGCAAATCTGGAATCTTAGCTTTGGATTTCTTGGTGTGCAAATTGGCTATTCGCTACAAAATGGAAACACCAGCAGAATTCTCGAAGCATTAGGTGCTAATGTTGACAAAATCAATTATTTTTGGCTAGCTGCTCCTTTGGCAGGTTTAGTCGTGCAACCTATTATTGGACTTTCAAGTGACAAAACTTGGACACGTCTTGGAAGACGAATTCCATTTATTCTTCTTGGATCTATAATTTCTGCTTTAGCTATGTTTTTCATGCCTAATTCAGGAAATTTTGCAAATCTTTTACCTGCATTGGTTTTTGGAGGGCTCATTTTATTGATAATGGATACTTCTTTCAATATAACAATGCAACCCTTCAGATCTTTGGTGGGAGACATGGTTAATGATGAGCAGAAAAATTTGGGCTATTCATTACAAAGTGCTCTGATTAATTTTGGTGCCGTCTTTGGATCATTACTTCCTTGGATTTTGGCAAAATTAAATGTTGCTAACGTTCCTGCTGCCGGTGAAAAAGTTGCCGATTCGGTAATCTGGTCATTTTACATTGGGGGTGCCATATTATTACTAAGTGTACTTTGGACTGTATTTAAAACAAAAGAATATGCACCAAAAGAACATGCCGAATTTAATAATATTGATCTCAACGCTCCTGAAGTAAAAGAAAAAACCAACATTATCGAATTACTAAAAAAAGCACCAAAAATTTTCTGGCAATTAGGATTAGTTCAATTTTTCTCATGGTTTGCCTTATTTTTAATGTGGGTATACACTACAAGAGGAATTGCAAATCAAGTATGGGGAAATGAAGCTGCAGATCCACATTCTTTAGCATTTAACGAAGCTGGAGATTGGACAGGCGTTTTATTTGCATTTTACAGTGCTATTGCAGCTCTATTTGCACTTAGTATTCCTTCGATAGCTAAAATTATTGGACGTAAAAAAACCTATAGTTACTCCTTAATTTTTGGTGGAGTTGGACTAATTTCCATGTATTTCTTTCACGACAAGTACATTCTATTTTTCTCAATGATTGGCGTTGGCGTAGCTTGGGCAGCCATTCTTGCCATTCCATATGCAATGCTTGCTAGTTCATTACCTGCAAACAAAATGGGAGTTTACATGGGATTATTCAATGGTACAATTACCATTCCTCAAATTGTTGCAGGAGCTTTTGGTGGAATTATATTAGGGGTTCAAAAAGGAGCAATATTCTATAATGAGGCTAATGAAAAATGTATTGAAGCGGCTGACAAAGGATTATTTTCAGGAAATGCAATTCTTATGATTGTTATTGCTGGAATTTCATTACTTATTGCTGGATTAGCGGTTACAACCATCCAAGAAAAATCAGAATAAAAATGACAAAAAAAGCTTTTATTTTTGATCTTGATGGAGTAATTGTCGATACCGCTAAATATCATTTTCTAGCTTGGCAAAAATTAGCCAACGAACTAGGAATAAATTTTACCCACGAACATAACGAAGAGTTAAAAGGCGTAAGTCGAGTTCGTTCGCTAGAACTTATTTTAGCATTGGGAAACATTACTGCTTCTCAAGAAGATAAAAACAAATGGTTAATTCAAAAAAATGAAGATTACCTCTCCTATTTAGTAGACATGGATGAACGCGAAATTCTTCCTGGTGTAGTAAAAGTATTGGAATATCTTAAAAATAACAATCAAGCCATTGCTTTAGGATCGGCAAGTAAAAATGCGCGTCCTATTTTAGAAAAAACCAACATCATGCACTTTTTTGATGCAATCGTAGATGGAAATGACGTTTCAAACGCAAAACCTGATCCCGAAGTGTTTCTTCAAGCAGCACGAAAATTAGAAATAACTAATCAAAATGCCATCGTTTTTGAAGATTCGGTTGCCGGAATTCAAGCTGCGAATAGTGCAAAAATGACTAGTATTGGAATTGGTGATTCATCCGTTCTATACGAAGCAAAATATAATTTTAAGGATTTCACATTTATCGATGAAACCTTTTTAGCTCAATTAATTGGTTGAAAAATTGACTAATTGACACATTAACTAATTGACATATTACAAAAATGAACCAAGATTATATAAAACCCGACAATTGGTCGATTATTGAAGAAGGATTTGATGCAGAAAGAGTAAAATCGTCTGAAAGTTTATTTAGCATCGGAAACGGCGCTATGGGGCAACGCGCTAATTTTGAGGAACACTATTCGGGTGAAACCTTTCAAGGAAGTTATATTGCCGGAATTTATTATCCTGATAAAACAAAAGTGGGCTGGTGGAAAAATGGCTATCCTGAATATTTCGCTAAAGTATTAAACGCACCCAATTGGATTGGAATCGACATAGAAATCAATGGCGAAAATTTTGATTTAGCCAAATGCCAATCCGTATCTAATTTCCGTCGAGAATTGAATATGAAAGAAGGTATTTATTACCGTTCTTTTGAAGCTACTTTGGCTAATGGAACTGAAATTTCAGTAAAAGTTCGTCGCTTTTTATCATTAGAATTAGACGAAGTAGGCGTTATCAATTACGACATCACTGCTCTAAATTCAGATGCTAAAATCGTATTCAAACCTTATGTTGATGCAGGAGTTCAAAACGAAGATGCTAACTGGGAAGAAAAATTTTGGGAACCAATTTCTGTGAAACATTCTGGAAATGACGCATTTGTAACGGCAAGAACATTCAAAACACATTTTACAGCCACTACTTTCATGCAAAATAGCATTTTGTTAGAAGGTTCAAATTTGAGTGTAGCACCTGTTAGTGTCCAAGAAACTAAAGAAAAAATTCAGTTTTCTTATGAAGTGGCAGTAACAAAAGGTCAAACTTCTTCACTTCAAAAAATTGGTGGTTATGCTGTTTCTATGAATCATGAAAATACGATTATAGGTGCAAAAAACAGCATTGCAAAAGCTTTGGAAATTGGTGTTTCTCAATTAACCGAAAACCAAAAAGAAGCTTGGGCAAAAATTTGGGAAATGAGCGATATTACTATTGATGGCGATGTTAAAGCACAACAAGGTATTCGTTTTAATATTTTCCAATTGAATCAAACCTACTTAGGAAAAGATTCTAGATTAAACATTGGTCCAAAAGGATTTACGGGCGAAAAATATGGTGGTTCAACCTATTGGGACACCGAAGCGTATTGTATTCCTTTTTACATGGCAACAAAAGACCAACAAGTTGCTCGAAACCTACTAGCCTATCGATACAATCAATTAGATAAAGCCATTGAAAATGCAGAAAAACTAGGTTTCAATAACGGAGCTGCTTTGTATCCAATGGTAACGATGAATGGCGAAGAATGTCACAACGAATGGGAAATTACCTTTGAAGAAATTCACAGAAACGGTGCTATCGCATTTGCTATCTTCAATTATTATAGATTCACCGGCGATTATACATACATTCCAGAAAAAGGATTAGAAGTTTTAATTGGAATTGCACGTTTTTGGCATCAAAGAGCTACATTTTCTTCGAACAAAAATAAATATGTGATTTTGGGCGTAACTGGTCCAAACGAATACGAGAATAACGTAAACAATAATTTTTATACCAATTATATTGCAAAATGGTGTATTGATTATACAACAGAACAAATTCGAAAAGTTGCAGCCGATTATCCTTCTGATTATGCTAGAATAATGGATAAAGTGAAATTGTCTCAAGATGAAATTTCAGCCATGCAAAAAGTAGCAGACAACATGTATTTTCCGTATTCAGAAGAACATGGTGTTTATTTGCAACAAGATGGCTTTTTAGATAAAGAATTAATTACGGTAGCCAATTTGGATAAATCGCAACGACCGATTAATCAAAAATGGTCTTGGGATAGAATTTTGCGTTCGCCTTACATCAAACAAGCCGATACATTACAAGGATTTTATTTCTTTGAAGATCATTTTACTAAAGAAGAGTTAGAAAAACATTTTGATTTTTATGAACCTTTCACGGTGCATGAAAGTTCGCTTTCGCCATGTGTGCATTCGATTCAAGCAGCAGTTTTGGGAAGAATGGAACAAGCTTACACCTTTTATTTAAGAACTTCTCGTTTAGACCTAGACGATTACAACAAAGAAGTCGAAGAAGGTTTACACATTACTTCTATGGCAGGAACTTGGATGAGTATCGTAGAAGGATTTGGTGGAATGCGAGTGAAAAATAACCAATTGCATTTTGAACCAAAAATTCCAGCACAATGGAACGGTTATTCGTTTAAAGTGAATTTCAGAAATGCAATAGTTAAAGTTGATGTATCGCATCAAGGCACTACGGTTTCAGTTGATGGAAATCAAGACGTAGCTGTTATCGTTAATGGAGAATCGCAATTAGTATAAAATATGAAAAAGAATTTTGTTTTAGTAGTATTGGCATTATTTTCAATAATTGGAAGCACTGCCCAAGAATTAAAATCGCCCAACGGAAATTTTAAAATGATTTTTGCTCTAGAAAAAGATGGTACACCAACGTATCAACTTTTCATGAACAACAAAGAAATCATCAAAAAAAGTAAACTGGGATTAGAACTTCAAAAAGATAAAAAGGCGTTATTGAATGACTTTAAATTGGTAAACGAAGTTCGAAATACCTTTGATGAAACATGGAAACCGGTTTGGGGAGAAGAAACTGCCATTCGAAATCATTTTAACGAATTGGCACTAACGCTAAAACAAAATGAAACAGATAGAAACATCATCATTCGTTTTCGATTATTCAACAATGGTTTAGGTTTTCGATACGAATTTCCTGAACAAAAAAACCTGACTTACTTCGTTTTAAAAGAAGAACGAACCGAATTTGCTATGACAGGTGATCACACCGCATTCTGGATTCCAGGAGATTATGATACACAAGAATATGACTTTACAGAAAGTAAATTATCTGAAATTAGAAAATTATTTAGTAGCGCTGTAACCGGAAACGCTTCACAAAAACAATTTTCTGATACTGGCGTACAAACATCGTTAATGATGAAATCGGCTGACGGAATTTATATAAACATTCACGAAGCGGCTTTAATTAATTATTCCTGCATGCATCTGAATTTAGATGATAAGAATTTTATTTTTCAATCCCATTTAACACCTGATGCTAAAGGAAATAAAGGTCATTTACAAGCACCTTGTGTGTCTCCATGGAGAACGATAATTGCAAGTTCAGATGCAAAAGATATTTTAGCGTCTAGAATGACATTAAACTTAAACGAACCTTGTAAAATTGAAGACACTTCTTGGATAAAACCCGTAAAATATGTAGGTGTTTGGTGGGAAATGATTACTGGAAAAAGCTCTTGGGCATATACTGATGAAGTGCCAACAGTTCAATTAGGAATCACCGATTTTTCAAAGGTTAAACCCAATAAAACCCACGCTGCCAACACAAAACACGTTAAGGAATACATTGATTTTGCAGCATTACATGGTTTTGATGCTGTTTTGGTAGAAGGTTGGAATGAAGGTTGGGAAGATTGGTTTGGAAAAGAAAAAGACTATGTTTTTGATTTCGTATCACCTTATCCAGATTTTGATATCAAAGGAATTCACGAATATGCAAAATCTAAAGGAATTAAAATGATTATGCACCATGAAACGTCTGGTGCTACAAGAAATTATGAGCGCCATTTAGATATAGCGTATCAATTTATGAAAGACAATGGATATAACGCTGTAAAAAGTGGTTATGTTGGAAATATTTTGCCTTTAGGAGAACACCATTATAGCCAATCCATCTTAAATCATTATCAATATTGTATAGAAAAAGCGGTGGATTATAAAATTATGGTGAATGCACATGAAGCCGTTCGTCCAACAGGAATTTGCAGAACTTATCCTAATTTAATTGGAAACGAATCAGCTCGTGGAACGGAGTTTCAAGCGTTTGGTGGTTCAAAAGCAAATCACACTACTTTATTACCTTTTACAAGATTAATTGGTGGACCAATGGATTACACTCCAGGTGTTTTCGAAATGGATATTGCCAAATTAAATCCAAATAATAATTCGCATGTAAATACCACGTTAGCGAATCAATTGGGATTGTATGTTGTGATGTATTCGCCTCTTCAAATGGCGGCTGATTTACCAGAAAATTACAATCGATTTTTAGACGCTTTCCAATTTATTAAAGATGTTCCTGTGGAATGGGCAACAACAAAATATTTAGAAGCAGAGCCAGGATATTACCTTTCAATTGCAAGAAAAGATAAAAATTCTAACAATTGGTTTGTGGGTAATTCAAACGGATTAAATGCAAGAACTTCAACCATAACTTTAGATTTCTTAGAAAAAGGGAAAAAATACGAAGCCACTATATATGCAGATGCTGCCGATGCGGATTACAAAACCAATCCACAAGCCTATAAAATTTCAAAACAAAAAGTAACCAATAAAACTAATTTGAAGTTAAAAACGGCAGCTGGTGGTGGTTATGCTATTAGTATTGTTGAGATAAAATAATAATTTCTTCTTTTTGTCATTCCGACGCAAGGAGGAATCTCATTAAGTGAATAATTAATTAAATTATGAAAAAAATAGTTTGCACATTAATAACACTTTTCACACTTTCATTATCCGCTCAAATTGACCGAGTTGAACCACCGTTTTGGTACGAAGGCATGAATAAATCGGAAGTTCAAGTTTTGTTTTACGGAAAAAATATCGCTCAAAATTCGGTACAAGTTTCAAATGATGTAGTGATTACCAATGTAACTAAAACCGAAAATCCAAATTACCTTTTTGTTACGATTGACACTAAAAATGTTAAAGCGCAAGAATTGCAATTTACGTTTACCAATGGTAAAAAAGCATTCAAAAGAAGTTACGAAATCAAAAAAAGAAGACCCAATTCGGCACTTCGTAAAAGTTTTGATGCTTCCGATGTCATGTATTTATTGATGCCCGATAGATTTGCAAACGGAAATCCAAACAACGATTCTTCATCAGAATTACAAGAAAAAGCCAACAGAAGTTTACCTGGTGGAAGACATGGTGGTGATATTCAAGGCATCATCAATAATTTGGATTACATCAAAGAATTAGGTGCAACTGCCATTTGGAGTACGCCAATGTGTGAAGATAACGACAAAGGCTATTCGTATCATACCTACGGACAATCAGATGTTTACAGAATTGATCCACGTTATGGAACCAACGAAGAATACAAAAACTTAGCCAATGAAATGCACAAAAGGGGCATGAAATTGATTAAAGACTATGTTACAAACCATTGGGGAGCAGAACATTGGATGTTTAAAGATTTACCAACTTATGATTGGTTTCATCAATTTCCAGGTTACAAGCAAAGTAATTATCGCATGACCACACAATACGATACCAATGGTTCAAAAATTGATGCCAAAATGTGTATGGACGGTTGGTTTGTACCAAGTATGCCCGATTTGAATCAATCGAATCCTTTGGTGTTGAATTATTTAGTTCAAAATGCGATTTGGTGGATAGAATATGCTGATTTAGATGGTTTTCGTGTAGATACTTATTCGTATAACGACAAAGAAGGAATTGCAAAATGGACCAAATCCATTACCGATGAATATCCGTATTTTAATATAGTTGGCGAAGTTTGGATGCACGATCAAGCCCAAATTTCGTATTGGCAAAAAGATAGTCCAATTTCAAAAATCCAAAGTTATAATTCCTATTTACCAAGTGTGATGGATTTTACATTGCACGATGTTTTTGGAAACGTATTTTATGAAGATAAAGCCGATTGGAGCAACGGAATGATTAAATTTTACGAGAATTTTGTAAATGATTTCTTGTATGCTGACCCAACTAATTTATTAATCTTTTTAGAAAATCACGATACAGGTCGTTTCAACCAAATTTATCAAAACGATTTCAAAAAATACCAATTAGGAATGACCATCATGGCAACTATGCGAGGAATTCCGCAATTGTATTATGGTTCAGAAATTGGTATGGCTGGTGACAAAGGAAAAGGTGATGCCGATATTCGTCAAGATTTTCCTGGCGGATGGAAAGGTGATGCAAATAATGCGTTTTTAGCAAGCGGAAGAACTGCGGAACAAGCAAAATTCTTCGGTTTTTCTAAAAAAATATTGAATTGGAGAAAAAACAAAACGGTTATTCATTCAGGAAAATTAACACACTACATTCCAGAAAATAATGTGTATGTGTATTTCCGTCATAATGATAAAGAAACAGTTATGGTAGTGATTAATAATGCTTCTGATACACAAAAATTGAATTTAGAGCGTTTTCAAGAAAATATCAAAAATTTTGTTTCAGGAACCGATATCCTTTCAGGAAAAACCATAGATTTAAAAAATGAACTTTCAATTGACGGAAAAACTTCAATGATTTTAGAATTAAAATAAGAAATTATGATTAAAAAAATTGCCATTGCATTCGTTGCGATAATCCTTATGGGATGTAAAAATGAAAACAATTCAGATCTTAACGCTTCAAACAAAACCATTGAAAAATTTTCTCCAGAAGTAGAAGAAAATGGAGTTATTTATGAAGTTAATATTCGTCAGTATTCTCCAGAAGGGACATTTAATGCGTTTACAAAAGACATTCCGCAACTAAAAGAATTAGGCGTAAAAATCATTTGGGTTATGCCTATTTTCCCAATTTCGGAAACCAAAAGAAAAGCAACGGGTGGCGATGATAGTAAATTTGCTTCAGAAATGCCTAAAGCAGAACAACACAAATACTTAGGAAGTTACTATGCCGTTTCCGATTTCAAAAAAGTAAATCCAGAATTCGGAACCATTGAAGATTTTAGAAATTTAGTACAAACAGCACATGAAAATGGTATTTATGTAATATTAGATTGGGTGCCAAATCACACCGGTTGGGATCATGTTTGGATTAAAGAACATCCTGAATATTATACTAAAAATGCAAAAGGTGAAATTATCGATCCAATCAACCCAGAAACCGGAAAATCTTGGGGTTGGACAGACGTTGCCGATTTGAATTATGATAATCAAGGATTACGAGCAGCAATGACTGCCGATATGATGCACTGGATTAAAAATGAAGGTATTGATGGATTCCGTTGCGATGTAGCTGGAAATGTACCTTTAGATTTTTGGCAAAAAGCAATTCCTCAATTACGAAAAGAAAAAAACATCTTCATGTTAGCCGAAGCATGGGAACCCGCTTTACTAAAAGACAATTTATTTGATATGGCTTATGGATGGGACGGTCATCATACGCTGAATAAAATAGCTCAAGGAAAAGAGACTGTGAAAAATTTTGATGCTTACATTGAAAAAATAAACAAAGACTATGAAGCCAATGATATCTTAATGAATTTTGTGGATAATCACGATGAAAATTCATGGAATGGCACTATTAAAAGTCGCTTAGGTGCTGCCGAAGAAGCCATGACAGCCTTAACCTATTTAATGCCTGGTATGCCTTTAATTTATAGCGGTAACGAATATGGCTTAGAGCATAGTTTGAAATTTTTTGAAAAAGATTCGATTCCAAAAACAAAAGGTAAACAATGGGAATTACGTGCTAAATTGGGTAAAATTAAAAATGAATTAAACGCGTTAAACGGCGGAAAAAGTAAAGCTGCTTACACAAGAATTAAAGTTTCAAATGAAAATGTTTTAGCTTTTGAACGCACTAAAAACGGTAAAAAAGTAATTTATTTAGCTAATTTATCTGCTCAACCAGTAGACGTTACTATTCCAGTAACAGGGCAATATAAAGATTTAATGACTGAAAAACCTATGAGTTTAAGTGCTACACAAGTCTATTCAATGTTACCTTGGCAATATTATATTTTAACTAAATAATAGTTTACTTACAATTTTAAAGTCCTGCTCAACCAAAGCGGGACTTTTTATTTTAAAATTTAACCGATATTTGCAAAAACAAATCCATTGAATTCAAAATACAACATTATAATTATTGGAGGAGGCGCTGCTGGTTATTTTACGGCCATTAATTGCGCGGAAAAAAATCCACACCTAAAAGTAGCTATTTTAGAACGCGGAAAAAACGTGTTAGAAAAAGTGCGAATTTCGGGTGGAGGAAGATGTAATGTTACTCATGCGTGCTTTGTACCCAATGATTTAGTAAAATTTTATCCTCGTGGTGAAAAGGAATTAAAAGGGCCGTTTCATCAATTTTGCTCAGGAGATACTATTGAATGGTTTGAAAAACGTGGCGTAGAACTAAAAATTGAAGACGATGGAAGAATGTTTCCGGTTTCCAATTCGTCTCAAACCATAATTGATTGTTTTCAAGAAGCCGTAAAAAAACTAAAAATAGACGTCTTAACAAATCAGAGTGTTCAAGAATTATACAAAACCGAAACCCATTGGAAAATAACAACTACACAAGAAGTTTTTACTTGTGAAAAAATAGTAATGGCAACAGGAAGTAATCCGAAAATGTGGGAATTGTTACAAAATTTAGGGCATTCCATTATCGAACCCGTTCCATCGTTGTTTACGTTTAATATCAAAGACCCTCGAATTAAAGATTTAATGGGGCTTTCTGCCTTAGCTTCAGTCAAAGTCAAAAAAACCAAACTAGAAGCATCGGGCCCTTTGTTAATTACCCACTGGGGAATGAGCGGTCCAGGAATTTTAAGACTATCAGCATGGGGTGCCCGAGAATTAGCCGATAAGAAATACCAGTTTGCCATTCAAGTAAATTGGTTGAACGAAACGAGTTTTGAGGAAACAATCGAGTTATTGAAAGACATCAAAGAAGAACATGCTAAAAAATTAGTGAGCAAATATGCGCATTTTGAATTACCAAAACGTCTTTGGGAAAACCTTGTCTTTGCTGCTGGAATTTCAGAAGAAACAAAATGGGCAGATATAACTAAAAAACAACTCCATTCGTTAATTGAACAACTTACAAATGGCGAATTTCACGTCAACGGAAAAAGCACCTTTAAAGAAGAATTTGTAACTGCTGGTGGCATCGACTTAAAAGAAGTCAATTTCAAAACCATGGAAAGCAAAATTTTACCAGACATATATTTTGCAGGTGAAATTTTAAACATCGATGCAATAACAGGAGGCTTCAACTTCCAAAATGCTTGGACAAGTGGTTTTATTGTAGCAGAAAATATTTAATACTTAGTGCAACTTTGCGCTACACTTTGTGATACTTTGTGTAACTAAACTATCGATTCAACCAAAAAATACTACCCGTTAAAATCGTTGCAAAACCAACCCATACCATATAAGGAATCAATAAATAAGCCGCTTTTTTATCAATTTGCTTGAATACATGATACGTTTCATAAATCATTAACCAGAGTAAAACTATTTCTACTAAAGCCAACAAAAAATTGTGCAATCCAAAGAAAATATAAGACCAAAGTGCATTTAAGGCTAATTGAATAATAAAAAACAACATTCCTTTTTTAACCAAAGGCATTTTAACAGCCATTTGATTCCAAATAAGTCCGCTGGAAATTCCCATCAATATAAAAAGAAGTGTCCAAACGGGTGCAAAAACCCAATTTGGCGGATTAAAAATTGGTTTCTTAATCATTGGATACCACGTTTCAATACTGGCTTGAGTAACTTTACTAGATAGATATCCTACAGCTAAACAAACCATAACCATGTTGATTATTCGTAAATATTTTGTCATTTTTATAATTTTATAAGCAAATTAACGAAATATCAAGGGAACAAATCAATCAAAATCGGTATTTTTGTCAAAATTTTAGCTATGCTTCTTGAAAAAGATTTTATCGCAACTTCATATCAATCCATTGAATCCGCTAGTTTTGAATGGAGTGCCTCTAGTAATATCGCTTTAGTGAAATATTGGGGGAAAAAAGAAAGACAAATTCCGGCCAATCCATCGATAAGTTTTACGTTAAACAATTGTAAGACAATAACAAAGTTAGAAGTAGTTAAAAAATCGGAAAACAATGATTTTTCATTTGATTTACTTTTTGAAGGAAAACCAAAAGAAGATTTCAAACCAAAAATTCAAAAATTTTTCGAAAGAATCGAGCAATTTTGCCCGTTTTTAAAAGAATATCATTTTAAAATTGACACTCAAAACACCTTTCCTCATAGTTCAGGAATTGCTTCTTCAGCCTCTGGAATGGCGGCATTAGCAATGAATATCATGAGCTTAGAAAAAGCAATTAACCCGTCGATTTCAGATGACTATTTTTATGCAAAGGCCTCTTTTTTAGCCCGATTAGGCAGCGGAAGTGCTTGTCGAAGTATCAAAGGCAAAGTGGTGGTTTGGGGTAATCATGCTGAAATTAACGGAAGTTCAGATTTATTTGGAGTAGAATTTTCAGAGATCCATCAAAACTTTAAAAATTACCAAGACACAATTTTATTAGTAGATAAAGGCGAAAAACAAGTTTCAAGTACTGTTGGGCACGATTTAATGCACAATCATCCGTTTGCGGAAAGACGTTTTACTCAAGCTCATGAAAATTTATCTAAAATAAAAGCGATTTTATCCTCAGGAAATGTGGAAGAATTCATCAAAATTGTAGAAAGCGAAGCCTTGACTTTACATGCTATGATGATGACTTCAATGCCTTATTTTATCTTGATGAAACCGAATACATTAGAAATTATCAATAAAATTTGGAAGTTCAGAAACGAAACACAAGTCCCAGTTTGTTTTACGCTAGATGCAGGTGCCAATGTGCATGTTTTATATCCTGAAAATGTGAAAGAAAATGTATTGCAATTTATTCAGAATGAGTTAATTGAATATTGCCAAAATGGTCAGTATATTTGTGACGAAATTGGGAATGGAGCGAAACAATCAAAATAATTTGTATATTTACCATAGATTTCAATGAAATGAATATTCAATTAGAAAAATTAGAGCTGATGAAATTACTGAAGGAAACAGAAAATCCTTCGGTAATAAATGCTATTAAGAAAATTTTTCAAAAGGAAGAAAAGGATTGGTGGGATGATTTAACAGAAGAGCAAAAAGAATTTCTCGAAGAATCATTAAAGCAGGCAGATAATGGAGAAGTGCATGATTTTAATGCATTTATAGAGCCTTATTTAAAATGCGAAAGTTAGTATTAACTACCTTAGCTCGTGAAAATTTAAAAGATGTTTTTGAGTTCATTGAGTCCGAATTTGGGATTAATTCAAGAATAAAGTTTGCTAATAAAGTCAATAAAAGTTTAAATTTGATTGTTATAAATCCTGAACTTTTTCCAAAGTCAGAATTAAATGTTAGAATACATAAATGTGTAATTACGAAGCAATCAACTTTGTATTACACTTACACAATAAAAGAAATTAAAGTTTTGTCAGTTTTTGACACACGTCAAAATCCATCAAAAATTAAAAAGTTTATATAAATGAAAGGACCACTTTTTTACTCAAAAATATTACTTTTCGGGGAATATGGAATTATCCAAGATTCAAAAGGACTTTCAATTCCATATAATTTCTATAATGGTGCTTTAAAAAACGATGGTAATTCGTCTGAAAGTGCTATTAAATCAAACGAAAGTTTAAAAAAATTTGTGGGTTATTTAGAAAATTTACAAACCGAACAACCTGAGTTGGTAACTTTTGATTTGTCAACATTGCAAAATGATGTAAACAGCGGAATGTATTTCGATTCAAGTATTCCTCAAGGATATGGTGTTGGAAGTAGTGGCGCTTTAGTGGCTGCTATTTATGATAAATATGCGAATGATAAAATCACGGTTTTAGAAAATTTAACGCGGGAAAAATTATTGCAATTAAAAACGATTTTTGCCCAAATGGAGTCGTTTTTTCATGGGAAAAGTTCGGGATTAGATCCATTAAATAGCTATTTGAGTATTCCTATTTTAATCAATTCGAAAGATAATATTGAAGCAACTGGAATTCCAACACAAAGTACGCAAGGAAAAGGTGCTGTATTTTTATTAGATTCAGGAATTGTGGGTGAAACCGCTCCAATGGTTTCTATTTTTATGGAAAACCTAAAAGATAATGGTTTCCGCACGATGCTAAAATCGCAATTTATCAAATATACCGATGCTTGTGTGGAAAATTTCTTGCATGGCGATGTAAAATCGTTATTAGAAAACACCAAACAATTATCAAAAGTAGTGCTGAACAACTTTAAACCGATGATTCCAGAGCAATTTCATCAAATTTGGCAAAAAGGTATCGACACGAATGACTACTATCTAAAATTATGTGGTTCTGGCGGTGGCGGTTATATCTTAGGTTTTACACACGATTTAGATAAAGCAAAAGAATCTTTAAAAGACTATAAATTAGAAGTAGTTTATAATTTTTAGAATGGTAATAGGTAATAGGTAACTAGGTAATGGATTTTCAAATTTTCATACCAATTACCAATCTCCTATAACCAAAATCCAAAGAGATATGCTTACTCGTAAATCCAAATTAACGCTCAAAAAAATGGCAAGCCTCTTTTCTGTAATTAGAGGATACAACATTTGGGTAATTGCTTTGGCGCAATATCTTTCAGCTATTTTTATTTTGGCTCCCGAAAAAAGAGCTTTGGATATTATACTCGATTGGCGATTATTATTAATCGTTTTAGCCTCTACCCTAACTATCGCTTCAGGTTATATAATCAACAATTTTTACGATGCTAAAAAGGATTTAATCAATCGGCCTAAAAAAGCAATGATTGACCGCTTAGTAAGTCAGGAAACTAAGCTGAAAGTGTATTTTACCATAAACTTTATTGTGGCATTTTTGATGTTTTTCATTTCGTGGCGAGCGATTTTATTTTTTTCAGCCTATATATTTTTAATTTGGTTTTATTCGCATAAATTGAAAAAAATATTCCTAGTAGGAAACATTACAGCATCCGTTTTAGCGGTTTTACCATTCTTCGGAATCTTGATGTACTACAAAAACTTTTACGAAGTTATTTTTGCCCATGCCCTTTTCTTGTATTTGCTCATTTTAATTCGTGAAATGATTAAAGATTTAGAAAATATGGAAGGTGATTTAATTACAGATTACAAAACAATTCCCGTTGTTTTTGGTGAAAAAATAGCCAAAACAATCATCACAATTTTAACTTTTTGCACCTTGATTCCTGTATATTTCTTAATTGAAATTTACGATGTAGGCTACATGGACATATACTTTTACCTTAGCTTAATTACGTTACTGTTTTTTGTAATGTTATTATGGAAATCAAGCTCTAAAACCGAATTTTTAAAGCTTCATTTTTTATTAAAATTCATTATTGTATCGGGTGTTTTTTGTATTATTCTTATTGAACCATCGGTTTTGATACACGGAAAAAAATTGATTTCCACATATTAGTTATATCTTTGCAGAAATTTGTTTACAATTATGTCACGTCATCAAGATAACGATAAAAGCCGTCCGGGTTCTGCAAGACAAGGAGGATACAAAAAAGCCAGCAATTCTAGAGGAAATGCGCCTGTTAGAAAAGCGCCTTCAAAATTTGCAACCAAAACTGAACCTGCTAAAGAAGCACCAAAGTCACCAAAATCTCCAAAAAGACCTTCTAATCCAGACGAAATACGTTTGAATCGCTATATTTCTAATTCTGGAATGTGTAGTCGAAGAGATGCTGATATCTACATTCAAAGTGGCAATGTAAAAGTAAACGGAGAAGTTATTACCGAAATGGGGCACCGCGTTAAACTAACCGATGTGGTACAGTTTGATGGCGTTAACATTACACCCGAAAAGAAAGAATACATTCTACTAAATAAACCCAAAAACTTTTCTACAGCAGGCGATGATGCGCAAGGATCGGCAAATGTGTTAGACTTAGTTCGAAATGCCACTAAAGCAAATTTACTTCCTGTAGGACGAATGGATAAAACTACAACAGGCTTGTTATTGTTTACCAATGATACTGAAATTGTACAGAAATTCACCGTTCCCAATCAACGTTCGTCTAAAGTGTATCAAGTATCGCTAGATAAAAACTTAAAATTTGAAGATTTAGAACGCATTCAAAAAGGATTAATGATTGATGACCACAAAGTATACGTGGAGGAAATTACCTATATCGAAGACCAACCAAAAAGCGAAATCGGTATTAAAATGAAAACGTCTAATGTGAAAGTAGTTCGTAAAATTTTCGAACACTTAAAATATGATGTTTTAAAAGTTGACCGTGTAACTTTTGCTGGTTTGACCAAGAAAAATTTACCAAGAGGCGATTGGCGTTTCTTAACCGAACAAGAAATCATTAATCTTAAAAATGCTTAATCGTATTTTTTGAAACACATAGGCACATAGATTATTTTATGTGTCTTTTTTTATTTAGTAATCTTTGCGAACTTTGCGAAAAACTTAGCGCTCTTTGCGTTTAAATTTAAACTTTATGCCCAATCAACTTCAACAAATTGCCCTTAGATGGTTTGATGCGTTCAATACAAAAAATCTTGAGAAATTATTGGCGTTATACGACGATGAAGCCCAACATTTTAGTCCGAAATTAAAAATGCGTCAACCTGAAACCAATGGTTTAATCATTGGTAAAGAAGCGATGCGCGTTTGGTGGCAAGACGCTTTTGATCGATTGCCAACATTACACTACAAAGTAACTTCATTAACCGCAAACTCAGATCGAGTGTTTATGGAATATACACGCCAAGTAGCAAACGAAGATGATATCTTAGTAGCTGAAGTATTAGAAATTAAAGACGGAAAAATTGTGTTTTCTAGGGTGTATCATGGGTAGGTAATCTCTTTGTTGTCATTTCGACATAAGGAGAAATCACATATACGGTTAGCATTCCACGCTGTATAAAGTACAGAAACTTTGCACAACGTCCTTGTTTCTAATGAACACTTTGCGGAGCAGGGGTTCGCACTAACAACATGACAAAATACGACTTAACCGCAAGGATAAATAGCTATTCAAAATCTTATTCAAGATAATCAATGTATGGCTTGTGTTTGTAGTTTTTTTGTACTTTCATTTTACCTTAAAGAAAAATTAGAATCGTCAATATTTTCTTCTAAAAAATCTATATAGGATTTATGTTTTTGCAAATCATATTTAAATTTATTTTCCCCATTCTCAAACTCTATTTCGTCTTCAAATTCTTCTTGTAATTCAATACTTTTTTCAATATTTATTTTGTGATCCTTTTTAGTATTTCTTTCAATAAAATCAATAATTTTTTGGATTTCATCCTGTGGATTTCTTTTATAGGCTGAATACAGTACACGATATACTTTCCAACCAACTCGTTCTAAAAACTCTTGTCTTTCAATATCGTAAGCCACATCTTCAGGGAGTGAATGGAAAGGGTCGCCATCACATTCTATCGCAATCATTTTACCGTTGTTATGAACAACTAAATCTATGAAAAACTTAACCCAGCTCTGTTTATTTGTTCTCGGATTATAAAATGTTTCATCTTCTTTTACTTTGTATTGAGGTTCTATATAACTATATCCTTTCTCGACTAATGATTTTGCAATATCAAACTCAAACCAACTATCAAATGGTTCAGGAACATTGTGTCTATATCTTTCAATTTTAATTTCATCTAATATTAAATGGGCTATCGGTTTTGCTTCATCTTTAAAAAAACTTAATATTTTATTTCTAAAGTCATTTGTTTGTAAATCGTTATGCTCAACTGAATGAAATAAAATCATTTGTTCTTTTGCTCGACTTAATGCTACATTAATTTTTTTAAATTCATCTTGATCACTAATAATAGCACGAGGTTTGGCATTTTGATTTTCTTTCAATTTCTTAAAATCTAAAGCAACTCCAAGAGAAACAATCATAACATCTCTTTCATCTCCTTGAAATTTTGGAGAATCTTCTATGATAAGTTTATGCTTATCTATTTTCTCTTTTCCAAATTCATTTGCTAAATCTTCCTTTATGTCCTTTAGCTTTTCAGTATGTTTTGTTAATCCTAAACTTACTACGCCAATAGATTTATTTGAATACTTTTCATCATTTAGAATTCTTTGAAGAAACTTTTTTATTTCTTCAATTTCTTTATAAACAATTTTGTCTTCTATAAATGCACCGTTTACAAAAACAGTTTCTTTTGGATTAAGTCTGTTGGAGTTAATTTGTTTCAGAGGACGCAACGAGTTGTCGTAAAATTCTCTCTTGGAAAATTCAATTATTTCAGGAACACATCTAAAATGTTCTCTTAAAGATAAATCAGACCTACCAGCAACCATTTTTGCTAAATCAAATAAACTTGTATCAGGACGAATTTGTATAATATCATCTTTCAAAAAGTCTTTTAAGAACTTATCTTTTAGGTGGTTGAATGAACTAGAATCAACCATACTAGCATCTGGTGAAGTTTGCTTACTATCTCCTACAATAATAATATTTTCCGAATAGTAACCCAATAAAACACTATTGAAATTTAACTGGCTCGCTTCATCAACAATAATACAATCAAATATTTCGGGTTCATGTTCTAATGAATTCAAAACATCATTAAACTTCATTACCCAGCAAGAAAGGTTTTTACTTATTTGAGAGCCTTTTTTTCTAATTGCAATTTGAAACTTTGCGTTATCTTTAATTCCTTTTTTTAAACTCTGTGAGTAGTCAAATTTATAACTATTTAGTAGGTTTATAAAAGCATCAATTTCATTAGTATCAAACTTGTTTTTAAAGTTTGATTTTGCTAGGTCAAATAAAATATCACATTTTACTTGGAATATTTTTTTGTTGATAAATGATAATTCTTCTTTGCATTTTTGTAAATCAATAAATTCATTTTCTTTAATAAACTTATTGGCAGAAGCAAATTCAAAATTCTCTTTTGAAATATAATGATTAGGAATATTTATTAATGAATCTATTGTATTTGGAATACAGTTTAATAAATATTGTTTAGTGCTTGTAAATTC
>JAGOAL010000004.1 GCA_017983975.1 Flavobacterium sp.
TTCCACATGTCTGATGTAGAAGCGGGTTGGTCTGCATATATTTTAATCATGAATTCTACGTTGTAACGTAAGAAATCAATTAATTCACAAGCAGCATCAATTTCGGCTTGGTGAATGGTTTTTGATTGCGCAATCATTGTCGCCGCATTGATTTTAGCACGGTATGGCCCTGCTAATAATTCAGCTGCTTTTAAGAAAATACCAGCTCTGTTTTCCCAAGCCATCGCGGCCCATTTTTTTCTAGCCTCTAATGCAGAAGTAATCGCTTTTTCAACTAAAGCTCTGTCGGCTTGATGATAAATTCCCACTACATGTTGGTGATCGTGTGGGGCTGTCATTTTTTTGGTATTGCCCGTTTTAATTTCTTCGCTACCAATGTAAAGAGGAACTTCTACAGAAGCGTTCCACATGGTTTTATAGGTTTCAGCAACTTTTGTTCTTTCTACAGAACCTGGTGCGTATGATTTTACGGGTTCATTAACCGCTTTTGGTACATTAAAAAATCCTTTTAACATGGTTTTCTATTTTTGCTTCACTTGTTTAGAACAGTGTCTTAGGGTGAAAATTATACAATTTTGAGTGCTAATTTGTGTGTTTATAGTAAACGAATACAAAAATACAAAGTAAATTTTGAATAATCGATAACAAAAGTTACCTTATGAGAGTTTGAAAAAAAATAATATTAATTTAGAGCGAAAGGCGCTCCTAATTTAAAAGCCGGAATTTCAACTTTAAAACTTCGAGTAGAGGTAAAGTTAACCATATTAAAATGTCCTTTCATGGCTCCAATTGGTGAAGATAATAAGCAACCTGAAGAATAAGTATATGCTTCGCCAGGTTTTAAAACTGGTTTTTTGCCAATAACACCTTCGCCGTCAACCATTTCCATATCATTTAGCGCATCATAAATTTCCCAATGGCGCGAATTAAGTTGAACAGAATCTTTACTTTGATTTTCAATCGTTACCTGGTATGTAAAGGCATAATGAATTTTGTAGTTCTTGAAGTAAGTACCTTCAAAACTAGTTAAAACCGAAATTTTTATCCCTCTTGTAATTTGACTTACCATTTAATGATAGGTTTATTGTGAATTCTTTTTCAAAATTACGAAATATATCTTTTTTTCTGTTAACCGAATGCTAATTTTTTATAAAATGATGTAAATCAATTATTTCCAATTAATTTTTAATTTCTTCACTATTGGTATTTGCAATTCCTATTACCCTGTCATATCGGTCATTATTTCCACGATAATAGATAAGGGCTGTGTAGTTGTTTTCGGTTTGGAAATGATTTCCATCAATTGCATTTTTAAAGTCAATTTTCCCTGATTTATCTGCTAAAATATATTGATAATTCGTAAAACCTTGCTTCAACAATATTGCTTTTTCATATCGTTTTGTAGCCGAATTATACTCCATTCTTGATTCATCTGAAAGGGAATAATTGTTGAACATTCCTGCAATATAAATATCTTTATTTGGATCCAAAGTCGTTTCTAAAGAAAAATAAACCCAGGTATAATCAGCTTCAGTTTCGGGATTGTTTGAATTATTATTCTGAATAAAAAAATTACCATTGATATCCGGAAAATAAGTATAAATACTGTTTTTTCTCGGGGTATTAGAATATAAATAGGTATTATAAATATTATCGCCAGAAGTAACTCTTGCTACTGTGTTATTTGCCGCTCGGATGATTTTATTGTCGATTGTATAGCATTCGTTTCCACCCCAAAATTGCGTTTCTTTGTTGTATCTATAGATCAATTCTGAACCTAACGTATATTGTGGCTTAATTCCTGAAATAGTAGTGTTCCAATTTCCGTTTTGAAACAAGGTTACTTTTACATTTTGAATTGGATTTTGTAATATTTTATCGCCATAATTTATGGTTAATTCAATATTTTGTTTTGTGTCAATTGTATCAAAATCACGGGATCTTCTAATAAGTAATCCTACTGCTGTTTCTTCTTCGTATAAAATAAATTTTCTGGAAAAAATAACTTCACTTTCATCATTTAAAACGGTAAGTAAATAATTGCCACTTTTTGTTATTTGATTGAATTTGTTTGGAAAAACTTGATTATAATGCGAATAAAGCTGTAATGTATTGAATGAATTTTGATAGGTAATTATTCGTTGGTTGTCCATTCCCGTTAAGTATTCGGCTTTGGATAAATTTGAGGGACCACTCCAATCGGAATTATAATGCGTTATTGTGTAGTAATAATCAGCTTCATCACTATATAAATCATCAAATTGAATTTCAAATGTATCGCCCAATTTAAAAAAAGGAATTACATTTCTACCATTTTGAACAAAAGAAATTGATTTAATGTTAAACGGTGGATTTTGTTCTTCAACAGATTGTGCTACTAAAGAAATAGAAAAAAAAAGTACTATAAAAAGGAGCCAATAATTTTTCATTTGAAAAAATTTAATCCTTGTAAAAATAGCAAACAATTTTAAGGTCTGCAACTCTAAGGGTTAATTTATAAAATGGAACTATTTATTTTTATCATTTATAACAAACAGGGATGATTTCTCCTTTTGCTAAACAATATTTTTCTACTAAATCAGATGAAATAGTTTGTGTATAGTCTACTTCGTCTACTTTGAAACCAATGCTTCTCAATTTATCAAAGTAGTCTCTTCCGTAAACCCTAACGTGATCATATTGACCAAATATTTTTGCGCGTTCTTTAGGATCGGTTATCGAATCATCAGCAAAAGTAGTTGCTCTTGATAAATCTTGAGGAATTTGAAAGATTCCCATGCCACCAGGTTTTAAAACACGATATAATTCTTGCATAGCTTTTGTATCGTCTGGAATATGTTCTAGAACGTGATTGCACAAAATCATATCATAGGAATTATCTTCAAAAGGTAAATTACAGATGTCGGCTTTTACATCGGCTAATGGCGAAAATAAATCGGTTGTGGTATAATTTAAATTCGATTGTTTTTTAAAACGTTTGTAAAATTCTTGTTCGGGCGCAAAATGCAATACTTTTTTTGGTGCAGTAAAAAAATCGGTTTCATTTTTTAAATACAACCACAATAAGCGATGTCTTTCTAACGAAAGTGTACTGGGTGACAAAACGTTATTTCGTTGTGTTCCGTATCCGTAAGGTAAAAACATTCGAAAACTTTTTCCATCAATGGGATCGGTAAATCGGTTTCCTGTTAACAAAAAGGCTAAAATTGGACGTACCACAATACTCAACCGAATCAATATTGGTCGAGGAATGGTATTTAATATAAGTTTGAATATTTTTTTCATTTTTTATTACACAGAGATTAGCAAATTTTCACAGATTTTTTTGCTTAATTCTTTTAATTTGTGAAAATCTGTGAAATTTGTGTTTGTTTTATTTACATCACTAATGGTTTTTGTCTCAATCCATCTTCTTCATTACTTACAATTCCTAAAGCATCATAAATATAAGCAAAGGTTGATAATAATTCAGGTTTTCCATCTACAATAGCCACATCGTGTTCAAAATGCGCACTTGGTTTTCCGTCGGCAGTGGTAATGGTCCAACCGTCTTTGTGTTGCTTAATGTTCTTTGTTCCCATATTAATCATCGGTTCAATTGCGATAACCATTCCGTTCACTAATTTTTTTCCACGACCACGTTTTCCGTAGTTAGGCACTTCTGGGTCTTCGTGCATTTTTCTACCTAAACCGTGCCCGCACAACTCTCGTACAACTCCATAGCCTTGTGCTTCACAATATACTTGAACCGCATTTCCAATATCTTCCACACGATTGCCCACTTTAGTAGCACGAATCCCTTCATAAAGAGATTCTTTGGTAATTTTTAATAATTTTTTAGTAGCTGGATCCACTTCTCCCACTTCAAAAGTATAGGCATGATCACCATAAAATCCATTTTTCAAAGCACCACAATCTACCGAAATAATATCACCTTCTTGTAAAGGAATAGCATTTGGAATACCATGAACTACCTGTGTATTCGGACTCATACAAAGCGAATTTGGAAATCCGTACATACCTAAAAATGCAGGCTCTGCTCCATGCGAACGGATAAAATCTTCTGCTAATTTATCTAAATACAAAGTAGTAACACCAGGTTTGATTTCCTTAGCAATCATGCCGAGTGTTTTAGAAACGATTAAGGCACTTTCGCGCATCAATTCAATTTCTTCAAGGGTTTTAAGTACAATCATAATACAAAATTTCGCGACAAAAATACAAATTCAAGTTCAATTATAAGTTCAAATTCAAAATTCCTTATACCTAATTCATCTAAAACCCTTTATCAAGTAGGAGTAATTTTATTTTTTGTTTGAATTCTACTATAGATTTTAGAATAAATTGCTTTGGATATTGAAAAGTTTCACCTAACATTAAAAATTTCTTAAAAAACTAACCTTTTGATTTTGAATTTTTTAGTTAAAAAGGGTTGTTTTTGAAAATATTTCAAAGTTTAAGGCTTTTGCAACATTAAATAGCCTACCTTTGTAAGGAATTAAATTTTTCATAGATGAACATTTTTGTAGGAAGTCTTCCTTTCAGTGTAGAGGAAGCAGATTTAAGAGGTTATTTTGAAGAGTATGGAGCTGTTGAATCAGTTAAAATTATCTCTGACAAATTTACCGGAAGAAGTAAAGGATTTGGATTTGTTGAAATGGCTAATGATGCTGAGGCTCAAAAAGCAATCGACGAATTAAACGGTGGAACTATCGAAGGTAGAAAAATCGTAGTTAACAAATCTGAACCAAAACCAGAAGGCGAAAGAAGAAGTTTCGATCGTAATGGTGGTGGAAGCAGAGGTGGTTTCTCTAATAATAGAGATAACAACTCAAGAGGTCGTTACTAATATATTTTTAAATATAAAACGAAAAAAAACCTTCGCATTTGCGGAGGTTTTTTAGTTTATTAAGGTTGCGCTCGCGTTTTAAATAATCCTAAAATTGCTTGGAAAATGCGATTCTCTAAAACAATTGCATTTAATTGTGAACTTACTAATGTGTTTTCTCTCGAATTAATAAGGAACAATGAACTTTCGCCCATATTAAATAATCGATCTTCAGCAGAAAGTAAAGTTGAAAAATCGCGCACTAATTTTGTATTATATTCTTGTTGAATTTGCAATGACATTATTTCTTGTTGTTGCGATTTGAGTTTGTTTTCCAAATTTTTTCGTTCAAATTGTAAACTAAATTCGGAATCCTGAATTTTTAATTTGGCTAATTTTAATCCGGCCCGTTCTTTTCTCAAAAAAATTGGGATAGAAAAATTTAATCCAATTTTATAATCCTGCATTCGATAATTATCAATAGCACTTGGTTCAGATAAGTAATTATAACTCACATCTAACTTTGGTAAAAGAGCATTTGCTTTCAGTTGTTTTTCTACTTTTAAAATTCCAATTTTAGCATCTAAGGCTTTAATTTTTGGATGATTTTCTATGTCAAAGTTATCCAACTCATTAATTTGAAGCGTTTCTTTGATTGTTGATCCAAGGATTTTTTCGGGTTGTAATTCATCTTTTAATTCTAATGGTATATTGTTTTCGAGCCATAAATAGTTAGATAATTCTAATTTGGCTTTCGTAAGTTTTAGTTTTGCATCTTCTAAATTTAACTGTCTTGTCGTAACAATAATTCCTGCTTCAATACTATCTATTGCAGGTTTGTCTCCTTGTGTAATTAGTTGTGAAACACCATTGTATCGAATCTTAGCGTTTTCTAAATAGTTTTCATATAATTTTACTTCATCAAAGCTACGTTTCCAATTGGTATAACTTATAGATGCTTCGTATAAAACTTCAATAGCTTGCAAATTTCGCTCAGCACTATTTAAGTTTTGTGCAATTTTTGCCTTTCTAATATCGGCCATTCGTTGATTAATGAATAAGCCTTGGCCAACAGGGATAGAAATTCCAAAAGAAGTTAAACCTGAATTGGGTAAGGTGTTTTCGGGATTAACATAAATTCCTTCTGCATTATCAAAACCTGCTTTTAATTCAATGCCATACCAAGTTGGAATTTTAAAACTGCTATTTAGAATTGAATAATAATTTTTGTCTCTAAATTGTTTTTCATTAAAATCAACATCAATTTTAGGATCAAATGCTCCACGAGCCTGCATTAAATTAGCTTGTGCTTCATTGATTTTTAAATCGGCTTGTTTTACTAGCGGATGGTATTTTTTTACGTATCCTAAAAATTCATTAAAACTAAATTCGGTTGTATTTTGCCCAAAACTAGAACAGATACATCCTATGAAAAGTAAAAGAAAGTAATTAATTTTTCTCATTATTTTTCTGATTTTACTTTAGTTGTAGGTTGGTAAAAATTAGGAGGAAAACCATTAAGTGTTCGCCAAATTTCGAACCAAATTGGCACATCATTTAAAAGTGCTAATGATTGTGTTCCAGCACCAATACTCAATTGACTTGGCCATTTTTTATCTTTTGGATCTGGTGCAATTAAAACGCGGTATTTTCCATTTTCGCTAATAAAATTTTCTTTTGCCACAATAACTCCTCCAAAAGTTCCATAGGAAACATCGGGCCAACCGCTAAAAACGATTGTTGGCCAACCATCAAACCAAACCCTAACTTTTTCACCTTTATTGATTAATGGAAAATCCATAGGTTCAATATAGGTTTCTACCGCAATATCATATTTATACGGCATGATGCTCACAACAGGAGTTCCTTCTTTAAGCGTTTCCCCAATTCCAGATTGCAATGCGCGGTTAACATATCCGTCTTGTGGAGCTGTAATATAATACATTCCATTACGAATTTGATAATTGCTGTATTGGTTTTTCAGTTTGTTTACTTGAGCTTCGGTGTCAAATTGTACACTTAATGCGGTTTGTTTATCGCTACTCGCTTTAGCATTCTTTTCAGCATATTCAGCACTAATTCGGTTGAGTTCCATAGTAGCATTTAACACTTCATTTTTACTCGAAATATATTTGTTTTCTTGCGTGATGATTTTAGCTTCGGTTTCCTGCAATTTCAAACGCTTTTCCTCTACATCGGTCAAGGGTTTTAATCCTTCCTTATTTAAATTTATGGAACGATTATATTGGGTATTTGCAATTTTTAATTGAGTTTTACTCGCTTCAAAGTCAATACTATCACTTTGTACTTTCAAATAAGCCTGAATTAATTTATTTTTTGCTTGTTTTAATTTAAGATTTTTTTCGTTTTGAATGGCGCCCATTTGGTTTTCCAATGCTATTACTTTATCTGAATAGGATTGAACAGCCTTTACCTTTGCGTTTACCTGTTTACCCGTGTTTTCAATTAAATTTGGATCTAAATAATCTTCTTTTATCTCTGAAATAAATAAGATTGTATCCCCTTTTTTTACAAAATCACCTTCTTGAACATACCATTTTTCAATTCTTCCAGCAATTGCCGTATGAATGGTTTGTGGTCTTTGATTTGGTTTTAAGGTAGTTACATTTCCTGATCCTTTTATGTTTTGTGTCCAAGGTAAAAACAAGAACAGAACGAGCAACAGAATAAAACCCCAAATAATTTTACGAATTACTAAGTAGTGTTTTTGCTGTTTAAAAATTTCAGTTGATTTGAATTCGTCAATTTTTACAAATGGATCAATTCTTTTTTTAGTGATATTTAACATGATTTCTATGCTTTATGTTCTCCTTTTTCTAGTACAATTTTTTGTTTGCAAATATGTTCCCAATACTTGTTCTTGCTTACTACAACTAAGGTCCAGGGTTGGTTTTCTTCATACAAATAATCCAATATTTCCTTACAATCGTTTTCATCAATTTTGTCTAACGGATTTTCTAAAAACAATACCTCTGGTTGGTTAATAATGCAACGTGCTAACACAATTTTTTGAACAGTTGAAGCGTTTATTTGTTTTCCTTCTGAAGAAATAGGGGTTTCTAGTCCTTTTGGCAAAGCTTTAATTGCCTCAGTTAGTTTTAATTTGTCAAGTAAATGAAAAACTGTTTCCATTTTTATTGACACATTATTACATATTATGTTTTCTAATATCGTACCTTCAAATGGCATTTCTTGCGAAGTAACTACACCAATTTTAGAGCGATATACTCCTGATGAAAATTTCTTATAATTGGTATTATTAATAAATATAGATCCAGAAGTAGGCTCTAATATTCGGGCTAATAATCGAATTAAAGTGGTTTTTCCAGCGCCATTTTCTCCGTCAATTAAAGTATGCTGTTTAGGTGCAATGCTTAATGAAACATTTTTAAGGGTTTCATTTTCTGCATTTGGATATTGAAAAGTAACATTTTGCAACTCAATTGTAATGGTTTCTTTATCAAGAGTATATGTTGTATTTTCCATTTCCTCTTCTAATTCTAAATCTACTACAGTACCTAATTTTTCTAAAGAGGTAAGTACATCATAAAATAATTCTAATCCCGAAAATAATTTTTCAACGGCAGTAATGATGCTTAAAATGATAATTTCAGCAGCTACAAATTGCCCAATATTCATTTGCTGATTAATTACTAAAAGTCCACCAATTATTAAAAGTCCAGCAGTAATTATTATTTTAAAACCCGTTAACTGAATAAATTGTTTTAACAACACATGAAAATGACTTTCGCGTTGCTTTAAATATTCGGTTACTAATTTGTCGTTTTTGTGTAAGGAATAATTAAACGTCGTGTTGCTTTTAAAACTCAAATGATTTCTAGCAATTTCTTGCAACCAATGGGCTATTTTATATTTGTATTTTGATTCCTTTAAACTGGTTTGCAATCCTTTGTTAAAGTTGATTTTGAATATTAAATACAGCAAGAGTAATAATAGAAGACCAAAGAATATGAAGAAGGAATGATATAACGACAAAAGTATAATTCCAAAGATAATTTGTAAGGCCGCACCTGAACTATCTAATAACAACTTGGAAACCCCTTTTTGAACAGTTAGTGTGTCAAAGAATCGATTGGCTAATTCTGGCGGATATTGATCTTGCAGTTGATTGAATTTAATTTTAGGAAAACGGTAAGCAAATTCAAATGACGATCGAACAAATATTTTTTGTTGTAAATTTTCAGTAATTCTAAATTGCATAATTTTTAGTAATCCTACTATAGCAACTCCTATTACAACAATAAATACTAGTACCATCCACGAAGTACTAACTTTTCCAGCTTGAATAAAGTTGATGATTGACTGAATTCCTAATGGTAATGACAAGCTTATTAGTCCTGCTATAATTGAATATAAAAAGATTTGATAAATATCTTGTTTATCAATCAATATAAGATTTTTAAATCGTTGTAACGGTTTCATAATATGGTTTTTTTAACTAAATCAATAAAAAAATGCGAGGAGCAATCTTGCTCTGAAAAATTAGTAATTGTTTTTAAATGTTGTTTCAAAAATTGTTGATGTAAAGCACTTTCAACTACCGTAGAAGCTAAACTTTTCGAATACGCATAATTCGGATTGATTTCTTCTATAATACTAATTAAACGATTTATAACTCTTTTATATACAATGAAAAAACCAGCTTTATTTTCGTCATCAACATTTTTGGTGCGCATGGTTTTAGTAAATTCTTCAATAATAATTCGATTTAAAATCTGTTCATTGATGTAAGGAGTAGATTCATCATCGGAAATATTTTCTGATACAATTTGAATAGCTTTTTCTAATTTTTCAATTGGATTTTGAAGATTAGCTGTAGCAAACGCAATACGATATTCCATCCAAGACCAATACCATGAAGACAAATACATCAATAATTTATGTTTGTTTTCAAAATAGCGATAAATAGAGCTTTCGTTAGATTGAATTCGTTCGCCTAATTTTTTAAAAGTAAAGGCTTCAAAACCAATTGAATCGATCAATTCGATGCTGTTTTTTAATATGTTACGACCCAATTCTGAAGTTTCAGGATCTTTTACATATAGTTTTTCGTTGATCGTTATTTTTAAATTGGATAATATATCTCGCATTTTTATAAAATTAAATCATGCAAATATAATAGTAATACTATTAATGTATAAAAGTTTAACTTTTAATTAATAAAAAAAGGGAAGCAAAGCCTCCCTAATAAATGAAAAATAATATTTTTATAATAATGACTTACAAGTCATAATTTGAGGTTGTTCAATTCCCATCAATTCTAAAATAGTTGGAGCAATATCACCTAACACACCATTATTTATATTTTTCAAATCTTTGTCTACTAAAATAATAGGAACAGGATTTGTTGTATGTGCAGTATTAGGTGAGCCATCTGGATTAATCATGGTTTCACAATTTCCATGATCGGCAATGATTATGGTAGTGTAATTATTTTCTAAAGCAGTTTCAACCACTTCTTTTACACAAACATCAACTGCTTCACAGGCTTTTATGGCGGCTTCCATCACACCGGTATGTCCAACCATATCGCCGTTGGCAAAATTTAAACACACAAAATCAACTGCACCTTTTTTCAATTCTGTAACCAATGCATCTTTAAGTTCAAAAGCACTCATTTCGGGTTGTAAATCGTATGTTGCTACTTTAGGAGAGTTTTTCAAAATTCTCGTTTCGCCTACAAAAGGAGCTTCGCGGCCACCCGAAAAGAAAAAAGTAACGTGAGGATATTTCTCAGTTTCTGCAATTCTAATTTGAGTTTTTCCTGCTTTTTCTATAACTTCTCCCAGTGTTTCGGTAATATTATCTTTGTCATAAATTACATGAACGTTTTGGTAAGTTTCGTCATAATTAGTCATGGTAACATAATACAAATTCAGTTTGTGCATATTGAATTCAGGAAAATCTTTTTGCGAAAGTACTTCGGTTAATTCCCTTCCTCTATCGGTTCTAAAGTTGAAAAAAATCACAACATCATCTTCATGTATGGTTGCTAATGGTTGGTTGTTTTCGTCAACCATTACTAAAGGTTGTAAAAACTCATCAGTAACCTCTTTTAAATAACTTTCATTGATACTTGCAACAGCATTTTTTGAGTGCGTTCCGGTAGCATGAACAACTAAATCGTACGCTAATTTTACGCGTTCCCATCGTTTATCACGATCCATTGCATAATATCTTCCAATTACTGAAGCTAATTTTGCTCGGGTATTTGTTAAATAATTTTCTAAATCAGCAATGTAATTAATTCCTGATTTTGGATCTACATCACGTCCATCAGTAAACGCATGCACAAACATTTTTTGAACACCACTTTCTTGGGCAGCATCAATTAAACCTCTTAAATGTGAAGTGTGAGAATGCACCCCGCCATCTGAAACTAAACCTAAAAAATGAACAGCTTTATTGTTTTTTATGGCATATTCAAAAGCAGCTTTTAGTGGTTGCTCTTGACTCATGGTATTGTGTTCAACGGCCAAATTAAGTTTGGCTAAGTCTTGATACACAATACGGCCAGCGCCTAAATTCATGTGACCTACTTCCGAATTTCCCATTTGGCCTTCAGGTAAACCTACATTTAAACCATCGGTTCTTAATTGTGCATTTGGATATTGAGTATATAATCCATCAATAAAAGGCGTGTGTGCATTATCAATGGCAGAAACTTTTGGGTCGGGCGATTTTCCCCAACCGTCTAGAATCATTAAAATTACTTTTTTGTTCATGACTTTGTATTTGTACAAAGATAAGCAATTGGTGAGTTTTTAAGAGAGATGAAGTAGTAAATTTACGAAATCGATTACGCAAATTACCCTTTTTTAACCCATTTTTTTGCCTGATTATAATCGATAAAATAACGAACGCTAATTGACACAACATGATTCAAATTGTTATCAAATAAATTTGAGAAGTTGGATCCAAAATTATTGTTTATGGTTCGATTAAATGTAGCCGCATTATTCCTATACAAAACTGACATTTGACTACCTGGTGCAAACCACCAAGAATAGGATAAATCTAAATTCCAGGTGCTGAAGTTTGAATTTTTATTAAGCGTGTAGGTTGAATTTGGCGATAAACTTCCATCTGAATTTAATGTGCTTATTTGATTATTTTCAGCAAGTGACCAATAATGTCTAACCGATAAATTAAAGTTCATCACACTGCTGATAGAAAATTTACTGGTTAGCGAATTTGTATACGTGTTTCTATCTCTTCTGGCAAAAATGATATTGCTGTTTTCAAAATCAATGAAACCAATATCGTTTTGTTGTCTAAAATAATCAAAGCTGTACACTAATGAAAATCGATCATTAAAACGATATCTTGGACTGATGTTTATTCCAGCCTCATATCTATTCTCATTGAGTACATGAGTAATATACGGATTTAAATCGATTGCAAATTTGTTATTATAATTGGACGAAAAATAGAAATAACCACCTGCATTTTTTGGATTCACAAAATAGCGATTTTCTACTCGAGGTTCATAATAATCATAGTTTTCAAAAGGATTTACATTTAAACCGCCTCCAAAATAATGATTCTTTTTATTCGTCGAATTTAGATTAATATTTAAATTACTCGATTGTACTTGGTTTGTAGGTTTGTAAAATTCGAAGTATGATCCGAGACTTATTCGAAAGGTGTTAAATACTTTATTTGGATTTAGTATGCGATAATTTACATTGCTATACATCGAATAATAATTGGTTTTAAAATTAATTCCCAAGTCATTATTGTCAAAATCTTTTGAAATAAATTCACCTCCAATGCTGTATCTAAATTTACCGCTGGTTTCGGCTAGATCTAATGAAGCATTAACACCATTTGTGTTTTTTACATCATGAATGCTACTCGATTTTAATCCGCCAGAAACATTATACTTATTTGTTTTATTGTTTAAATCAAAAAGTAATCCTGTAACATTAGCATCTCTGAAACTCCCATTTCTCGTTACATTTGTATTGATAAAAGTTACCGATGAATTTTGATTAAAACGTTGATCAAATACCGTTACGTTATAGTTTGTTAATGGGGAAATAGTAACCGCCCGTATTGAATTGTCATTTGAATTTATAGCCGAGGCGGTTGTTTTTTCTGTAACTGCATTTAAAAAACCTATACCTAAACCGTCTTTATTTCTGCCTGAAATTTTCATGGCATTTAATAAATTAATAGCAGCAGGATACTCTTCAATATATTCATCATTTGAAAGTGCAGGGTTGAAATCTGGAGTTTGACCAATTCGTCTAGAATATAACAAGTCGCCTTTGCTAAACAGATCAGTTCCTTCTGTAAAAAAAGGTCGATTTTCATTAAATTGCTGTTCAAATGGGCCTAAATTTAAAACCACATTATCAAATTTTGTTTGGCCAAAATCGGGGACCAAAATAGCATCCAAAGTAAACGCATCATTAATTCCGTATTTTACATCTAAACCACCTTTAAATTCGCCCTTTGTCTTTTGAGTTTCACCCGCATTTAGATAAAAAGATGAATAAGGAATCAAAAATAAACGAGTAGGGGTTTTAATATTTTTGATGCCTTCTAATATTCCTGCTTGTTGTATAACAGCTCCAATTTTTGAATCTACATGTGTCCAAGTATAAATGCGTCGTTCTCGTTTAATTTCTCTAACAAAGTTTAATCCCCAAGTTTGTTCACTTTCTGAAGAAAATCGTAAAGCAGCATAGGGTATTTTCATTTCTACTGCCCAACCAAATGGGGTGATTTTTACTTTACTGCTCCAAATAGCATTCCAAGAAAAATCTTCTCCTATTTGTTCTGTTGCTAAACAATCTAATTGACCTCCAGCAGCTGTTACAAAAAATCGAAAATCTTGTTGCCCATCGTTGTAACCGTTGATAAAAATTCCAAAAGCATCTGTTGTACCAAAATCGTCTCGCTCTGTAATCTCTTTCATGATTTTCGTTGGTTCATCATCATACAGCAATGCACCTACATAAATGGCTTCGTCATCATACAAAATTTTTACTTCTGTTCTTTTATTTGAATCAACAGCTTTACCATTATCAGGTTCAAACATTATGAAGTCTTTAGCAATAGCTGCATTTTTCCATGACTCTTCATTTAATTCGGCGTCAATAGTAATGGATTCTGAAATTTTAGTTGTAATAATACTTTTTTTGTTCTGAGAAAATGAAAAAAAGAAATTTCCAATGCAGAGTAATAGTATGAATCCTATTTTTTTTGTCATATTAGTGGGAATTGTATCACTAATGTAAGTGACTTATATAAAAGACTACTTTTTTGTAATAATGTTTCACTTTTTTGAAAAATAATCGATGAAACGCACAAAATTTCGATTAAAGTCACTTTTTTATTTGGTATTAAAAATTTTATGGATATATTTGAACTTTACAACAATTAAGTAAACAGCATATTATCAATGATTTGTCGAATTTTTCCCTTTCTTATACTGTTTTTGTTTTCTTTTTCATCTTATGATTCAGCAAACAAATCAAATAAGCCTTCAGAACTAAAATGGGTGGCTTCAAATGCTACATCGTCTTTAGAATCTAGATGCAAATCTTTTTATGCTACCTTAGATCAAAATCATTTTTCATTACCCAATTTTGATGTTTTTTTAGCTGCTTTTCAAGGATATGAACAACTAAAACAACAAGGTCAAATCGTAAATGATATTTTAACAGTTATTGATTTTAGTTTGTCTTCAAAAGAAGAGCGATTATGGGTTATAGACATGAGTTGTCAACAAATACTTTTGCAAACATTAGTTGCACATGGAAGAAATTCAGGACTTGAATATGCTACTAATTTTTCAAATGAAAATGAATCGTTTAAGAGTAGTTTAGGGTTTTATTTAACGGGAGAAATGTACCAAGGGAAACACGGCGCTTCATTACGATTAGACGGATTAGAATATGGTATTAATCATAAAGCTCGAGAACGTGCAGTAGTGATCCATGGTGCCGATTATGTGTCTAAGAAAATAGCAACAAAACAAGGTTACATTGGTAGAAGTTTAGGTTGTCCGGCCGTTCCTTATGAAGTGAATCAACAATTAATTCAGTTGATTAAAAATAAATCGTGTCTATTTATTTACCATCCTTCTAAACACTACTTGACAAATTCTAAATTACTTTCCTAATTTATCAGACAATTCTTTGTCCAGGTTATAAATGTCGGGTCTAAATTGTAATTGGTTATATTCGATCCAACTGGTCCAATACAAAAGATGAATATTTACAGTGTTCTTTACCGAAATTGTTTTCGTTTTTTTGTTTTTTAGAATTAAATCGATGGCGTTACCTTGCCATTTATCAGAATTTTCATGTACTAATATCTTTTGGGCTAATTGCAACGGTTGTTCTACTCTTACACAACCAGAACTCAGAGAACGATTTGTTTTTGAAAAATAATCGCGATGATTGGTATCATGTAAATAAACTAAATGATGATTTGGAAAATTGAATTTCACTAATCCTAAAGAGTTGTTATAACCTGGATCTTGCACGTATCGATAACTGGAAGCTTTATTTGATTTCCATTCGTTAGGATTGACCTTTTCACCTTTAGAATTATAAATTGTTAATCTTCTTGAGGCAAAATAACTTCTGTTTTTTGAAGCACTCGGTTGTAAATCTTCTTTTATGATAGTTGGCGGTATAGTCCAAGTAGGATTAAAGACAAAATTTGAAAGTTTTGAACTGAGTATTGGTGTCATCCTTTTTGCAGTTCCTACCACTACATTATGGGTTGCAATGGTGTCATTTTGATAGACATAATTCAATTTAAATTCCGGAAGATTTACTATAATATATTGTTCTCCTAACTCATTTGGATACCATTTCCAACGTTCAAGATTGGCAATAATTTGTGCTTTTCGATCCTGTTTAGAAACATTTAAGGCATTAATTGTTCCTTTACCAATTACACCATCTTGAATTAATCCATGTCGTTTTTGAAATTTTTTCACAGCCTTAAAGGTAATACTGTCATAAACCCAGCTGATGATGCTGTCTTGATTTTTATAGTCGTTCCAATAGGATAATCGTTTTTTAATTTTTACGATTTCAGCCACTGTATCATTTAATTGGATTTTATCTTTAGAACTATAAATGGTTGAAAAATTTTCGTCAGGAAAAGACTCGAGAGTAATTAAACTTTTTTTAAGTAATTGATAAACAATATGATTGGGTTTTAGCTCTTTAAATAAAGAGGCTACTTTCTTTTCTTTTATGGCTTTTACAAGATAGGTTGAAAGAGCAATTTCTTTTGGGTCTAGATCCCAATTAGAATACAATTCTTTTGGATTTAATTTTCCTTTAAATAAATGCAACGCAATTTTTTCAAATGATTGCGTCAATAAGATGTCATATTCAGCAAGTTGTTCGTCGGAAAGTGTATTTCTCTTTTTTTCAAATGCTTCAATACGTGTCAATGAATAATCTTCTGGAAGTAAACCTTCTTGGGTACAAAATTTTATTTCGTTTAGTAAATCTGTTCTATTTTCATCTAAATACCAAATTTCATGATAATTAAATTTTTTATAATACAATTTAATACTATCTGAAGTGTCTTCTAAAAGTTCAGGATCTATTGGGCGAATTAAAACGTTATGTATAGTATCTTTAATAACCTTATTTTCAAAAGGCACCATTTTTTCTTCCTTTTTACAAGAAAATAGTAAGAGTAAAAGCAATATAGGGCTTATTTTTTTCATAGTAACAGGGTTGAAAATATAGCTATCGGAATTAAATTTTATTTACTTTGAACATTACAAAATGTGTGCCAACCTCAGGAATTTCAAATGAATCTCCAATTGTAGTATAGCCATTTTTTTTGTAAAAAGGAACTGCTTTTTCACGTGCATTGAACCAAATTACACTTGCATTTTTTTCAAAACAATATTTTTCAGCCCTTTCAATAAGAAGAGCTCCATATCCATTATGTTGATGCGCTTCTAAAACAGCCATGCCTCGTATTTGAAATTGAATTTCAGCATCAAAAAGTTTATTGTTTACTTGATATACAGAAACTACACCAATTATTTCTGTATGGTGTTCAATTCCCAAATGCATTGTAGTTTCTGCATCATCTCCTTCAAAATAACAAGTTTCAATGGTTTTTCCTTTGCGCAATACTTCATTCCGAACAGAATAGGTTTCAAAAGGTTTAATTTCTCGTATCATTTATACTTCTAACTGTTTATTTTTTAATACATTAACTTGAGTACAATGTTCCACTACAAATTTATGACAAAGGAATTAAAAAAATATGCTTAAAAATTTGCAATTCAAAAAACTTTTAAAGTATATTTGCACCCACAAAATAAGTAATTGATTGCTTTTTTGTAATGCGGAAGTAGCTCAGTTGGTAGAGCTCCAGCCTTCCAAGCTGGTTGTCGCGAGTTCGAGCCTCGTCTTCCGCTCAAAAACAAGATAAAGTTTTAAAAATTATCACCTGCGGAAGTAGCTCAGTTGGTAGAGCTCCAGCCTTCCAAGCTGGTTGTCGCGAGTTCGAGCCTCGTCTTCCGCTCAACAAAAAGCCTTGCAATTGCAAGGCTTTTTTATTTTAAATCATTCAGTTCTGTTTCAGGACCAACTTCTATTGGCTTTTCATTTCTTTTAAAAATTCTAGCGGTTAAATTACCTTTTAATTTGATAGATTCACCATTTATTGCTAACCAACTTCCTTCTCTAAGGCCAATAACGGGCTGTGGATTAAATTGATGAAACTCATTAATTCTGGTTTCGCGCGTTTCTCCCATGTGCGTTGAACCCTCGATAGGATCTAAATAATGCGGATTTATATTGAAATAAACAAAACCTAATGTTCTAAAACTGGGTGGGTAAACAATAGGCATATCATTAGTAGTACTCATCGTTAAACCACAGATGTTGCTTCCTGCACTAGTTCCTAGATAAGGTGTTCCGTTTTTAACTACTTTTTCTAGAGCCTCAATACTATTGTTTTTATACAATTGGCTCACCAATAAAAAAGTATTTCCACCACCAATAAAAATGCCTTGTGCCTTTTCTATGGCTTCAATGGTGTTCTCAAATTCATGAATTCCTTTAATTGTTTTTGAAATTTTAGTAAATGCTTCAGCTACTTTTTTTGTATAATCGTCATGTGATATTCCGCTAGGACGGGCATAAGGAATGAAAAGTATTTCAGAACATTTTTCAAATAAAACGTTCAATTCAGGCAAGAGATACTCAAGATATTCTCCATTATGCAATGTTGAAGTACTCGCTATAATTATTTTTTTCATGGTTCTTTTTTTGCAAAAGTAAGGGTTTGTATTAACATAAGTTTATCATCTTTTTAGGATTTCGTTTTGAGGGCTATTTGTTATATTTACAAAAATATTCAAATTAAAATAATGATTAGAAAACTACCCTACCTAATTATCTTATTGGCATTTTGCGGTTTTTCGCAAAACAAAACTACCTTTAAAGAGAAGATAGTTTCTGATGCAACCGATATTGAAGGAATTGTAGTTAAGAATATTTCAACAAATCAGGAAACTTTTTCTCAGCGTGGGGGCTATTTTTCAATTAATGGAAAACAAAATGATACTTTAATGTTTAGTGCTTTTAATTTAAAAGCAACTATGCATATTATTAAAGATAAAGATTTTGGTGAAAATCTTGTTTTTATTCCCATGCCGCTTAATCGCACAGAACTCAAAGAATTAGCTATTATTGATTATAAAAGTATTAATGCGGTTTCACTTGGAATTGTTCCGGCTAATCAAAAAACGTATACGCCAGCAGAACGAAAGTTACTCACAGCAGGACAGTTTAAATGGTATAGTCCGCTATTAATTCCAGTGGGAGGGATGAGTGTTGATGGATTGATTAATGCGATAAGCGGCAGAACAAATAGGCTAAAAAAGGAGGTTGAAGTTGAGAAAAAAGAACTCCTTCAAATAAAATTAGCCAATAAATATGATGCAAGTTATATAAACAATACATTAAAAATCCCTGAAGAATATGTGGAAGGATTTATGTTTTATGCTTCAGATAACCAGCGATTTGCTGATGCAATTAAAGTGAAAAATTATACAATGGCTACTTTTATTTTATCGGAGTTAGCATCAAAGTATCGAGAATTACAAGGTTTTTGAAACAATTTAACAAACATATATGAAATCACTATTTTTAGTCATTCTGAGTCTATTTTTAGGTCACCAACTATTTTCACAAGGCATTGAACGCAAAGTTCTTCGCGGAATAATTGTTGTTGATTCATTTGATGTAGAAAATATTTCGGTGCATAATATTTCATCAAATGTGGGAGCAAAAACAGATATTGATGGAAAATTTTCAATCCGAGCAAGAGCTACCGATACGCTGTTTTTTGAAGGATCTTCTTTTGTTTCACAAAAATACATTTTAACTCAAAAGGATTTTTGGAAAGAAGAACTCGAAATAAGATTGCATGTTAAAATCACAGAATTAGATGAACTTGTCATAACACCTTACACACTTTCAGGAAATTTAACTGAAGACACCAAACGAATTCAAGTTTATGGCGATGGTTTTGCAGTCATTGACGCTAAAAAAATCATGCATTATGAAGACGATGTTAGATCTGGTGCACCAGTAAATACTGCAATGCCGAATGTTTTAGCACCAAACGGTTCTAATTTTAATTTTCTTGCCATAGGCGCAGGTTTAGTCAGTTTGTTTATAAAACCTTCTCTTTCAAAAAGTCATTCCAAAAGAGTTTATGAAGAAAGGCGGATTAAATCCTTACAATCTAAATCCTATTCCGATCATCTATTTGAACGTTTTTCGCACAATTTTTTTGTGGAAACTTTAAAAATTAAAAATGAAGATATTCCCATGTTTATGGGTTTTTCTGAACTAAATGTATATGAATTATCACCCTTATTAAAGCCAGAAAACGAGTTGAAATTAATTGAATATTTAATTCAAAAAGCTTCCGAATTCAAAAAACAAAATCAAAAAGAATAATTACTATTTTTACCAAATGAAAAACAACTTTAAAATAGGGTTATTGATTTTTTGTTTTATAATGTGTAGTTCTTTCGCACTGCATAAATTTTATGTTTCGGTAACACAAATAGATTATGTGCCGAATAAAAAGCGAATAGAAATTACTTCCAGAATTTTTATTGATGATTTAGAAAAGGCCCTAACTAAAAAACATCAAAAAAAACCTAATATTACTTCTACTAATGAACTTCCGGAGGCAGAAGAATGGATAAAAGCATATATCAAAGAAAAAATTAAAGTTTCTATTAATAAAAAGCCTCAAGTAATCGAATATTTAGCGAAAGAAGTAGAAGGAGACGTGTTAATTGTTTACACAAAAATTGCTATTTCAAAAAAAATAAATACCTTCGAATTTTATAATTCATTATTAACCGAAACATTTAAAGATCAGCAAAATATTGTTCATACTAATATTAATAGTAACAAAAAAAGCTTTTTATTGACTAATACAGTGTTTCAAGAAAAAATCGACTACTAAAACATTTAGGATATTATGAAAAAATCAATTCTATTAAGTGCTTTTTTAACTTTAGCAATTCATTTCGGAAGTTTTGCACAAGAGGTAAAACCAGAAGAAAAAAAGCGTGAATCTGGGCATTATGATGAGAATAAATTTCGTCAAATGTACACTGAAATGGCAACGCCAAATATGTTTAGAACTGCTTCTGGAGCACCTGGACCAGCTTATTATCAGCAAAAAGCAGATTATAAAATGAATCTGGAATTAGATGATAAAAATAAAAAATTATACGGTTCAGAAACCATAACTTATCACAACAACGCGCCAGAATCGTTAGAATATTTATGGGTACAATTGGATCAGAATATCGAAAGACCCGATTCTAAAACACCACTAGCAGAAAGTGAATCATTAAATAAATCAATAACTTCTGATGGATTTGCTAAAAAATTCATTGAAGCTCCTTTTCAAGGTGGTTTTAATATTGAATATGTAAAAGATTCTAAAGGAAACCCTATGAAATATACCATCAATCAAACCATGATGCGTATTGATTTACCAAAACCTTTAAAAAATGGCGAAAAAGTAACTTTTTCAATCAAATGGTGGTACAATATTGTAAATTATCAAGAACAAGTAAATAATGGCCGTTCAGGTTACGAGCAGTTTCCAGACGGAAATCGTTTATATGTAATGGCACAATTTTACCCTCGTATGGCTGTATATAGCGATGTTGAAGGATGGCAAAACATGCAGTTTTGGGGAAGAGGAGAGTTTGCATTAACTTTTGGAGATTATGAAGTAAATATTACTGTTCCTGCTGATCATATTATGGAAGGAACTGGCGTAATACAAAATAAAAGTGAAGTATATAGTGCAGAACAAATGAAGCGTTGGGCACTTGCTGAAAATACATTTGATAAACCAGTTGTCATTGTAACTCAAGAAGAAGCAATTGCAAAAGAGAGTAGTTTTTCTGACCAAAAGAAAACATGGAAGTTCAAAGCACAAAATGTACGTGATTTTGGATTTTCAACCTCTAGAAAATTTATTTTAGATGCAATGGCGGTTAATTTACCTACCAATAAACCTTTAGCTATTTCTATTTATCCAAAAGAAGCTAATCCTTTATGGGGTGATTTGTCTACAAAAGCAGTTGCACACACTTTAAAAACGTATTCTCATCATACATTTGATTATCCGTATCCAAAAGCAGTTTCTGTTTCTGCAGAAGACCAAGGAATGGAATATCCAATGATTTGCTGGAATTATGGTCGTCCAGATGATAAAGGGTTTGTAAGCAACAGAGTGAAATATGGTATGTTAGGTGTAATTATTCACGAAGTAGGACATAATTTCTTTCCAATGATTGTTAATTCAGATGAAAGACAATGGACATGGATGGATGAAGGATTAAATACGTTCTTAGAGTTTTTAACTGAATCTTCTTTCGATCCGAATTTCCCTTTAGATAGAGGTCCAGCTTCAAAAATAGTTCCTTATATGAAAGGAAACCAACAGTATTTAGAACCAATTATGTCTAATTCTGAAAGTATATACAATTTTGGCGCAAATGCTTATGGTAAACCAGCAACTGGATTAAATATATTAAGAGAAACAATTATGGGTCGTGAGTTGTTTGATCATGCGTTCAAAACCTATGCAAACCGTTGGAAATTTAAACATCCAACACCAGAAGATTTCTTCAGAACAATGGAAGATGCTTCGGCAGTAGATTTAGATTGGTTTTGGAGAGGTTGGTTTTATTCAACAGATTATACCGATATTGGTATCAAAGATGTGAAACAATTTTATGTAGTGGAGCAAGACCCTAAAGAAGCACAACAACAGTTTAATAGACGTGGAAGAAAAATAGGAGAAGGTCAGTCTATGTTGAAAATGGTTTTAGAAGGTTCAACAGATTTTAAATCCGAATTGAAAAATGGTTTTGATAGGTCAAAAGTTCAAGCTTTAAACGATTACTTAACAAAAAATTATTCGGCTGAAGAAATAAGCGCATTAAAATCGCCTAAGTTTTTCTATGAAGTTGAATTTGATAAACCAGGCGGATTGATAATGCCTATTATTGTGGAACTTCAATTTGAAGACGGCACTAGTGAAACAAAAGTTTTTCCAGCACAAATTTGGAGAAAAAACAATGTGACCGCAAAACGAGTTTTTGCTACTGAGAAAAAAGTAACTAAGATACAATTAGATCCAAAATTAGAAACAGCAGATATTGATGTAACTAATAACTTTTGGCCTAAAGCCGAAATGGAATCAAAATTTGATACCTTAGAAAAAAAATAAATTTTTAAAGGCTATCTTCGGATAGCCTTTTTTTAAATGTATCGAAAAAATACGCGTAATTCTTTGTAAATTTGCCTACTAAATAGATTTTTATGTTTGATGGAATAGGAGAATTGTTGTTGATTCTAATAGTTGTACTTATGTTATTTGGATCCAAAGAGATTCCAGATATTGCTCGTTTTTTAGGTAAAACCATGGCGCAGTTAAAAAACGCTACTAATGAAATTAAAAGCGAAATTCAAAAAGGAGCAAGAGATAACGGAATGGATATAGACTCAATTACAGGAGGAATTTCCGAAGAGATTAATAAGGCAAAATCAGGCATATCACAAATAACAAACCCTATCGAAAATATTGATTTAGGACTTCAAAAACCAGTTGAAGAACTAAAAGAAAACATTGAAGATTTATCAGGGCCTATTAAAAGACAATCATAAATTTGGAACAATTAATTCAACTTGATAAAGAGTTATTTCTTTTTTTAAATGGTTTAGGTTCTGAGCCATTTGATGCTTTTTGGAAAATAATAACGAAACAAATTTATTGGGCTCCTTTTTTTGTTGCGGTTTTCTATTTGTTACATCGAAAAATAGGTTGGAAAAATTTAGGAATTATTGTGCTTTTTATTGCGGTTTTAATCACGTTTACAGACCAAATTACAAACTTATTTAAAAATGGTTTTCAACGATTAAGACCTTGTAATGTTGCCGAATTTGATGGAATTATGCGTAAAGTTATTACGAGAAAATCATTCAGTTTTTTTTCTGGCCATGCTGCTAATTCAATGGCTTCAACAATGTTTATTTTCTTACTCATTAGAAAATATTACAAACACACTTATTTGTTATTCTTTTTTCCGCTGATATTTGCTTACAGTAGAATTTATCTTGGATTACACTTTCCTGGCGATATTTTAACTGGGTATTTATTTGGAGGAATTTTTGGTTTTGGATGTTACAAAATCTATAACCATTTTTCCAAAAAATATAATTGGTAATCAAAAAAAAGAACACTACAAAACCCTACTAACTGTTAAACCATCTCGAATAGGCAGTAAAACAGTTTCTACTCTTGGGTCTTCTTTTAAAAGTTTATTGTAATCGAGTAAAACTTGCGTACTAGTATCGTTAGCCTTTACTTCTTCCAATACTTTTCCGCTCCATAATACATTATCCGATAAGATAATACCGCCTTTGTTCATCATTGGAATAATCAAATGAAAATAGTTTACATAATTTTCTTTATCAGCATCAATAAATACCAAATCAAATTTTTTGTTCAAAGAGGGTATAATATCAATGGCATCGCCTAAATGCTGAATAATTTGGTTTTTCCAAAGCGAAGCATCAAAATATTTTTTCTGAAAATCTACTAATTCTTCGTTAACATCAATAGTATCTAAAGTGCCGTTTGGAGCTAAACCTTCGGCTAAGCACAAAGCAGCATAGCCCGTGTACGTTCCAATTTCAAGAATATGAGTTGGATGAATGATTTTAGATAACATACTCAAAACTCTTCCTTGAAAATGACCACTTAGCATTCTAGGTTGCAGAATTTTTTGATGGGTTTCTTTATTCAGTTGAGCTAGCAATTCTGGTTCATTTTCTGAATGATTGGCTACGTAATCTTCTAAATCTTCGGATATAAAGTGCATAATGAAATCAAATTTTAAACAAAAATACAAATTCCAATCCTTCTAATTTCTATTTTCTGAATTCTAATTTCTAAAATCATTACTTTTGCATATGCAAATCGAGAAAAAGGACATACGAGCACTTACAAAGGAGCAATTACGTAATTTTTTTGTTACAAATGGCGATAAAGCGTTTCGTGGCAATCAAGTGTACGAATGGTTATGGCAAAAGCGCGCTCATACTTTTGAAGACATGACTAATGTGTCTAAAGAAACGCGTGCTATGTTAGAAGCTAACTTTGTAATCAATCACATCAAAGTAGATACGTTGCAACGTAGCGAAGATGGAACGGTTAAAAATGCTGTACGTCTTCATGATGACTTAATTGTGGAATCGGTTTTAATTCCTACAGAAACCAGAACCACAGCTTGTGTTTCTTCGCAAGTGGGTTGCAGTTTAGATTGTAATTTTTGCGCTACTGCCCGATTAAAAAGAATGCGAAATTTAGAACCTGGTGAAATCTATGATCAAGTGGCTGCCATTGATAATGAAAGTCGCTTGTATTATGATCGTCCTTTGTCAAATATTGTTTTCATGGGAATGGGTGAACCTTTGATGAATTATCCAAACGTAATGAAAGCCATAGATATGATTACCTCTACTGAAGGTTTAGGAATGTCGCCAAAACGAATTACCGTTTCTACTTCTGGAATTCCAAAGATGATTAAAAAAATGGCTGATGATGAAGTTAAATTCAAATTAGCGGTTTCATTACATTCGGCAGTGGAGGAAATTAGAAACGAAATCATGCCATTTACTAAGAATTTTCCGTTGACAGATCTAAGAGAAAGTTTGGAATATTGGTACCGAAAAACCAAAAGTAAAATTACTTATGAATATGTAGTTTGGAAAGGTATAAATGATGACAAAAGATCGATTGATGCTTTAGTGAAATTTTGTAAATATGTGCCTTGTAAAGTTAATCTAATTGAATATAACCCAATAGACGACGGAATTTTTCAACAAGCCTCAGAAGCTGCAACAAATGCTTACATACTAGCTTTAGAGAAAAATAATATTGTAGCAAAAGTAAGAAGAAGTCGCGGTAAAGATATTGATGCTGCTTGCGGTCAGTTGGCCAATAAATCATAAAAAAAAGGGCTTAGTTAACTAAGCCCTTTTTTTATTCTTTTTCCTTATTAATTTCCAATTGTAATTGTAAATGAATTTCCATTTATGGTGAAAATAGCTAGATTATCACACTCACCATCTCCATAATTTAAAGTAGAAGTTACATTGTTTCTTACGAATGTTATAATTCCTTTAGCTAAAATTGGTTTATTTACAGCAATACAACTCATTTTTGCCATTAAAGGTTCTGTAATTGTTGCAGTGTGTTGGTTTCCATTTTCATTCGTTGTTGTCCAACTACCAGTAATTCGGTAAATATTATCTAAAAATGCATCCGTGCTATATCCTTCTACTAATTCTCTTGTTCTTGATCCTATACGTGTATAGACATCACCATTTGGCATTGTAATCGTCATTTCTAATTGCATGACTACAATTGGGTGTGAAGGCGAAGTAGCGGTTGCAGTAGTTCTTGAACGAGTAAAGGTTTTTGTTCCTTCAAATTTTATATTATTGTGGTAAAAATTATCAAAAGAATAGGTTACTGTATGCGAAGTTGCGTCAGGTTGGTATACAAACGTGATAATGATTTTTCCTCTAACAACGTTACCATTATTTAATGTGCAATCAGTTGTACCAAAATCAATAGTTTTTGTTACTTGAGTTCCAGAAGTCAATGCAGTTCCAAATGCAGGAATTCTAGTAATTGTAGCACAATTTGAGAAAATAGTAGCATTGTTTTCAATAGCTCTATAGTTTAAAGTTGTAGCATTGATATTGTCAAATAATTGATCGGCAATAGTTGCAATATCATCATTTGCAAGGTCAATTTTAGAATTAACAATAGCATCTGCAGAAGTTAATTGAGCTGCATTTGTGTCGTTTGTATTTTCTTTATCACAACTTGAATAAGTTATTAAAAGCAAAAATACAGCTGATAATTTTAATAAATGTTTCATATTTTTTGGTTTAATGTTCTGAAATTTAGACTCAAATATACAAAAATGGTTTAATTGCAAAATATTTTTCTATTCATTTTTAGAATGGTATCTTTGTATAGATGAAAATAACCGAACAAATAAAGCTGCCTATTGCTCAAGAAATGGAACTTTTTGAAGAAAAATTCCGTGAGGCAATGTCTTCTAAAGTGGCTTTGTTAAATAGAATAACTCATTATATCGTTAACCGAAAGGGAAAACAAATGCGACCGATGTTTGTTTTCTTAACCGCTAAAATGATTGCTGATGGAAAGGTTAACGAGCGAACGTATCGTGGAGCATCGGTTATTGAATTGATTCATACGGCAACATTGGTTCATGATGATGTGGTTGATGACAGCAATAAACGCCGTGGTTTTTTCTCGATAAATGCACTTTGGAAAAATAAAATTGCCGTTTTGGTAGGCGATTATTTATTGTCAAAAGGGTTATTATTATCAATTGATAATAATGATTTTGATTTATTAAAAATTATTTCAATCGCTGTGCGCGAAATGAGTGAAGGTGAATTACTTCAAATTGAAAAAGCCCGAAGATTAGATATCACCGAAGCTATTTATTATGAAATCATTCGTCAAAAAACAGCTACTTTAATTGCGGCATGTTGTTCGCTTGGTGCTTGTTCAGTAGCACCAAATGATCATGAAGTTGTGGAGAAAATGAGAAAATTTGGCGAACTTATTGGTATGGCTTTTCAAATTAAAGATGATTTATTTGATTATACGGAGGATGCTATTGGCAAACCTACCGGAATTGATATCAAAGAACAAAAAATGACATTACCTTTGATTTACACTTTAAATCATTGTTCTCAAAAGGAAAAAAGTTGGCTCATTAATTCAATCAAAAATCATAACAAAGATAAAAAACGTGTTGCGGCTGTAATTCAGTTTGTTAAAGATAATAACGGATTAACGTATGCTGAACAAAAAATGTTAGAATTTCAACAAGAAGCTCTTTTATTGCTTCAGGAATTTCCAGAATCTGAATATAAAAGTGCACTCGTGTTAATGGTGAATTATGTAATTGAAAGAAAAAAATAATTTTTTATTTTTTCTGAGCATACGGAAATTCAAGTTCTACTATGGTGTTTTCGTCTGAACTATTAATAGAAATGACTCCGTTTAATAATTCTGTAAATTGTTTTGCAACGATAAGCCCAAGACCAGAACCTTTTATATTTGCGGTATTACTTCCTCTAAAAAACGATTTAAACATATGTTTATTCTCTTCGGGCAAAATACCAATTCCAAAATCTACAACTTCGATTTTATAACCATTTTCCGTAAAGTTAATTTTTAACTCTGGATTAGCGCAGTCTTTAGAATATTTAAAGGCATTCGAAATTAAATTGGTTAAAATATGAATCAATAAACGTTCGTCGGTTTCAATTTCTTTTTCTGTTCCAGTAATTTCAAGCATTAATTTTCGACCGTCTTTTTCGTTGTTGAAATACGTTTCAATTAATTTTTCAATAAAATCACTAAAGTGTAGTTTCTTAATATCAATTCTTAAATTATTTGATTCGTTTTCACCAAAAATTAAAATATTATTCATTAATTCGGTCATTCGGTCAACTTCTGATGTTATTCTTGAGGTAATTGTTTGAACATCTTCTTTATTAACTTGTTTATTCATTTTCAAATGAAGTAGTTCGATATTTGAATAAATTACCGATAATGGTGTTCTAAATTGATGCGAAGCCATTGTAACAAATCCCGATTTTAAATCATTTAACTCTCGCTGTTTTTCTATGGCCCGCTTTACTTCTTCTTGATCTTTAAGTCTTTGCGTAACATCTCTACTTGAAGTTTGCACACCTATCACCTTTTTTGAAGCGTCTTCAATAATTTTTACAGAAGTTTCAAACCATATATATTCTTTATTCTTTTTTAAAAAACGAAAGGTTACCGCCTCATTTTTTAAATTTAAAATATTGGTATATTTTTCACCTAAATCCCTAATATCATCCGGATGAATAAATTGACATAAGTTTTGATCTAAGGCTTCTTCTGGTTTATAGCCTGTAATACGTTCACAGTTATTAGAGATGTATTTTATAATGCCATCAAATTGATGTTGCACAACTAAGTCAGAGGTGTTTTCAGCTATAAATCGGTACTTTTGTTCAGATATTTCTAATTTGTTTTTTAATGTAACGATGTCATTAATGTCGGTTATACTTCCAAGAACAAATTTTTTATTATCTTTTATGTCAAATTGAATACTCAATAAAAGTAAAACTCCAATTTTTGCACCCTTACTATCAATAAGATTACATTCTAATACTTTAGATTCATTTATTTCTTGGTCAAATAAATTAGTTTCAACTGCATTTAAAAAATTAAAAATATTTTGACCAATACATTCTTTTAAATCATAACCAGTGATTTTTTCCCATTGTTTATTTAGGAAAAGTATATTTCCGTTTAAGTCGGTTTTAAATACAATTTCAGCTAAGTTATTGACCATGTTGTCATACTCATTTCTTTGCTGTGCTAATTCAATTTCCTTTTCTTTTATTTCGCTAACATCAATGTGTGTTCCAATTATCTTATTTGGAGCACCATTGGCATCCATTAGCATAATTCCAGAATATTTTATCCAAACATAATGTCCGTCTTTATGTAAGATTCGAACTACGCCATCATATTTATCAATTTTTTTAAATATATAATTGAATAGTTGTTGTTCAATTTCAGCATAATCATCTGGATGCACTTTTGATCTCCATACTTCTAGATTTGAGCCTAATTCATCAATAGAATAACCTAAGATTTCAGTCCAGTTATAAGAATAAGTAATGTGATTTGTTTTTAAATTCCATTCCCATTTTGCTTGGCTAGAGCTTTTCATATAGAAATTCAATTCGTCTAAAGTTGTTTCTAATTTAGATAAAACTTTATCTTGATTTAATCGAATACCAATATTTCTCGCAACCGTATGAAGAGCATTAACCTCTTCTTCTTGCCAAACGCGTTCTGTTTCACAATCATCAAATCCAATCCAACCCCAAAATTGATCATTTGAAAATATAGGTGTAAATAAGTACGATTGGATACCTTGCATTCCCATTGTCTCTTTAAAATGCTCATTATCACTTTCACTTACCAAACCATAGAGTGGTAAATTTTGAATTAAAGTATCAAGAAGTCCTGGAAAGGCATCATATGGAAGACCGTTTAACTCTGGGCTTCCAATAAAAGGTTCTACATTTTCTTTACACCATTCAAATTCATAATTTAGAAAAAGAGTACCATCTTTCAACTCATTTTTAAAAATATAACAACGGTCAACTAAAATATTACTACCTATTGCGCTAATACATTCTTGAAGTGCATCGGTAATATTGTTTTCTTTAAGTAAATGATTATTGGCTTCGGAAATTGCTTTTAATAAGTGGTTCATTTTAGTTAGGGACTAAATTAATATTGGGATTAAAAAACGAAGTTTAAATAGTAGTGTAAAAATCATTTTTTTGCATTTGTACCTAACAAACTTATATTATTTTCTGTCAACAATCTTTTAGTATGTTAATAAATAAAAATAAATTGTATATAATTTAAAAAATAAAAAACTAATTTTACATTATGAAGACAAAATCACAAAAAATACTATTAATAGAAGATGATATTTCATTAGGTCAAACAATCGCAGAATTGTTAGAATTTAATGGATATGAAGTTAAATGGTGCCATAACGGCCTAGAAGGTTATCATTATCTAGAACAAAAAATGCCAGATATCATAGTTTGTGACTTGATGATGCCAATTATGACGGGCGAAGAATTATTTTTAAAAATTAGAAAGCATAAGAAATATGATGAAATTCCATTTTTGATCATCACTGCCGATATGACTTTCGAAATGAAATTAAAGCAACTTGAAAATGGTGTTAATGATTTTATTAACAAGCCGTTTAAAATTCAAGAGCTTATTTTAAAAGTAAAGAATTTTCTTCAATATAAAAATACCTTGATTAAACGAAATACTCAAGATCCATTTTCTAAAGTAACAATCAAGCTTAAAAATAAAAATTTCTTCGAAAGATTAAACGATATTATCTTAAGTAATATTAAGTCAAATCTTACGATTGATAAAATAGCTACTGAATTATTCATAAGTAAATCGGCTTTAGATAAAAAAATCAGAAGAGATAAACAAATGAATACGACTACTTATGTAAGAGAATTCAGAATTGAATATGCAATTCGAATGATTGAAGCCGGAGAAACTAACGTACAACAGCTAGCCGATGCTTGTGGTTTCAATTCGTTATCTTATTTTTCAATTAGCTTTAAAGAATACACTAATATTTCACCTAAAAGTTATATTAAGAAAAGAAACTCTAATTAATTTCTTTTCATACAACCTTTTTTACTTCGTTCTCGTCTATATAAGTAGAAGTAATAATTCAATAAAAAGCGCAACTGTAAAATTAAATTCAGTTATTTGATTTTACAGTTGACATTGAACTTGAATATGAAGGTAATTCCCTTACACCAAGAAGAAAAAAAACTTATTGCACTGGCAGTTGATCATAATCGACAAGCCCAGCAGCAAATTTATACCAAATTTTCTTCAAAGATGTTAAGTGTGTGCAGGCAATACATTAATGACCTTCATCATGCCGAAGATGTTATGATTACCGGATTTATGAAGGTGTTTACTCATTTAAATAAGTTTGAACATAAAGGCAGTTTTGAGGGTTGGATTAGGCGCATTATGATTTATGAATGTATCGATTATCTTCGGGTGAAAAAGAACAATTTCAATCACCAAGATATAGAAGATATAAGAGTAAACGAAAATGAATCGGTATATGAAATGGAAGATTTTTCAATGGACGACATTCAAAATATGATTGACAATTTGCCTAACGGTTACAAAATGGTGTTTAATTTATATGCTATTGAAGGCTATAAGCATCAAGAAATAGCTGAAATGCTTACCATAAACGAAGGCACCTCAAAATCGCAATTATCTCATGCAAGAAAGTTATTACAACAACAAATTATAGATTTAAAAAACAAGCTAAATGGCACAACATAATTTAGATAATCAAATAAAATCAAAGTTGAATACTCGAGAAATTCAACCTTCTGAACAGGCGTGGGATCGATTAGATGCGATGCTAACGGTTTCTGAAAATAAAAAATCAAAAAATGGCTATGGATGGTTTTTTGCAGCTGCTGCTGTAGTGCTTTTTTTTGGATTGGGATTTTTTATCTTCAATCAAAATGAAGAGCCAAAAATTAATAATTCAATTCCAGTTGTAACCTCAGTTGATGAAGATATTGATTCAATTGAAACGAATAAAATAAATCAAATTTCAGTCGAAAAAGAGCAACCCATTTTAGTTCAAAATGAAAATAATTTTTCAACAACACAAACAAATAAAAAATCAGGAAGAAGCAAGGAATTGGTAAAAGGAGATAATGTAATAGATGAAAAAAATACTTCCAACACCCATCACCCAACACCCATCACCCAACACCCATCACCCAGCATCCAACATCCATCACCCGAAAAATTGCTAGTTGAAGTTCCAGTCAATCAAAAAGAAATTCCATCGAATAAAAAAAATAGTGTTAAATCTAAAATTAAAATAGACGCCGCTAGTTTATTATCAACTGTTGAAAAAGAGTTAGACGAAAATTACAAAGAAACAACTTTAGATAAATTAACTAAAAAATTTCAAGATGCCAAATCAGCATTAGCGAATAGAAATTACGAATAAATCAAAAATCATCATAAAAATCAACAATCAAAAATCGAACAGTTATGCAAAAAATTATTTTATACACCATTGTTATTGTGTTTAGTTTTCTAACAAAAGTAGTAGCGCAAGAAAAATCTTTTGAACAACAAGCTAAAGAAATTGCTACAAATATTGAAATAATTACTTTCGAAGAAAAAAACGCCTTAAAAAAAGAAATTGAGGCAATTGATTTTCAAGTAAAAGAAGGTAAAATAACATCTGAAAGAGCGCAAGAATTAAAAACTAGAATTGCACAAGAACGTGCTAATAACATTGAAACCAAAGTAGCAATTGAAGAAGCTAAATTAGCACAATTGGTAAAGGACAAAGTAGATGGTAAAATTTCAGATTCTTATGAAAAACCCATAAAAGGAGGAACAATGATTGTTTTAGGTAGTAATTCTAAGGACTCTATTGGGGTAAATAAAACCGAAATTAATTTTGGTTCTATGAAGGTATATCAAGGTGAACAAGATAAAATCGAACGTAAATCAAAAAGAACTTCTTCACAATTTGTTTTTGCATTTGGATTAAATAATGTAGTAACCGATGGAGAAAATTTAGAAGATTCTGATTACAGAGTTTGGGGTTCGCATTTTTATGAATGGGGAATTACATACAATTCTAGGATTTTCAAAAATAATAACTTACTTCATGCTAAATACGGACTTTCGTTAATGTATAACAATCTTCGTCCAACGGATAATCGCTATTTTGTAAAAAATGGAAATCAAACTGATTTAGTTACTTCAAGCGTTAATTTAGATGAGTCACGTTTTAGAAATGTCTATTTAACAGCGCCATTACATTTAGAATTTGATTTTACGCCAAAAAAACTTTCAAAAGATGGAACAAAAACATATTTTAGAACACATGAGTCTATTCGCTTTGGAATTGGAGGTTACGCAGGTGTTCGCATTAAGTCAAAACAAATTTTAAAATATGAAGCAGACGACATTAAAGTAAAAGAAAAACAAAAAGGCGATTTCAATGTTTCTGATTTTAATTACGGTTTAAGTGCTTATTTAGGGTACGGTCAAACCAGCTTATATGTTAAATATGACTTAAATCCAATGTTCAAACACAATAATATAGATCAAAACAACGTTTCATTAGGTATACGCTTTGATTTTAATTAAATTAAGAGTTAGGTTAAGTTCTCTGTTTTGAAAAAGTACTTCAGCAATGAAGTACTTTTTTGTTTTTATAAGTTTTTTTATGGATTAACTTTGTAACTTTGAATTCGTTTTTCCATTATCTGAAAATCCGAAAAGCTAAAAAATATAGTTTGATCTCAAAAGACACCATAGAAAAAGTATTTGAAACCGCCCGAGTTGAGGAGGTTATTGGTGATTTTGTCCAACTCAAACGCGCAGGAAGTAACTTGAAAGGTTTGTCACCGTTTGTGAATGAAAAGTCGCCTTCGTTTATGGTTTCTCCTGTGAAGCAAATTTGGAAAGATTTTTCGTCAGGAAAAGGAGGAAATGCAGTAACCTTTTTAATGGAACACGAGCATTTTACGTATCCCGAAGCTATCAGATATTTAGCCGTAAAATACAATATTGAAATTGAAGAAACCGTTCAAACTGATGAAGATGTAGCGCAAGCTAATGAAAAAGAAAGCATGTATTTGGTTTCGGAATTTGCACAAAAATATTTTCATCACACGTTATTAGAAACCGAAGAAGGAAAAGCCATCGGATTATCCTATTTTAAAGAACGAGGTTTTACTCCCGAAACCATTAAGAAATTTGGCTTAGGTTATTCGCCAGAAACTTGGGATGCGTTTACAAAAGAAGCGCTGGGAAAAGGGTATAAATTAGAGTATTTAGACAAAACCGGACTTTCAATTGTTAAGGAAGATAAACAATTTGACCGTTTTAAAGGTCGTGTGATGTTTCCTATTCAAAGCATGAGCGGTCGTGTGTTAGGATTTGGAGGTCGTATTTTGACCAATGATAAAAAAGCAGCCAAATACCTCAATTCGCCCGAAAGTGATATTTACCACAAGAGTAAAGTCTTGTACGGAATTTTTCATGCGAAGCAATCTATCGCGAAGCTAAATAATTGTTATTTAGTGGAAGGATATACTGATGTCATTCAAATGAATCAAGCCGGAATTGAAAACGTCGTAGCTTCTTCTGGAACGGCTTTAACACCGGATCAAATTCGATTAATTAATCGCTTAACGCCCAATATAACCGTACTTTTTGACGGTGACGCTGCCGGACTTCGTGCTTCGATTCGTGGAATAGATTTGATTTTGGAGGCCGGAATGAACGTAAAAGTATGTACGTTTCCAGATGGCGATGATCCTGATAGTTTTGCTAGAAAAACATCGTATGAAGATTTGTTATTGTATTTTGAAGAAAATGCCAAAGATTTCATTCAGTTCAAGGCATCTTTATTAATGCAAGAAGCCAAGAATGATCCGATAAAAAAGGCCGATTTGATTCGGGATATGGTCATTAGTATTTCAAAAATTCCAGATCGAATTAAAAGAGAAGTATATATCAAGGAATGTTCTAGAATCATGGATATTTCCGAAGATGTGCTTTTTAATACATTGGCGCAATTAGTCAAAAAAGACTTATCGGAAGCCAATAAACAATATAAAAATTCTGAAGCTTCGGAACAAAAGGCCTTTGAAGTTGTAAAGAATGATATTGCTGCGCCAACAGCTAAAGTGGATATTCAATATGAATTGGAACATAAAATTATCCAAATTCTATTGCTATATGGAGATAAAATAGTTGAATTTGAAGATAGTATTTTAGCTCAAAATGAAGAGGGCGAGTACACGGAAGTAGTTGAAAAAAAGAATTACAAGGTGTTTGAGCGCGTGTATTTGAGTTTGCAGGTTGATGAAATAGAATTGGCTAACCCAATATTTAAAGCAATTTATAATCATTTAATAGCTTATTTCAACGAGACAGAAGTGTTTGAATTGGATAAATATTTAATGCATTTACCTGAAGAATTAGCGCAAGAAGTTACTTCGATATTAATGAATGAAGAGCGCGAAGTGCTTCATAATTGGGAAGTGCAGCAAATTTATGTCAAACAAAAAGAAGCAACGATTAGTCAATATGTTACCGAAACAATTATTACTTTACGTTGGTATTTAGTGAATAATATTATTGATGAATTAAAAAATAATTTATCAACCGAAGAGGAACAAGACAACAGAGAATCGTTAGAAATGGTTATGGCTTATTTAGGGCTTACCCATGTTTTTTCAAAAAGTTTAGGCAGAGTATTATCTCGCTATCATTAAATAATTTCCAAATCTTTTGCTTTTTTTAATAAGTCAACTAAGTTGGTCACGTTTAATTTGGTTAAAAGCCTTAATTTATAGGTGCTAATTGTTTTTTCATCAATACCTAAAATTTGCGCTATTTCTTTATTCTTTTTGCCATTATTCAAATATCGAAGCACCTCAATTTCTCTATTTGAAACCTTTTTAAAAAGCCGTGTCACTTTTTTATTTGAACTACTTTTTTTCTTTGATAAAGTAGCGTTTTGCATAACGCTTTCTATTGTGTCTTCTACTAACGTTAATTCGGATGTTTTATGTAAATAAGCAGCAACGCCCATTTTTAAAGTAGCTTGAGCATATACTTTTTCGGCAACAAGCGTAAATATGATGATTTTAAGTTTTGGATAATCTTGTATTAAACTTTTAATATCTCTTAAACTGGATAACCCATTTAACTCCATGTCTAAAAATAGTAAATCTACTTCTTGAGTGTTTAGTATATTTAAAAGGTATTCAATATTATTTGCCTCGGCTACACAATTTATTTTGGAATGATTTTTAAAATAGGAACATAAGCCATAGGAAATAACCGGAGCATTATCTGCAATACATACTTTTATCATAGCTAAAAAATTTCAGTACTAAAACTTACATATTCAAAGTTAATCAAAAATATGTAATTAGCTGTTAATTAGGATGATAATTATTTTAAATCTTCAGGAATTGTACAAACAGGTATGGGTTGCATTTTATGTTGGTTGATCAAATGAAGTCGTTCATAAAGGGTAAAAACGTGCGCTTCTCGTTCTGAAAAATCAGTTGCTTTTTTTCCTAATGCCATTTGGTTCATAGCCCATTCTAATTCATCATAATTAGCGCCAATTTGATCTTCATCACTACGATCATCACCAAATAAGCCATCAGTAGGTTTGGCATCTAAAATACTTTGAGGAACTTTTACATAAGCAGCTAATAATCTAACTTCGCTTTTCATTAAATCGGCAATTGGGCTAATATCTACACCGCCATCTCCATATTTTGTAAAGAAACCTACACCAAAATCTTCTACTTTATTTCCGGTTCCGGCGACTAAAAATCCATGTAATCCAGCAAAATAGTATAAAGTAGTCATGCGCAATCTGGCACGAGTATTGGCTAATGACAAAGCCAGTTTTGTTTCATTATCCGATGCTGGAACTTGCGCTTTAAATTGTTCGAATACAGGAGTTAAGTCGGCACGATCATTAAATACATTTGGAAACCTCCTTTTTAATTGGTCAATATGCTCGTTGGCTCTATTCACATGACTTTCCGCTTGATGTATTGGCATTTCTATACATAACGTAGGCAAACCCGTTTGCGCACACAATGTTGACGTTAGCGCACTATCAATTCCACCCGAGATGCCTACAACAAAACCCTTTACTTTAGCGTTAATAGCATAATCATGCAGCCATTGCACAATGAAATCATTAATTTTTTCTGCTTGAAAAGGAGTAGAATTTGTCATTTTTTTATGAAAATTTGTAAGTCGATAACTGTATATTTGTAACCGAATTAATATTTTGATAAAATTATAAAAATACGCCATATGAAGCAATTATTATTTGCGCTAATTATCGTTTCATTATTTTCTTGTAGAGAAGAAAGTAAAATTGAAGAAGCGGTAGCTCAAATTCCGGTCACTTTTAAAGTTGAACGATTTGATCAAGTTTTTTTTGGTTCCAAACCTAATGAACTCGAACAAATTAAATCAAAATATCCATTCTTTTTTCCAGCTGGAAATCCCGATTCGGTATGGGTAAACAAAATGAATAATCCGTTATTAAAGGAATTATATAAAGAGGTTCAGGTGAAATATCCTACCCTTGGAAAAGTGGAAAGTGATCTTGAAAATTTATTTGCTCATGTGCAGTATTATTTTCCAAAGTACAAAACGCCTCGTGTAATTACTTTAATAAATGAAGTAGATATGGAAGGCAAAGTTTTTTATGTAGACACACTTGCCTTGATATCATTAGATTGTTATCTAGGCAAAGAGCATAAATTTTATGTAGATTTTCCCGAATATAAGAAAATTGAATTAGAAGAAAATCAAATCGTTCCTAATTTAGTGTCTAGTTTTTGTTATGGTAAAATTGCTACGCCTCGAGATAGAACCCTACTTTCGGCAATGATTTATTATGGGAAAGAATTGTACATAAAAGATAAATTAATTCCAGAATATTCCGATGCAAATAAAATTGGGTATACCGAATTACAACTGAAATTTTGCCAAGAAAACGAATATTACATGTGGAGTAATTTGGTAGAAAATAAATTATTGTTTGATGCAAATCCAAAAAACGAACAACGGTTTATTTATCCGGCTCCTTTTTCAAAATTTTATTTAGAAATAGACAATCAAACACCTGGTCGAGTGGGGCAATGGTTGGGTTGGCAAATTGTAAGAAGTTATATGGAAAACAATGATGAGGTAACTTTAGAACAATTAATGGCAATGGATGCCAAAACTATTTTTGAGAATTCGAAGTACAAACCAAAGAAACAATAAGAAGATAATGAAAAAATCAGATATAAAAATTACCGTAGGTTTAGATGAAAATAATGTGCCCGAAAAATTATTGTGGACGGCACAAGATGGCGGTGTGGAGCAAGAAGAGGCAAAAGCATTAATGCTATCGGTTTGGGATAGTAAAGCAAAAGAAACCCTTCGTATTGATTTATGGACAAAAGATATGCCAGTTGACGAAATGAAGCAATTTTTTCACCAAACCTTAGTAGCTATGGCCGATACATTTCAACGCGCTACTGCCGATGAAAAAATGTCGGATACTATGCGCGATTTTTGTGATTATTTTGCCGAAAAATTAGAATTGAAAGCTTAAAAAAAGAGCCGCTGTTTGTGGCTCTTTTTTTTATATAAATCCTTCATTTTTAAAAATATCTTCATTAATTTGATTGATGTATTCTAAAATTCCTTCACGTCCTATAGCTTCAAGTGAAGACGTTACAAAATAAGGCGGCATTTCTGCCCAGTCACCAGCTAATAATTGTTTTTTATAAGCTTCCACATGATTGTTCACTTTGTTTTTGCCTAATTTATCCGATTTAGTAAAAATAATAGCAAACGGAATTTCACTTTCACCTAAATATTCCATGAATTCTAAATCGATTTTTTGTGCTTCTAATCTTATGTCAATCAATACAAAGGCACAAATTAATTGCTCTCTTTGTTCAAAATAATCCATAATAAATTGTTGAAACACGGCTTTCGTTTTTTTAGAGACACGAGCATATCCATAACCTGGTAAATCGACTAAAAACCAATTACTGTTAATTTTAAAATGATTAATTAACTGCGTTTTTCCTGGTTTTGATGAGGTTTTTGCCAAGTTTTTATGATTGGTCAACATATTAATCAAAGAAGATTTTCCTACGTTTGAACGACCAATAAAGGCATATTCAGGCAAACGTTCTTTTGGACATTTATCTACTTCAGAATTACTAATGATAAATTCGGCGGTATTAATTTTCATGTAATTTTATACTAAAATTCCCCATTTAAGGGGAATAGTTATAATTTATTTTTTTGCAACCAATTCAATAATATTTCATTGAAATCATCTGGATGTTCCATCATAGCAGCATGTCCACATTTATCAATCCAAAACAACTCGGAATTGGGTAGCAATTTATTAAATTCTTCAGCTACATTTGGAGGAGTAACTTTATCATCTTTCCCCCATATAATGCAGGTTGGCGTAGTCATTTTAGGTAAATCTTTAGCCATGTTATGACGTATAGCACTTTTAGCAATGGTTAAAGTTTTAATCAATTTAATTCGATCATTAACCGTAGCAAAAACTTCATCTACAATTTCTTTGGTAGCAATTTTAGGATCATAGAAAACATCTTCTGCTTTCTTTTTGATGTATTCATAGTCGCCTCTTTTCGGATAGCTTTCGCCCATTCCGCTTTCATATAAGCCTGAACTTCCAGTAATTACTAACGCTTTAACAAGATTAGGATACATCTTTGTATGATATAAACCAATATGTCCTCCTAATGAATTTCCAACAAGTATTACTTGGTCAAAACCTTTGTATATGATAAAATCTTTAACAAATTTTGAAAAAGCTTTTACGTTTGTTTTTAAAATATTTTGCGTGTATATGGGTAATTCGGGTATCACAACTTTATACCCTTTTGGCGGGAAAAATTGGGCTACACCTTCAAAATTACTTAAACCTCCCATTAAACCATGTAAAATGATGATTGGGGTTCCTTCTCCGGCTTCAAAATAGGTATATTTTTTCTCTTTTTTTAACATAAATACCACTTAAAGTGTTGGTTGTCCTATTTGACAAATATACTATTTTATTGCTGAAACAAAAGAAAAAAATTAGAGCGATGAAATTTAGAGGTGTTTGTTTCTAATTTTTTAGTTATCAACAATTTTGAAACAATTATTAACCAACTGATTTTGTGGCAATTTATTTTTAAAAGTATTTAAATTCTTCCATTTATGGTGTTTTAATAATTACAACTGAATAAGAAGTGGTTTTTTTGGTTTTGTTTTTCGAAAAACTTATTAACAAAGTGGTATTATGTGGTAAAAAGTGGTAATTTTTTTTTAATTTTGTCAATATTCAAATAGAAAAAGAATTGAAAACATTAATTGGAACATACGAATGCAAGGTAGACGCAAAAGGGCGTCTTATGTTACCTACTTCTTTAAAGAAACAATTGGGTTCTTTAGAGGAAGGATTTGTATTGAAACGTTCTGTTTTTCAGCCTTGTTTGGAGTTGTTTCCGATGAGCGAGTGGAATAAAATGATATTGAAAATCAATAAATTAAATCGTTTTGTGAAAAAGAATAACGATTTTATTAGACGATTTACGGCTGGGGTTAAAATGGTAGATATCGATGCAACTGGACGACTATTGATTCCAAAAGATTTAGTTGTTTTTGCAACGATTGAAAAAGATATTGTATTGAATTCTGCTATCAACATTATTGAAATTTGGGATAAAGACAAATATGAAAATGCCATTGAAAATGCTACAGATGATTTTGCAGATTTAGCAGAAGAAGTAATGGGTAACTTAAATGACGACGAAGATGGAATATCATAATCCAGTATTGTTAAAAGAAACGGTAGATGGATTAAATATGCATGCTGACGGAGTGTATGTTGATGTTACTTTTGGTGGTGGCGGACATTCAAGAGAAATGATGAGTCGTTTAGGTATAAATGGGAAGCTTTTTGCTTTTGATCAAGATACCGATGCTTTAAATAATGCAATAAGTGATGATCGTTTTACTTTAATAAACGAAAATTTCAGATTTATAAAACGGTTTTTACGTTTTCACGGAATTAAACAAGTAGATGGAATTTTAGCAGATCTAGGGGTTTCTTCGCATCAATTTGATGTGGCTGAACGTGGTTTTTCAACTCGTTTTGATGCCGAATTAGATATGCGAATGAATCAAAAAGGAGATTTAAGTGCTTATCATGTAGTGAATGAATATGATGAACAAGAAATTTCACGTGTTTTATTCAATTATGGCGAATTAAAAAACGCTAGAGCAATGGCAAATGTTATTGTTACAGCAAGAAAAAATAAAGAGATTAAAAATTCGGAAGAATTAAAACAAGTTCTAGCTAAATTTTTACCTGCACATAAAAGCAATAAAATTTTAGCCCAAATATATCAGGCAATCCGAATTGAAGTGAATCAAGAAATGGATGTTTTGAAAGAGTTTTTAGAACAATCGTTAGAAATTTTAAAGCCAGGAGGACGATTAAGTGTAATTTCCTATCATTCATTGGAAGACCGTTTGGTTAAACGATTTTTTAGAAACGGCTTATTTGAAGGTGAACCTGAGCGCGATTTTTTCGGAAATTTTGAGGTGCCATTTAAAATAATTGAAAAATTAATAGTGCCTTCGGAAGAAGAAATTGCTATTAATAATAGAGCTCGAAGTGCAAAATTAAGAGTAGCTGAAAAAATATAATAGGAATGAAAAACGGAGTTTACAGTTTATTAAAAGCTAAGTTTCTTATTAGTGATGATGCACTTAAGAATTGGAAGTTCATCGTTTTTTTAGTGATTTTAGGTATGATAATGATTGCTAATAATCATCAGTATGATGCCAAAAATTATAAAATCACCGAATTAACTAATCAGGTTAAAGAATTACGTTCTGAATTTGTAGATCGTCGTTCTGAATTGATGAAGTTAAAAATGGAATCTACAGTGGAAAAGAAAATGGAAACCCGTCAAATTTTTCCTTCTGAAGAACCACCTATAAAAGTTATAGTAGAAAGTAAAAAAGATAAAAAGAGTTTTTGGGACAAATTAAAAATATGGCAATAGAAGATAAAAAAATATCGTATCGCATGTATTTTGTAGCCTTCTTATTTTTTATGATGGCTGTTTTGGTATTGATAAAACTCAATAATATTCAATGGGTTGAAGGAAAGTATTATAGAAAGTTAGGAAATAAACGTACCGTTAAAAACTTTCCAATTCCAGCAAATAAAGGTAATGTATACTCTGCTGACGGAAGTTTATTAGCAACGTCAATTCCTGAATATGCAGTGTATTTTGATGCTGTAGTGCCTTCTGATGAACATTTTAGAGATAATTTAAAAGACCTTTCAGATTCTTTGTCAGTAATGTTTGGTAAGCCAGCAGGTTTCTATCAGGCAAAATTACAAAAGGCAAGAGCCAATAAAAGTCGCTATGTTTTCATCGCAAAAAAACTTAGTTATACTGAACAAGTGCGTTTAAAATCCTTTCCATTATTTAATAAAGGTGCAAATAATGGAGGAATTATTATTGAACAAAAAACGGTTCGTGAACATCCTATTGGTTTAGTTGCAAAACGAACTATTGGTTATGAACGTTCAAATGAAGATGGAAAGGGACTAGAATATGCCTTTAGAGAGTATTTGAATGGAAAAAATGGCCACAGAATGATGCAAAAAATTGCAAAAAATCAGTGGAAACCTATCGGTGATGTCAATGAGAAAGATCCGCAAGATGGTTATGATATTATTTCAACCATTGATGTATATATTCAAGACATTGCACATCACGCTTTATTAAAACAATTAGAAATTTACAAAGCAGATCATGGATGTGTGGTGGTTATGGAAACTAAAACAGGTCATATTAAAGCGATTGCCAATCTAGGAAGAGCTGAAGATGGGTCTTATTTTGAAACCCAAAATTATGCCATAAATGAAACTCATGAGCCAGGCTCTACCTTTAAGTTACTTGATTTAATTGCCGTTTTAGACGATAAAAAAGCAGACACGAGTACTGTTTATGATTCCCATGGAGGATTGATAACTTATTATAAGAGAAAAGTTAAAGATTCCAACAACAGAGGCTATGGTAAAATATCGTTAGCTAGAGGTTTTGAAGTTTCATCAAACACAGTATTAGTACAATCGGTTTATAATAATTATAAGAATAACCCTAAACAATTTGTAGATCGAATTAGAAGTTATGGATTACATAAACCGCTTGGTTTACCAATAAAAGGTGAAGGTAGAGCCTATATACCTTATCCAGGCACTAGCGGTTGGTCGGGAACAAGTTTACCTTGGATGGCTTTTGGTTATGGTTTGTCAGTAACTCCATTACAAACATTAACCATGTATAATGCAGTAGCAAATAATGGTGTTATGGTGAAACCTATTTTTGTTAGTGAAGTAAAAGAATGGAATAAAACCATTAAAAAATTCAATACGGAAATCATTAATCCAAAAATTTGTTCACAAGAAACATTAGGTAAAGTTCAGGCAGTTTTAGAGAATGTGGTAAAAAGAGGAACGGGTTCAAAATTATACTCAAAAGATTTTTCAATGTCGGGAAAAACCGGAACAGCTCAAGTTAATTATGGGAAACCCGATATGTATTATGCTTCATCATTTGTTGGCTATTTTCCAGCTGTTCAACCTAAATACTCATGTATTGTTGTAATTCATAAACCCGATAAAACTATTGGTTATTATGGAGGTGATGTTTCTGGACCTGTGTTTAAAAGAATCGCACAAAAAATATTTACCGATTCTCCAGCTACCAATCATGTTAAAAACATCGATGCAAAAGTGGTGTCTCAAGAAAAAAAATATGCAAATTATTACCAAGAAGTTGTAAAAGAAGGTCAAATTGTTCCTAATGTAAAAGGGATGGAAGCTATGGATGCTGTTGCTTTATTAGAAAATTTAGGGTTAAAAGTAAAAGTAGTTGGTATCGGAAGAGTGAAAAAACAATCCATTACCTCGGGACAAAAATTTAATAAAAATCAAACTATGATAATCGAATTATCGTGAAACGCCTAAAAGACATATTATATAGAGTTAGCATTGAAGCAGTTCATGGAGCTACCGATGTAACTATATCAAAAATTGAATTTGATTCTAGAAAGGTGGAATCAAATACTGCTTTTGTGGCGATAAAAGGAACACTTTCAGACGGTCATGATTATATTGAAAAAGCAATTTCACTTGGTGCATGCGTGATTATTTGCGAGGAATTCCCAAAAGTTTTAGCCGAAAATATAACTTATGTTAAAGTTAACGATACAAATGAGGCTTTAGCGTATTTATCGGCTAATTTTTATGATAATCCATCGGAGAAAATTAAACTGGTAGGCGTAACGGGTACCAATGGTAAAACAACAATAGCTTCATTATTATATCAGTTATTTAAAAAGGCAGGATATAAAGTTGGGTTGCTTTCAACGGTTAAAATTATGGTGGATACCGAAGAGTTTAAAGCAACGCACACGACTCCTGATTCACTGACGTTAAATTATTATTTGGACCAAATGGTTCAAGAAGGTTGCGAATTTTGTTTCATGGAAGTGAGTTCACACGGAATTCATCAAAAAAGAACAGCCGCTCTTCAATTTGCAGGAGGTGTTTTTACGAATTTATCACACGATCATTTAGATTATCATAACACCTTTGCAGAATATCGCGATGTGAAAAAATCGTTTTTTGATTATTTACCAAAATCAGCTTTTGCAATTTCAAATTCCGATGATAAAAATGGAGTAGTAATGCTTCAAAACACAAAGGCAAAAAAAATCACTTATGCGCTAAAATCGTATGCCGATTATAAAGCTCAAATTCTCGAAAATCAATTATCAGGATTATTGCTAAAAATTAATGATAATGAAGTTTGGGTTAAATTAATTGGATCATTCAATGCCTATAATTTATTAGCTATTTATGCCGTTGCAGTTGAATTGGGAATTGAACAATTTGAGGCATTACGATTGCTTTCTGAGTTAGAAAGTGTATCCGGAAGATTTCAGTTTATTGTTTCCGATTCAAAAATTACGGCTATTGTAGATTATGCACATACGCCTGATGCTTTAGAGAATGTGTTGCAAACAATAGAAAATATTCGCACTAAAAACGAACAGCTTATTACAGTTGTGGGTTGTGGTGGCGATCGAGACAAAACTAAACGACCAGTAATGGCAAATATTGCTTCAACATTAAGCGACAAAGCCATTTTTACATCTGATAATCCAAGAACTGAAAATCCAGAATCAATCATTCAAGAAATGGAAAATGGAGTTGAACCTCAAAATTTCAAAAAGACAATTTCCATTTTAGATAGAAAACAAGCCATTAAAACTGCCTGCCAATTAGCAAATCCAAATGACATTATTTTAATTGCTGGAAAAGGTCATGAAACGTATCAAGAAATTAATGGAGTGAAATATGATTTTGACGATTTACAAATAGTAACCGAATTATTACAACAACTAAATAAATAAGCCAACATTAACCTTTAAAACTAAGCAAATATTATGTTATACTATATTTTTCAACACTTAGACAAAGCATTTGATGTTCCTGGGGCAGGTGTATTTCAATACATTACTTTTCGCTCGGCATTGGCATTTATTTTATCGTTATTAATTGCTACGATTTACGGAAAAAAAATCATCAATTATTTAAGAAATCAACAAGTTGGTGAAACGGTACGCGAACTAGGATTAGAAGGACAAACCGCAAAAGCTGGAACACCTACAATGGGTGGAATTATCATTATTCTAGCGACGTTAATTCCAGTATTATTATTAGCAAAATTGAATAATATTTATATCATTTTACTAATTGTGACTACCATTTGGATGGGAACTATTGGTTTCATTGATGATTACATTAAAATATTTAAAAAAGACAAACAAGGTTTAAAAGGAATTTTTAAGGTAATTGGACAAGTTGGTCTAGGATTAATTGTGGGAACTGTTTTGTATTTAAGTCCAGATGTTACGGTTAGAAAAGATACATTGACTTCAAGAGTAAAAATTGAAAACAATATAAAACCTTCAGATTTAGAGGAAAAATCAACAGCAACTACGATTCCGTTTATGAAAAACAACGAGTTTGACTATGCTGAAGTACTTTCATTTATGGGAGATGATTATAAAAGTTATGCTTGGTTGATCTTTATTCCAATGGTAATTTTAATCATTACAGCGGTTTCAAACGGAGCTAATTTAACCGATGGAATAGATGGTTTAGCCGCAGGGACTTCTGCAATTTCGGTATTAACGCTCGGTTTATTCACCTTCGTTTCTGGAAACATCATTTTTTCCGATTATTTGAACATTATGTACATCCCAAATTCAGGAGAAATGACCGTTTACATTGCTGCTTTTGTAGGAGCTTTAGTTGGATTTCTTTGGTACAATGCGTATCCAGCATCTGTTTTTATGGGCGATACAGGAAGTTTAACCATTGGTGGAATTATAGCAGTTATTGCAATTGCCATCCGAAAAGAATTAATGATTCCAGTAGTTTGTGGAATTTTCTTAGCCGAAAATTTATCGGTGATTATCCAAGTAAGTTATTTTAAATATACGAAAAAGAAATTTGGAGAAGGAAGACGTATTTTCTTGATGTCTCCTTTACACCATCATTATCAAAAGAAAGGATATCACGAAAGTAGAATAGTCACCCGTTTTTGGATTGTTGGAATTCTATTGGCAATTTTCTCATTGGTTTCATTAAAATTGAGATAGTATGCGATTGGTTGTTTTGGGTGGTGGAGAAAGTGGAGTTGGTACCGCAATTTTAGGGAAACAAAAAGGATATGATGTTTTTGTTTCCGATTATGGAAAAATTAAAGACAGTTATAAAGAAGTTCTTACAAATAATGAAATTATCTGGGAAGATGAAAAGCATACAGAAGTATTAATTCTGAATGCCGATGTAGTAATGAAAAGTCCTGGTATTCCTGAGAAAGCACCTATTGTAAAAAAACTCATCGAAAGAGGAATTTCAGTTATTTCTGAAATTGAGTTTGCAGCACAGTTTACCAATGCAATTACCGTAGGAATTACAGGCAGTAACGGAAAAACTACTACCACATTATTAACTTATCATGTTTTAAAACAAGGTGGTTTAAATGTGGGTTTAGCAGGAAATATCGGAAAAAGCTTTGCCTGGCAAGTAGCCGAAAATAAGCACGATGTTTATGTATTAGAATTGAGTAGTTTTCAATTGGATGGTATTATTAATTATAAACCACACATTGCCATCATTACAAATATTAGCCCAGATCATTTAGATCGATATAATTATGATTATAGTTTATACATCGCCTCTAAATTTAGAATAACAAAAAACCAAACGGATGCCGATTATCTAATTTATGATTATGAAGATGAAGCCATCCATAATTGGTTAACTAATAATACGATTAAAGCAAATAAAGTTCCCTTCTCGCTTTCAGAAAAGCTTGAAAATAACGGAGCCTTTTTAGAAGAAAACAAAATATTTAGCACAATTAATAACGAATTATTTACTATGCAAATTAACGAATTAGCCTTAGAAGGAAAACACAACATTAAAAATGCAATGGCAGCAACTGCTGTTGCTCAGTTGTTGAATATAAGAAAGCAAACGATAAGAGAAAGTTTGACTAATTTTCAAGGAGCAGAACACCGTTTAGAAAAAGTATTAAAAATACAAGGGGTTCAATATGTTAATGATTCAAAAGCTACCAATGTAAATTCGGTTTTTTATGCATTAGACAGCATGACAACACCTACAGTTTGGATAGTTGGAGGTGTTGACAAAGGAAATGATTATGATGAATTAATGCCATTGGTTCGTGAAAAAGTAAAAGCCATAATTTGCATTGGAGTAGATAATGCCAAAATAAGTAATGCATTTAATAATGTAGTTGATATTATGGTTGAAACAACTTCAATGTCTGAAGCTGTTCAAATTGCAAAACGAATTGCAGAAAAAGGAGATACAGTGCTTTTATCTCCAGCATGTGCAAGTTTTGACTTGTTTGAAAACTATGAAGACAGAGGAAATCAATTCAAACAAGCGATTTATAATTTGTAAAATTCCAAATAATAAATTCCAAAACCCAAAAATAAATAAGAATCTATAAATAACATTTATAGACCAATTATCAATCAAAATACAACAATACAATACTCATTATACAAAAAAAATATGTTCGATATCATTGGTAAAATAAGAGGAGATAAAACCATTTGGGCAATAGTGTTTCTATTAGCTCTGGTATCTTTTTTGCCAGTTTATAGTGCTAGTACAAACTTGGTTTATGTTATTGGAAAAGGTTCTACAATAGGTTATTTATTCAAACATTTTATACATGTGATGTTTGGGTTTGCCATTGTGTTTTTTATCCATAAAACACCATATCATTACTTTAAGGCATTATCCATTTTTGGAATTCCGCTTGTAATATTATTATTAGTTTATACCTTATTTAAAGGAACGGTAATTGATGGGGCAAACGCCAGTCGATGGATACAAATTCCATTTGTTGGTATTAGTTTTCAAACATCAACTATTGCATTTATTGTTTTGATGATTTATGTTGCGCGTTATTTAGCTAAAGTAAGCGACAAAGAATATTCATTTAAAGAATCATTATTAGAACTATGGTTGCCTGTATTTGCTGTTTTAGCATTAGTACTTCCTGCTAATTTTTCTACTACTGCTTTGATATTTTCTATGGTTTGCATGCTCGTTTTCATCGGGCAATATCCCTTAAAATATTTGGGTTTTATAGTTGGAGCTGGTTTTGCAAGTTTAGTGTTCTTTATCATGGTGGCTAAAGCTTTTCCAGATGCAATGCCCAATCGTGTTGATACATGGATGAGTCGTATTGATAGTTTTTTTGATGACAAGCCAAATGATGACGATTACCAAATTGAAAATGCAAAAATAGCTATTGCTTCTGGTAAGATTTATGGTCTTGGCCCTGGAAAAAGTGTGCAAAAACATTTTCTTCCGCAATCTTCCTCCGATTTTATTTTTGCGATCATAGTCGAAGAATATGGATTAATCGGCGCAGTCGGAATCATATTTTTATATTTACTGCTCTTCGTTAGATTTATTATTGATGCACAAAAAGCCACTACATTATTTGGAAAACTACTCATCATCGGGCTAGGTTTCCCAATTATTTTTCAGGCGTTCATAAACATGGGTGTTGCCGTTGAATTATTACCTGTTACCGGTCAGCCGTTACCATTAATTAGTAGTGGAGGAACGTCTATTTGGATGACTTGTATTGCCATTGGAATTATATTAAGTGTTACTAAAAAAGAGGAAGAAGTTGCTTTAGATTTGGAAGAAAAACGTAAACGCGACGAGGCATTACAACAAATTATAGACGCACAAGTTGCTTTGAATGAAGAAAAAGAAGTGGATGAAAATCAGCAAAAAATTGAAGAAATGAAGTATTCAATTAAAGAAGAATTAAGTAAAGACGAAGGAGATAGTTTGTATAACGGACAAAATCCTATGAATAGCGTAAGAAATAAAGAATAAATGCAACAACCAAGATTCATAATTAGCGGAGGCGGAACAGGAGGACATATCTATCCTGCAGTAGCTATTGCCAACGAATTAAAAGTGCGTTTTCCTGAAGCAAAATTCCTTTTTGTTGGCGCGCAAGATAAAATGGAAATGCAGAAAGTGCCTCAAGCGGGCTATGAAATTAAAGGATTATGGATTGCTGGTTTACAAAGAAAGTTAACTTTTCAAAACGCATTGTTTCCAATAAAATTAGCTTCAAGTTTATTGAAATCTTTTTTTATTATAAAAAGTTTTAAACCAGATGTGGTAATTGGTACAGGAGGTTTTGCAAGTGGTGCAGTATTAAAAGTAGCATCGTTATTAGGAATTCCAACGGTTATTCAAGAGCAAAATTCATATCCTGGAATAACCAATAAATTATTGGCAAAAAAAGCCAATGCAATTTGTGTTGCCTATGAAAATTTGGAACGATTTTTTCCAAAGGATAAAATGATATTAACAGGCAATCCGGTTCGACAAGATTTATTAGTTAAAGCGGATAAAAGTGAAGCAAATGCCTATTTTAAGTTAGATGAATCTAAAAAAACAATAGTAATATTAGGCGGAAGCTTAGGTGCAAGAAGAATCAACCAATTAATTGAAAAAGAATTGGATTTTCTTTTAAATCAAAATTGTCAAATCATCTGGCAATGCGGGAAATTGTATTTCGAAGAGTATGAAAAATATAACTTGGAAAAACTCCCAACTTCCAACTCAAAACTCGTAACTGTTTTGGCGTTTATTGACCGGATGGATTTAGTGTATGCTGCAGCAGATATCATTATTTCGCGTTCAGGGGCATCTTCGGTTTCGGAATTATGTATTGTGGGTAAGCCTACGATTTTTATTCCATCGCCCAATGTAGCAGAAGATCATCAAACGAAAAATGCTAAAGCAATTGCAGATAAAGATGGTGCAATTTTACTTAAAGAAGCAAATTTAGATGCAGAGTTTGAAACCGTTTTTACTGATCTAATTACGAATGAAGATAAACAAACAGAATTAAGTCAAAACGTAAAAAAATTAGCGAAACCAAACGCAACAAAAGATATTGTTGAAGAAATAGTTAAACTAATCAAAAATTAAAAAATAACTTGGCGCCTTAGCGTCTTTGTGGCAAGAAAAATGAATCTAAACCAAATACATAACGTCTATTTCATTGGCATCGGAGGCATCGGAATGAGTGCTTTGGCGCGCTATTTTCAGTACATTGGAAAAAATGTAGCGGGTTATGATAAAACCGAAACGCAATTGACAGATGAATTACAAGCTTTAGGTTTAGCCATTCATTTTGAAGATAGTATTAATTTAATTCCAAAAGATTTCTATAGCGAAAATACATTGGTTGTAGTTACACCTGCTGTTCCTGTTTCGCATTCTGAGTGGAATTATTTTGTTGAACGAGAATATACGATAAAAAAACGTGCCGAAGTATTAGGATTAATCACTAAAGATACCTATTGTTTTGCAGTAGCCGGAACACATGGAAAAACAACAACATCAAGTATTTTAGGACATGTTTTATATGAAAGTGGAGTAGATGTTACTGCTTTTTTAGGTGGAATTGTTGAAAATTATAATTCTAACTTAATTGGTTCAGGAAAAACAGTTACGGTTGTTGAAGCAGATGAATTTGATCGTTCGTTTTTACATTTACATCCAAATGTTTCTTGTGTAACCTCAATGGATGCAGACCATTTAGATATTTATGGAGATGCGGCTCACATAGAAGCTTCATTCAGAGAATTTGCAGCTAAAACTCCAATAGAAAATTTATACATCATCAACGGATTGCCTCTTGAAGGAATTACTATAGGGGTTACTAATGACGCAGATTTTTCGGCACAAAATATTAGAATCGAAAATGGTTTTTATGTGTTTGATGTGAAAACTCCAACTGAATTAGTACCTAATGTAAAATTTGGTTTACCTGGGCATCACAATTTAACGAATGCATTATTGGCTTTTGCAATGGCAAAATCATATGGAGTTTCCAATGATAAAATTTGTGCTGCTTTAGCTAGTTTTAAAGGAGTTAGACGTCGTTTTTCATTTCAAATAAGAGAAGAAGATAGAGTTTATATTGATGATTATGCGCATCATCCAACAGAAATTAACGCAGTGCATCAGGCGGTTCGCGAATTGTATCCAGGAAAAAAAATTATAGCAGCTTTCCAACCGCATTTATTTAGTCGAACTAAAGATTTTGCCGATGGTTTTGCCGAAAGCTTAGCGCAATTTGACGAGATACTTTTACTTGAGATTTATCCAGCTAGAGAATTGCCTATGGAAGGAATAAATTCAAGTTGGTTATTAACAAAAATTAATAATCCCAATAAAAAATTAGTGAATAAAGATCAATTGATTTCTACGTTTAAAAATTCAGATGCTTCTGTGTTTATAACAATTGGAGCTGGAGACATTGGTGAGATGGTAAAAGATATTAAAAACGCGCTTTATGAGAAGGATTAATTGGCATAGTATACGACTAGTGATGGTCTTTTTTGCAATGATTTTTTTGTATTCTTTTTCTTCAAACAGAAATAGCGTGCGTAAAATCAACAAGATAGATATTCAATTTGACTCAAAAGAAAACATGTTTTTAACACATCAAATGGTTAATAACTTGTTAATACAAAATTTAGGAGACGCTTCAAGAATACAAAAAGATAAAGTAGATTTGAATACTTTAGAAAACGAACTCAGTCATCATGAGATGATAGAAAAAGCAGAAGTTTTTTCAACAATAGATGGTTTTCTAAATACGCGTATTACTCAAAAGACCCCTATACTAAGAGTTATTTCTGATAATGATAGCTATTACCTTGATAAAAAGGGAGATAGAATTTCATTGTCGACCAATTTTTCGGCACGAGTTCCACTAGTTGTTGGTGAGATTAGTAAAGAAAAGCGCAAGCCATATTTGAATTTATTTAATGAAATTAATAAAGATGATTTCTTGAGTAAAAACATTACTGGCGCGCAAATCATGCCTTCTGGAAATGTGGTATTAACCAACAGAAGTTTTGATTATAAAATTGCTTTTGGGAAACCAATTAATGTGCAAAAAAAGCTTAGAAATTATAAAGCCTTTTTTCACCATGCAATTAAAGATACATTGATTAAAGAATATAAAGAGATAAACTTAATGTTTACACAACAAGTGGTTTGTAAGAAATAAAATAAATTATGAACAAAGACAACATCGCAGTAGGATTAGACATTGGTACAACTAAAATTGTAGCAATGATAGGGAAGAAAAATGAATACGGTAAACTAGAAATTCTTGGTGTAGGAAAATCTAAAAGTTTAGGTGTTCATAGAGGTGTTGTTAACAATATTACACAAACAATTCAGTCGATTCAACAAGCGGTTTCAGAAGCAGAAAACGACTCGGGATATAAAATTAATGATGTAGTTGTAGGAATTGCAGGACAACATATTCGCAGTATCCAACATAGTGATTACATCAGTAGACCAAATTCAGAAGAAGTAATTGGTGATGTTGATATTGATACGCTTATTGGTCAAGTTCATAAGTTAGCTATGTTACCAGGGGAAGAAATTATTCACGTTTTGCCACAGGAATTTAAAATTGATGGTCAAGCCGAAATAAAAGAACCTATTGGAATGTATGGCGGAAGACTAGAATCTAGTTTTCATGTGGTCGTAGGACAAGCAGCTTCAATTCGCAACTTAGGCAGATGTGTAAAAAGCGCCGGATTAGAATTGTCAGGATTAACCTTAGAGCCACTTGCTTCCGCAGATGCAGTATTAAGTCAAGAAGAAAAAGAAGCCGGAGTTGCTTTGATTGATATAGGTGGTGGAACTACCGATTTAGCTATTTTTAAAGATGGTATCATCCGTCATACTGCAGTTGTTCCGTTTGGAGGAAATGTAATTACAGAAGATATCAAAGAAGGCTGTTCAATCATAGAAAAACAAGCCGAGTTGTTAAAAACGCGTTTTGGATCGGCATGGCCAGGAGAAAATAGAGATAACGAAATTGTTTCAATTCCTGGATTAAGAGGAAGAGAACCAAAGGAAATTTCGTTAAAAAACTTATCAAAAATTATTCACGCTAGAGTGGTGGAAATTATTGAACAAGTATATGCAGAAATTAAATTATACGGTCACGAAGATCCAAAGAAAAAATTAATTGCAGGGATTGTTTTGACAGGTGGTGGAGCCCAATTGCAACACATCAAACAACTTGTTGAATACATAACCGGAATGGATACTAGAATAGGATATCCAAACGAACATTTAGCAGGAGATTCAAACGAAGAATTATCGAGTCCATTATATGCTACTGCTGTTGGTTTAGTGATGAATAGTGTTCGAAATAATACGAAAAGTGCTACGCCATTTGTAGAAATGAAAAAAGAAGAACCAGAAGTGGTTGTTCGCCCTCAAGTTGTAACAGAAACACCTGTTATTGCTGAAGAAAAAGAAGAGTTACAAGCAACTCATCCTACTCATCAAGAAACAACCGATGAAAAAATCAAACGTTCGTTTTTTGATAAGTATATAGATAAGATTAAAGAATTTTTAGATAACGCAGAATAAAAGGAACTACTATGTCAGAATTTGGAAACATTTCATTTGATCTACCAAAAAACCAATCGAACGTAATTAAAGTAATTGGCGTTGGAGGAGGTGGTAGTAATGCCATTAATCACATGTTTAAACAAGGGATTAAAGGGGTTGATTTTATAGTTTGTAATACCGATTCTCAGGCTTTACAAAACAGTCCGGTGCCAAATAAAATCCAGTTAGGTGTAAACCTTACTGAAGGATTAGGGGCTGGTGCAAATCCTGAAGTAGGACAACAATCTGCAATAGAAAGTATTGCCGAAATCGAAAAAATGTTAGACAGCAATACCAAAATGGTTTTTATCACTGCAGGAATGGGTGGAGGAACTGGTACGGGTGCTGCTCCTGTAATTGCTCAATTAGCAAAAGACAGAGACATTCTTACAGTAGGTATTGTTACAATTCCTTTTCAATTTGAAGGAAAAGTTCGCTCTGAGCAAGCGTTAGCTGGAGTAGAACGTTTACGTAAACAAGTAGATTCTTTAGTAGTTATCAATAATAATAAATTGCGTGAAGTGTATGGAAATCTTGGCTTCAAAGCAGGATTCTCTAAGGCAGACGAAGTGTTAGCTACTGCGTCTAGAGGAATTGCAGAAGTTATTACCCATCACTATACTCAAAATATCGACCTTAAAGATGCTAAAACCGTGTTGTCAAACAGCGGAACAGCTATTATGGGTTCAGCATCTGCATCAGGAATAGATCGTGCAAAGCAAGCTATATCAAGCGCTTTAGATTCACCTTTATTGAACGACAATAAAATTACGGGTGCTAAAAATGTGTTATTATTAATTGTTTCAGGAACCGATGAAGCTAATGAAATTACTATCGATGAAATAGGTGAAATCAATGACTTCATTCAATCTGAAGCAGGATATAATGCAAATATTATTATGGGTGTTGGCGAAGAAGAAGCATTAGGTGATGCTATCTCTGTAACCGTTATTGCTACAGGTTTTAATGTAGAGCAACAGGCCGAAATCGTAAATACAGAACCAAAGAAAATTATACACTCTTTAGAAGATGAGCAAAAAATTGTTCATGAATTATTGAATAAAACAATTGCAGCACTTCCAGTTAACGAACCTATTTTTGAAGCGCCTGAGGTAAATGAAGTTATTGCCACAACTGTTTTAGAAAGTGTTGAAGAAGTAGAGCCAAAAATTGTTTTCACATTAGAAGAAGAAATTGAGGCCCCTATTTTTGAAATTCACGAACCTGTGGCAACAATAGATTTAGTTCCTACAACAGATTTTCTAAAAAATATTGAGGTTACTTTTGAAGTGGTAGCAGCTCCTGCAGCAGTAAATTTTGAAATCATCACACCCCAAATAAGAGAAATTCAAGTTAAAGATCCAGAATTTGTAAAAGCAAAAGAAGATTTTAATTTCGGATTAGATTTGTTTAATACAACAGTAGAAACTCCGGTTGAAAATACAATTGTATTCGATTTATCTGCTGAAACCCGTTCTTTAGAAGTTAAAGATCCAATAAATGTTGTACCAGTTACAGAGGTGAATCAAAACGGAATCATTAAGTATTCTTTAGAAGATTATTTAGAAATGGAATCTCAAGTTGAAGCAGTTAAGGAAGTTTCTGTGGTAAATGAGCCTGTCGATGAAGAGCTTAATTTCACAATGAAAAAAGAAGTTGAAAAATTTGAAGACAACATTCATTTTGATGCCGTTTCACCATTAGAAATGTCTATTGAAGAAACATTAAAATTTAGAGCCGAAGAACGTAAAAGAAAAATGAAGGAATTCAATCATAAATTCAACAATAGCAATGCGCAAATTGATGAATTTGAGAAAGAACCTGCCTATAAACGAATGGGGATTGATGTTACATCATCACCGTCGACAAACAGTAATCAATCTAGAATTTCACTAGGAACAGATAGTAACGATGATATCCAACTTCGTTCTAACAATTCGTTCCTTCATGATAATGTAGATTAATTTACAATAATCTAACCTACCTCATTAAACCCGAAGAGCAATTTTCGGGTTTTTTTGTTACCTTTGCACAATAAATAAACATTAAAAAACCAACAATAGATATGAGTTTAGAAGTAAAAATCATGGATCACATGAAAGAAGCTATGAAAGCAAAAGATTCGGTTGCATTGGAAGCTTTACGTGCTATCAAATCGGCTATTATCTTAGTAAAAACAGAAGCGGGTGCTGCAGAAGGTTTATCAGAAGCCGATGAAATTAAAATGCTTCAACGTTTAGTAAAAATGCGTAAAGACAGTTACGAAATCTTTACTGCTCAAAACCGTCCTGATTTAGCGGAACCAGAATTAGCGCAAATAGCGGTAATCGAAAAATTCCTACCTGCACAATTATCAGAAGCAGAAGTTGAAGCTATTATAGCTAAAATTATAGTAGAAACAGGGGCAACGGGTATAGCTGCAATGGGAAAAATTATGGGATTAGCCTCAACTCAAATAGGTGGTCAAGCTGAAGGAAAAATTATTTCTGGAATTGTTAAGAAACTTTTAGTTTAAAATTATGAAGTACGAAGTGCCGAGTAAAAACTCTAAACTTCCAACTCCAAACTCAAAATGGCTGCGTAGTTCAACTGGATAGAATATCAGATTTCGGCTCTGAGGGTTGGGGGTTCGAATCCCTTCGCGGTCACACATAAATACTTTAAAAACAAAAAAAAACGCCAAACTTATTTGAGCGTTTTTTTGTTTTAAAGTATTTTCAAAAAGGAGCTTTGAAAGATGATGTTAATCAAAGTTTTTATTATTTAGTAATTTGCTTCAAATCAGCAATTGTTGCAATTGGATCTTGCGCGCTAAAAACATAACTTCCAGCTACTAAAACATCAGCACCAGCATCGACAAGCTGTTTTGCGTTTTTATTGGTTACACCACCATCGATTTCTATTAGAGTTTCTAAACCTTGCTCTGTAATCATTTTTTTAAGTTTTTTTACTTTTTGATAAGTAATTTCTTCAAACTTTTGACCTCCAAAACCTGGGTTTATCGACATGATAAGAACCATATAGCATTCGGGTAAAATATCTTCTAGAACAGATACTGGAGTAGTTAAATTAAGAACAACACCTGCTTTACAACCTGCCGCTTTGATTTGTCTTAATGTTCTATGGAGGTGAACTGTAGATTCATAATGAACAGTTATTATATCAGCACCAACTTTTGCAAATTCTTCAATGTAACGCTCAGGTTTTTCAATCATTAAATGTACGTCTAATGGTTTTGTGGCGTGCTTTTTTATTGCCTGAATAACTGGCATTCCGTAAGAAATATTTGGAACAAAATGACCATCCATTACATCAATATGAAACCAATCGGCTTCACTAGTATTAATCATTTCGATGTCGCGTTGTAAGTTAGCAAAATCAGCTGCAAGCACTGATGGAGCAATAAGTGTGTTTTTCATGTTGTAGTTATGTAGTTTATTGTAGATTTCAAAATTCGTTGTTCAACATTGAATGTTCAATCTTTTTGCAAATGTACAAATTATAAACTTTCATTTTTAGAATTTTGAATATTCAACTTGGAATGTTGAATTTTGAACTTTTATTTCCCTAAAAAAAATAAAACTCCGGAAACTCGAGCAAAGCGAACAGACTGGAGTTTTATTTGGCTGAAAAAAATAAAACTCCGGTAATCAGCCGGAGTTTCAATCATCAATCAAAAAACGAACAGTTTTAAACTGTTGTTACTTTTATAGAAATCCCAAAAATTAAATTCCAAATCCCAACTTTGGAATTTGGAATTTCATTTTTTTTGAAATTTAACCCAAATAGGTTTTCAAAATTTTACTTCTTGAAGTATGTTTTAACCTTCTAATTGCTTTTTCCTTAATTTGGCGTACACGCTCACGTGTTAAATCAAATGTTTCACCAATTTCTTCTAATGTCATAGGGTGTTGATCGCCTAATCCAAAATACAAACGAACAACATCAGCTTCTCTTGGAGTTAATGTTTCTAAAGCGCGTTCAATTTCAGTTTGTAAACTTTCATGAATTAACTCTCTATCAGGATTTGGAGATTCGCCAGAACGTAATACGTCGTATAAATTAGAATCTTCTCCTTCAACTAAAGGTGCATCCATTGATAAATGACGTCCTGAGTTTTTCATAGACTCTTTTACATCATTTACGGTCATGTCTAATTCTTTAGCAATTTCTTCAGCAGAAGGGGCACGCTCTTGCGATTGCTCTAACAAGGCATACATTTTGTTGATTTTATTGATAGAACCAATTTTATTCAATGGTAAACGAACGATACGAGATTGTTCAGCTAACGCTTGAAGAATAGATTGACGAATCCACCATACGGCATAGGAAATGAATTTGAAACCACGTGTTTCGTCAAAACGTTGAGCGGCTTTTATTAATCCTAAATTTCCTTCGTTAATTAAATCAGGAAGAGTAAGTCCTTGATTTTGATATTGTTTAGCAACAGATACTACGAAACGTAAGTTTGCTTTTGTTAATTTTTCTAAAGCTCTTTGATCTCCGGCTTTAATTTTTTGAGCTAATTCTACTTCTTCATCAGCAGTAATAAGGTCAACTTTTCCAATTTCTTGTAAATATTTGTCTAAAGAAGCAGTTTCACGATTAGTTACCTGCTTGGTAATTTTAAGTTGTCTCATTTAAATTTTCCTTACTTTTAATAGTTCTGATTATTATACGCAAGAAAAATAAAAAAGTTACAAAAAAATGTTTTATTTTACTTCAAAGTATTCTTTTAATGATAAAGGTTGGCCATCTTTTGAGAATCCTTCTAAATTTATTTCGTAAACTCCTTCCATATCAGATGTGAAAAAACTTAATGAAGTATTGTTTTTTTCTAATTTTAGATTTGTTTCCCAAGCCAATTGGTATCTATAGTCTGGAATGCGGTTGAAATCTAAATTTGGATCATAAACTTTATTAGAAAAACGAATTTGCTCTTTACACCTTTCAATTGTTAGAGGCAAAATAAGATTAGATTTAGGTTCATACATTTTAGAAAATGTAGAAATGGCTATTACTCCACTAAATATTTTTGAGCCATATGAATATGCTTTGTTTATAACATTAAATTTATAGATGTTTTTAGTGTTATATTCAAACAGTTCTGAAACATCTTGAAGCATTAATCCATCTACTAAAACTAATGCACTACCAAAAGATTCACCTCCGGTAATGTAGTCTTTGATATGTAATGAATAATAATCGTTATTTTTTTTAAAATAGACGTCAGGAATTATTTCAATAATTGTTTCTTTAAAGGATGGAAATCGTTTAAAATCATCTAAAATATATTCTTTTGCTGCATATTTATAAAAAGGATATTTATTACTTTTATCTACGAATAAACTGTCAACATTTGCATAAGCATTTACTATTTGAGAAGCAATTAAACGATCTTCTATTGGTTTTATATTTTTCTCTGTTAAGTGTAACTTACTAAATTCTGAATTGATTGTTATTTTAGCTTTAGGTTGAATTGATATTTGAAAATCAGTTATATTATTTTCTACCAATTGAAGCTGTATATTTGATTGATTAATGTCTTTTTCTAATGTAAAATAAAACTCTCCATTTGCATTTGTTTTAACTATTTTAAAGTCAAATGGCTCGCCAACAACTGATAAAGCAATATGCTGATTTTTTATTTCTTTACTCCCATTCAGAGAAATTATTTTTCCAGACAGTATTTCCCCTCTAATTTCGGGTATGTAATTTATGGAATTTTCAGTAACAAATTCATCTAATTTAGTTTGACTAAATGTAGTACTTGTTTGGGTTTTGTTGAAGTTTAATTCGTCTATTTTTCTAACGGATATTGAATAATTTCCATTTTTAAATTTTTCAGTATTGTCTAAAATATTCAAAGAAACTTGTTCTCTTTTTAAATAATTTTTTTTGTTGTTTTGAAATATTACCTCATTTATTTTTTCTGAATTAGTTGTTATCTTTGAGTTATCGATGTATTTATTTTCAGAATCAGTTGTACTATTTTTAAAAGGTAAAAATGGATTAATAATTGTTATCTCTGTTTCAAAATATTGAGCAGATGAATTGTTAAGCATCCAATTTGTGTAGGCTATTAATTTGTAATTACCGGTATTAAAATTTGTATTGATAAAAATTTCATTTGCGCCTATACCATTATTTAATCCAATTTTGTTTCTGCTTACACTTTCTCCTTGATTATTAATAATTTCAACATAGGCAACTTTACTAATTGTGCTAATTTCTTTTGTAGAAGCATTTAAGCAATATATTTTATACAAAAGTTTTTCACCTGTAACTAATGTAGTTGAATTTGTATGTAAAAAAATGGCTTCGCTTTCAAAAAGATTATTTTGAGCAAAGTTGTTTAAAAAACAAAATATGAAGAGTACTATAAATTTTTTCATTGCCAAAAAGGAGGAATTATATTAGATGAGAAACTAGTGCAATCACCACAAACAGGTTTTACCATTTTAAAAATATTTCCGGTGTTTTGATAAAAAACCAAATTTCCGGATAGATAACCGCTTTTTAAAGCATGATAACCATTTGCTACACAAGTAATTCCAAAACAGCTGGCATCATACTCTTTAATTTCGCAGGTATCAAAATAATTAGGAAATAATTCGCCAGGAAATAGTTCATCATAATTGAAGAATATTCTTCTTTCAGAAACACTTGTTACATCAAAAAGCCCAATAACCTTTTCATTTGGATTATTTGTGCATTGAATGTTTCCATAAATAAAACCGGGTTGAACTTGTGACAAAATATTGTCAGAACTAGAAAAACTTTTTAATATTTTATAAAAATTATAAGAATCAAAATTTTCAACATATTGTTTTACTAATATTGAATATCGATTTGCAATTCTATAATCATTTTGAGGGATGAATCTTATAGGGTAGTTATTTACCCGATCTTCCGAAAGATCCGATGTAGTGTTTATTATAATATTTTTTGAGGAATTTGAACTATAACATTCTCTAGTTTGTGCGACATCTCGTAGAGAAATTACTACTTCTTCGTCATCTGTAAAAGTTAATTTATTAGGCGACCATTTAGGAACAATTATTTTGTATGTTTCTTCATACGTATATCGATAATATTTTGATGAATTAGTTGGATCAAAACTGTTTGCTGCAATTTCTACACCTCTTACACCATCTTTTAAAATATTTGTTGCAGTAATACTACTTAATGGGTTTGTTGTAGGTAGTTTTTGTGTTTCAGAAACATATTGATTTCCATTTGTGGTTTCAATGGAAATATAATAAAACACATTTGGAACTGCTTGAAAAGGAACTGTTGATTTATAAACTTCGTCTACTTCTTCAAATTCATGTACAGTTCCATTATCGCCATAAATTTTAACTATTGCACCAGTTTCAATTTCATTTTCTCTTTCTTCTAGTCTATAGCTTTTTGTGATTTTAACCTCTTGGTTTTTAACCTCATTTGTAAGTGTTGCTTCAACTACAAGTGCACTTTCATATGTGTTAGATTGTAAGGCATAAGGCTCTGTACAACTTATTAATAACAGCAGGATTATTACTGTAAAAACGGGTTTTAAAAGTATTTTTTTCATAATTAAAATTTGAAATTATAAGTAATAGTAGGCACAGGAATAGCAAAAATACTTGTTTGAAATGCTTTTATTTTTCCTTCTTCAGTAATAAAATATATAGAATAAGGGTTGTTTCGCCCTAAGACATTATAAATTGAAATATTCCAATAACTGTGCGCTAATTTTTTAATTTTATGATTTCCTTCAATGTTAAAACCGATATCTAAGCGATAATAATCTGGTACTCTAAATTGATTTCTATCACTATATAATGTGTATTGAGCTCCACCAAATTCATAGCTTCCTATTGGATAAGTAATGGGTCTACCTGTTTGATAAATAAAATTAGTAGAAACACTGTATCGTTTGGTAATTTTATAATTTAGGATAAGGCTTAAATCATGAGGTTTATCAAAATTTGAAGGGAAATAAGCACCATTATTTACTTTCTCCTCATTAAATTTACTGTCTAATTTTACAAATGATCTAGAATAACTATATCCTATCCAACCATTCAAATTGCCACTCGTTTTTTTAAGTAGAAGCTCTACTCCATATGCTTTTCCGTTTCCTTGTAATACTTCTGTTTCAATATGGTTATTTAGAATTAATTCTGCACCAACTTTATAGTCTAATACATTAGTTGATTTTTTGTAATAGCCTTCTAAGCTTAGTTCATAAGGCAATCCTTTGAAATTTTTATAGATTCCAAATGCAAGTTGTTGTCCAAAACTTGGTTTAATGTTTAAATCGGCTAATTTCCATGTATCAGTAGGTGATTGTGTTGTATTTGTAGATAATTTATGCAGATATTGATAATTTGTATCATAGCTCGCTTTAATTGATAAAGTTTCTGATAGTATATGTCTCAGTGCAATTCTATATTCTAAACCATTGTAGGTCTTAATTGTTTCATTAGAATTATATTTATTTTCAATAAGTACATTTCCTTCATTTATAGGTGCATTTGTCGCATATTCTCTTTGTGTAGAGGGGCCAAGGGCTAGAAAATTTGAGAATCTTAATCCAAAGGTAACCGCTGTTTTTTTTGTAAAATTAATGTTGTCTGATAAAAATAATGCATTTTCAAGTCCTTTTTCTTTTTGAATTGATTGATAAACTAATAAAGAATTTTCATCTGTTGGTTTTAAGGTTCCAGGACTAATATTGTATAAAGTAGAATTAATTCCGTAAGTAAATTTGTGCTTTTGATTATAATTATAAGAACCTTTATAGATAAGTTTAGTTTCATTTACTTTAAATCCAAAATCAAACGATCTTAAGTTGTTTTTTTCAAAATCAATTCCAAATTGATATTCAGAATTCGTAATTCCAAATTCGGCTTTGTTTTTTTCGTTGAACGAATGCTTGCCGTTAATGGCAATAATTCTATTACTATAAGTATACGTAGAATCTGAAGTTAAATTAAATGAGTCTTTACTATAATAAACCGTTGACTCTATACTTGTTCTTTCTGAAATTTGATGATTATATTTTATTAGTAAGTCATAAAATGATGCTTTACTTTTTTTAATTTCTGGATTATCTATTTCTTTTAAAATCCAATCTGAATATGAAGATCGGCCGCCTATTGCAAGACTTGCTTTTTTGTTTACAACAGGAATAGACAATGTAATGTTATTTGTAACGGGGCCTATTCCGCCTTCGCCACTTATTTTGTCGACATTTCCATTTTTTGATTTAATATCAAATACAGATGAAAGTCTTCCTCCAAATTCAGATGGAATACTTCCTTTGTAAATTTCAGCTGTTTTTATAACATATGGATTAATGGATGAAAAAAAGCCAAAAAAGTGAGAAGGATTATAAAGTGTGGCATTATCAAGCAGAAAAAGATTTTGATCTTCTTTTCCTCCTCTTACGTTAACTCCAGCAGAGCCTTCACCTGTAGTTTTAATTCCAGGTAATGTAGTAGCTACTTTTAATATATCTCTTTCGCCAAGAACCATCGGAACATTTTTCATCTCTTCCATGTTGATGGATGTAATTCCTGATGTTGTACTTTTTATGTTCTTCTCACTACCGGTTTCGATAATAATTTCATTAAGTTCGGTTAAAGCATCGGATAGATTGAAATTTTTGATACCATTTCCATAAACTAAAACTTTTAAGGTGTTTTTCTTAAAACCAGGCGCTTCTAGGGTAATGTTATATTTACCATAGGGTAATTGTATTTTATAAATCCCTTTGTCATTAGTTGTAGCAACAATTCTTTGTTCCACAATTAGATTTGCATCGGCAATTGGAACTCCATTTTTTGAATTTAGAATTGAACCAGTAATTTCATATATGCTTTTATCTTTTGATGCACTTTCTTTACCAATAACCGTTAAGGCTTCATTGTACTCTTTTTTATCAGTAATTTTATCTGTTTCTTGAATTAATATTGGTTTTGCAACAGTATTTGTTGAATTTTTATTTTCCAAAAAAGCACTTTCTATTTTGTTATGGATGATACTATTTTGAGTCAAGATAATTTTATTTTTATCTAAAAAATAATTAAGATTAGTCTCGTTAAATATTGTTTTTAGTATTTCATCAATTGATTTTGATTCTACCTTTTCATTAACTACTTGATTGTAATTTTTTAGCCAATTTTTTTGATAAAAAAAGGTGTAATTAGTTTGGCGTTCAATTTGAAGTAATGCGTCTTCAAGATTAACGGCATTTATATTTATTGTTGTTAAAGAATCCTTCTGAGAAAAAGAGGAAGCAAATTGCATTAAAAGAATAGTTATAAATAGCTTTTTCATATTGACATTCTTATTTTGTTGTTTGTAATTGGTCAATATATCGGAATAGCTTCTCATAAAACGAGGTTTTATTTTCTTTTGACAATTTTGAGTTATCATCATAAAATGCTCTTATTTCCTTTTCTTGTTCCTTGAATAAATCGGTAATGTTTTTCTTGCTATTTATAATAAAATAAGAATTGTTTTTGGCAACAAGAAATTCGTTATAAATTCCAAATTCATTATATATGACATTGTCTTTAATGTATTCTCTTCGATCTTTTTTATGTTTAATAAAGAATGTAAAATTAGATCCTTGCCAATTTTCTTCATAAAATCCTTGTATTGATTTAAAGCTTTCTTTTGTAATTAAACTTAAATTAATAAAGTGTTTATTTTGTAAAGTAAATTCTTTAATCATTTTCTCTGTAAGAATAATTCCAAAGTTTTCAGTTTCACCATATGGTTTAAATACTAATATATCTCGATGATTGTCATATTTTAAATTTACATTATTATATAATTGTTCATCATAGATAATTGAACCAATGCTAAATTTATTTGAATTGTAAAATGGATGTGTATCAAGAGTTTTATAAGTACTGAAATAGAATGCGCCGTTGTTTAAAGGTAAATTTTCTTTACCAACAACAGTGTCAAAATAATCTTCTGTTTTGTTTTGAGCGTATAATGTAGTATGTAGTGAATGAAAAATAATGAACAATAGAATGAGAGATACTTTTAATTTCATACTTTATTTATTTGTAGGTAAATGTACTAAAAATATTCCAAATTGATTCAAATGAAAACCCCTCATAGCACTAAATGACATGAGGGGTTGTTTTATATTAACTTAAAGAATAAAATTAACCTTGTGGAGTATCTTTTTTCTCAATAGGTCTTTCTTCTCTTGGAGGTCTTGGTAAAAGTGCTTTTCTTGACACTTTTTCTTTACGTGTTTTAGGGTCAACACCTAAGTATTTCACTTGGAATACATCGCCCATATTTACTACATCTGTAACGTTTTCTGTACGTTCCCATGCCAATTCAGATACGTGTAATAAAACTTCGTTTCCTGGTGCTTGAGTATATTCTACAACTGCTCCAAAATCTAACATTTTAATTACTTTCACTTCATAAGCTTCTCCCATTGCAGGTTTGAAGATGATTGAATCAATTTTAGCTAATACTGCAGCAATTCCATCTGGATTAGTTCCTAAAATTTCAACTACACCTTGCTCATCCACTTCGTTAATTACGATAGTAGTTCCAGTAGCTTTTTGTAATTCTTGAATCACTTTTCCGCCAGGTCCAATTAATGCTCCAATGAATGCTCCAGGAATAGTTCTTGTAATAATTTTTGGTGCTTTTGGTTTAACATCAGCTCTTGGAGTTGCAATAGTTTCAGTGATTTTACCTAAAATATGCATACGACCATCACGCGCTTGTCCTAAAGCTTGTTCCATAATGTCATAACGTAAGCCATCAATTTTGATGTCCATTTGACATGCTGTAATTCCGTCAGCAGTTCCAGTTACTTTAAAGTCCATATCTCCTAAGTGATCTTCATCCCCTAAAATATCTGACAATACAGCAAATTTTTCGCCATCAGTAATTAATCCCATCGCAATACCAGAAACTGGTTTTACCATTTGAACTCCAGCATCCATTAAAGCCATTGTTCCAGCACATACTGTAGCCATTGAAGAAGAACCGTTAGATTCTAATACTTCAGATACAATACGGATGGTATATGGACAATCTGCAGGAATCATGTTTTTTAAAGCACGTTGTGCTAAATTTCCGTGACCTACTTCTCTTCTTGAAGTTCCTCTTAAAGGTTTTGCTTCACCAGTTGAAAAAGGAGGGAAGTTATAATGTAAATAGAATTTTTCTTCACCTTGTTCAGATGGAGAATCTATTTGATTTGCTTCTCTTGAAGTTCCTAAAGTTACTGTAGCTAAAGCTTGCGTTTCACCACGAGTAAACAAAGACGAACCATGAACAGAAGGCAAATAATCGGTTTCACACCAAATTGGTCTGATTTCAGTTGTTTTTCTTCCGTCTAAACGAATGCCTAATTCTAAAACTACATTACGAACAGCTTCTTTGTTGGTTTTATAGAAATATTTAGATACTAAATCACCATCAGCAGCTAATTCTTCTTCTGTAAACAACGCTTTTACTTCTTCTTTTACTTCAGCAAATGCAGCACTTCTTTCGTGTTTAGCCGAACCAACTTTTGCAATTGCATAAATTTTATCGTAAGCCGCAGCTTTTACTTTTTTGTAAATTTCTTCGTTTTCTTTCTCACCTTCATACGTACGAATTTCTTTTTTACCAAAAGCGGCTTGTAAACGTAATTGTGCTTGAATTTGGACTTTAATAGCTTCGTGAGCAAATTTGATAGCTTCTACCATTTCTGCTTCCGAAATTTCTTTCATTTCTCCTTCAACCATTGCAACAGAATCCATAGAAGCTCCAATCATCATGTCGATATCAGATTGTGCTAATTCTTCTCTACTTGGGTTGATGACAAATTTTCCGTCGATACGTGCAACACGAACTTCAGAAATTAAGTTATAAAAAGGAATGTCTGAAACGGCTAATGCTGCCGAAGCCGCTAATCCAGCTAATGCATCTGGCATTACGTTTTCGTCATGCGACATTAATTGGATCATTACCTGCGTTTCAGCATGATAATCATCTGGGAAAAGTGGACGCAATACACGGTCTACTAATCTCATGGTTAAAACTTCGCTGTCACTTGGACGTGCTTCTCTTTTGAAGAAACCTCCAGGAAAACGACCTGCTGCTGCAAATTTTTCACGATAATCTACTGTTAAAGGTAAAAAATCTACTGCAGGATTTGATGTTCTAGCAGAAACTGCTGTTGCTAATAACATGGCATCGCCCATACGAACAACAACAGATCCATCTGCTTGTTTGGCTAATTTCCCAGTTTCGATTGAGATGCTTCTTCCGTCACCTAAATCGATAACTTCTTGGAATACTTTTGGAATCATACTTTTTTTTTAATTCTAAATTAAACAAAGGGTCAGTTGTGTTGTTGTGTGTAGTTGTTTGTAACCCAATGAAAAACCAAACTTTTTCTGTTAATATATACAAAACAAAAAGGGGCACAAAGCCCCTTTAGTTGATTATTTTCTAATTCCTAATTCTTTAATAATCTCACGATATCTGTTGATATCTTTTTTCTTTAAATAGTCAAGAAGACTTCTTCTTTTACCTACTAAAAGCACTAACGAACGCTCTGTGTTAAAATCATGACGATTTTTTTTCAAATGCTCCGTTAAGTGAGAAATTCTAAATGTGAATAATGCGATTTGCCCTTCAGCAGATCCAGTGTTTTCAGCTTTTCCTCCGTGTTTAGCGAAGATTTCAGCTTTAGTTTCTTTTGTCAAGTACATGCCAATATTATTTTAAATGATTTTTATGTATGAATTGTATGGTTGCAATTCGGTTGCAAAGATAGAAATAATTTGGAATTTAGAATTATGAATTTTAAATTATTTTCAAATAATTAAAATCAGACTATCTTTTCAATAGATTTGAAAGCTCTTTTTAATAAAAACGGAGTTGATAAAGTAGTAATCAATCCCATAATTACAAGCATTGAGAAGATTTCAGTATTAATAATGCCCGCTTTATAGGCGATGTTTGCAATTACTAATTCCATGATTCCTCTTGCGTTTAAACCAATGCCTAACGCGAGTGACACTTTGTGGTTTAATCTTGCAAATCGACCACCAATGTATCCGCCGATTATTTTAGATAAAAACGAAACACCAATTATAGCAAATAATAATGGATAATTTTGGATAGAGGAAAATTGGAACTCAAGCCCAATTCCTGCAAAAAAGATAGGAGCTAAAAACCCCATTGCCATACTATTTGTAGTGTTGTGAAATGTTTCTAAATGTTTTTCACCCACCAATTCTTTTGAAATTAGCATTGACGCAAAGAAAGCTCCAATAATAAAGTGCAAACCAATACTTTCTGTCATGGTTGCAAATATTAAAATGAAAACAAAAAATACGGCAAATAATGATTCTTTTCCTTTCAAAAAAGTCAATATCAAATTCAATTGATTTTCAATAAAATTTTCTTTCTGAGCTAATTTTTGTATTAACTTATAGGTTAGAGCAATAATGATTAAGAAAACAACAAGTTTTAAAACCGTAAAAACAGTTGCTTGAGAAATATTTGCAAATGTTGGTTCGACATCTTTTAAATCTAATAAAATTCCTAAAATCGTCAATGCAATTACGTCATCAAAAATTGCTACCGAAATTATTTTTTGTCCTACGGGCGAATTTAATTTCCCTAAATCCATTAAAATTCGAATACTAACAGGTAAAGCGGTAATTGCTACACAAAGGCCAATGAATATGGTTGACATTACATCTTGTCCAAAATAATTACCTACTAAATAGCCTGAAAATAAAGGAATAAAAAAAGCAGTGATAGAAATAACAATATTTCGACCCTTCATTGATTTTATAATTTCATCTAGGTGAATTTCTAATCCGGCAATAATTACTAATAAGAAAACGCCTAATTCTGAAATTACTTTTAATTCTTCGGTGCGATGTATAAAATTAAGTAATGTTGGGCCAAGTAGAACACCAGCTAATATTTCGCCAATCATCGCGGGCTGTTTAAAGCGTTCCATGATTTCACCAAAAAGCCTAGCTAATACTAATAAAATAAGTAAGTTAGCAAAAAAAGGAAGTTCTAAACTGGTTACGTTAAATGGCATAAATAAATTTGGTCAAAAAGATATAGCACAAATATATTAAAATTGGCTTTGATATTGGTATTTGTATTAAAACAATTTCGCTATTTCTTGATTTACAAATTCTAAAAACCGTTCGTCAGCCTCGGTAAAGGGGTCTATTTCATGGGAATCAATATCTATTTGACCAATGTTCACCCCATTTACAAATAGTGGTACTACAATTTCTGATTTAACCGTAAAACTACAAGCAATATAATTATCTTGAGCAGAAACATCAGGCACTACAAAGTTTGAATTGGAAACCGCTACCTGTCCGCAAATTCCTTTTCCAAAAGGAATCACTGTATGATCTGTTGGAGCACCAACATAAGGACCTAAATGCAAGGTTTGTGTTTCATGATTTGCAAAATAGAAACCAACCCAATTGTAATAGGAAACAGAATCGGTTAACAATTGACAAATAGCTAATAATTTTTCTTCTCTGGTTATAGAATCATTATTAATAAATTCAGAGACTACAGGTTTTAAATTTTCAAACGACATTTTCTTTTTTTACAAAAGTATTTATTCTAGACTATAAAAA
>JAGOAL010000005.1 GCA_017983975.1 Flavobacterium sp.
TATATATATTATGCAAATTCCAACTATTGTAGGAGCAGGATTAATTGTAATCGGAGCAGGTTTAGGTATTGGTAAAATTGGTGGTTCAGCAATGGACGCTATCGCTCGCCAACCAGAAGCTTCAGGAAAAATCCAAACAGCTATGCTTATTGCTGCTGCGTTAATTGAAGGTATTGGTTTCGCTGCTTTATTCGCTGCGTAATTAAAAACTAAAAACAATAGTTGCAACGGTTGGTTGTAACTATTGTTTTAACATTACAAAAAAGTTTAAAATCATATATAATGGATAAATTAATAAATCAGTTTGAATTTGGATTATTCTTCTGGCAAGTACTTATATTTGTTGGGTTGATTCTATTATTAAAAAAATTCGCTTGGAAACCTATTCTTGATGCGGTTAACGAAAGAGAAGAAGGAATAAAAAATGCTTTATTAGCGGCAGAAAATGCTAAAAAAGACATGCAAAACCTTAAAGCTGATAATGAAAAATTATTAGCAGAGGCTAGAGCGGAAAGAGATTTAATGATTAAAGAAGCAAGAGAAATCAAAGAAAAAATGATTGCTGATGCTAAATCTGAAGCACAAGCACAAGGTGAAAAAATGATTGATCAAGCAAAAGCGTCAATCGATAGCGAAAAAAATGCAGCAATGGCAGAATTGAAAAACCAAGTGTCTTCTTTGTCATTACAAATTGCTGAGAAATTGTTACAAGACGAATTATCTAACAAAGAAGCTCAAACTAAATTAGTTGAGAAAATGTTAGGTGATGCAAAATTAAACTAAGATCATGGCAGGAACTAGAGCAGCAATACGATACGCTAAAGCTATTTTAGACGTTGCAAAAGACAACAATAACGCAGCTGCTGTAAATGCAGATATGACTTCAATTGTAAATGCAATTAAAGGCAGTGCCGAATTGAAAGAATTTTTGCACAGTCCGGTAGTGAAAGGAGAAATTAAATTTTCTTCTGTAACTGAAATTTTTGCTTCTGCTCAAAAAGAAACAAAAAGCTTGTTTCAATTGCTTTTAGTGAATAAAAGATTTGAGTTATTGCAAGATGTTGCCATTCAATATAATGCTTTGCATGATGAACTTAACGGAATTGAAACGGCGGTAGTAACTACTGCATTTCCAATCACAACTGAGTTAGAAACAAAAGTATTAGCAAAGATTGCAACCTTTTCAACTAAAAATATTACCATCCAAAATATTGTAGATCCAGCCATCATCGGAGGATTTATTTTACGAATGGGTGACAAACAATACAATGCATCTGTGGCAAACAGATTGCAAAATTTAAAAAGAGAATTTAGTAATTAATATCCCATTAAAGATATATCACAATGGCTGAAATTAAACCTGCTGAAATATCAGCAATATTAAAACAACAATTATCAGGTTTTGAATCTGGTGCATCGTTAGAAGAAGTTGGAACTGTACTTCAAGTTGGAGACGGTATCGCTCGTGTTTACGGATTATCAAACGCTCAATATGGAGAGTTAGTACAATTTGAAAACGGATTAGAGGCTATCGTATTGAACTTAGAAGAAGACAATGTTGGGGTGGTACTTTTAGGACCTTCAACAGGAATCAAAGAAGGTTCAACGGTAAAAAGAACACAACGTATTGCCTCTCTTAAAGTAGGAGAACAAGTAGTAGGTCGTGTTGTAAACACACTTGGAGAACCAATTGATGGTAAAGGTCCAATCGGTGGCGAATTATTTGAGATGCCATTAGAAAGAAAAGCTCCTGGAGTTATATTCCGTCAACCCGTAACTGAACCATTACAAACCGGAGTAAAAGCAGTAGATGCAATGATTCCTGTAGGTCGTGGACAACGTGAGTTGGTTATTGGTGACCGTCAAACGGGTAAATCAACCGTTTGTATTGATACCATCTTAAATCAAAAAGAATTTTACGATGCAGGTCAACCTGTATTCTGTATATATGTTGCAATTGGGCAAAAAGCTTCAACTGTAGCAGGAATCGCAAAAATGTTAGAAGAAAAAGGCGCAATGGCTTATACGGTTATTGTAGCTGCAAATGCTTCTGATCCAGCTCCAATGCAAGTATATGCTCCTATGGCAGGTGCTGCAATTGGTGAGTATTTTAGAGATTCTGGTCGTCCAGCGTTAATTGTTTATGATGATTTATCTAAACAAGCTGTTGCGTACCGTGAGGTATCTTTATTATTAAGAAGACCACCAGGACGTGAGGCATATCCTGGAGACGTTTTCTACTTACACTCTCGTTTATTAGAAAGAGCTTGTAAAGTAATTAACAACGACGAAATCGCTAAAAACATGAACGACTTACCAGATTCTATCAAAGGAATCGTTAAAGGTGGTGGTTCGTTAACAGCATTACCAATTATCGAAACACAAGCGGGTGACGTTTCTGCTTATATCCCAACCAACGTAATTTCGATTACAGACGGACAAATTTTCTTAGATGGTGATTTATTCAACTCGGGAGTTCGTCCTGCAATTAACGTAGGTATTTCGGTATCGCGTGTTGGAGGTAATGCACAAATTAAATCCATGAAAAAAGTAGCAGGTACGTTAAAATTAGACCAAGCGCAATTCCGTGAATTAGAAGCGTTTGCAAAATTTGGTTCTGACTTAGATGCCGTTACTTTAAACGTAATTGAAAAAGGAAAAAGAAACGTTGAAATCTTAAAACAAGGTTTAAACTCTCCTTTTACAGTAGAAGATCAGGTAGCTATTATCTATGCAGGTTCTAAAAACTTGTTGCGTAATGTACCCGTTGTAAAAGTTAAAGAATTTGAAAAAGATTTCTTAGAATACTTAAACGCTAAACACAGAGATACATTAGATGCACTTAAAGCAGGTAAATTTGATGACAACATCACTGACGTTTTAGAAAAAGTAGCAAAAGAAATTTCAGCAAAATATAATTAATTAGTCAATTAGACAATGTGTCAATTAGACAATTAATTGACACATTGATAAATTGGCACATTGACAAATTAACAAAATGGCAAACTTAAAGGAAATACGTAATAGGATTACTTCTGTTTCATCTACGATGCAAATTACATCGGCGATGAAAATGGTTTCTGCTGCAAAGTTAAAAAAGGCACAAGATGCAATTACTGCAATGCGCCCTTATGCAGAAAAACTAACCGAACTATTACAAAACTTAAGTGCAACCCTTGAAGGAGAAGTAGGTGGTGCTTTTACAGCTCAAAGAGAAGTAAAAAAAGTACTTATTGTTGCGGTTACTTCAAACAGAGGTTTGTGTGGTGCGTTCAATACAAACGTAATCAAACAAATCAAAGTGGTAGCAGATGCTTATGAAGGCAAACAAGTAGATATTTTTGCGATTGGTAAAAAAGGAAACGATGTGTTGCGCAAAACTTACAATGTAATTGACGTTCAAAACACCATTTTTGACCAATTAACGTTTGAAAATGCTTCAGACATTGCACAACAGTTAATGGATAAATTTGTGGCAGGTGATTACGACAAAATTGAAATCGTGTATAACGAATTTAAAAATGCGGCAACTCAAATTGTAAGAACACAACAGTTTTTACCTTTAGCGCCTATTGTGGGTGGCGAAGTAGTTGCTTCTGATTATATTTTTGAACCTTCTAAAGAAGAAATTGTGTTGACTTTGATTCCAAAATCATTAAAAACACAATTGTACAAATCAATTAGAGATTCATTTGCAGCAGAACACGGAGCGCGTATGACCGCAATGCACAAAGCAACCGATAATGCTACAGAATTAAGAGACCAATTAAAATTAACATACAACAAAGCGCGTCAAGCGGCGATTACTAACGAAATCTTAGAGATCGTTGGTGGAGCAGAAGCTTTGAATAACTAATTTTAATTTAGATATTAAAGAAAGTCCCGATTTATTCGGGACTTTTTTGTTTTATATTTATAGGCAACAAACTCTTGTACAACTCCTTAAAATTATGAAACATTCCCCAGCGCTAGTTTTCTTTTACTTTATAAACTGCTTTTAACCGTTACTTTATTTCGTTTTAACTTGTTCTATTTTATAATTGCTGTACAGCAATACCTTAACTTCCCTAGGGAAAGTATGTCATTGCCCTAGAGAAATGAAACAATTGCCCTAGAGGAATTAAAAAATGCAACCGCTTCAACACAACTTATAGTATTAATAAATTAAAATTAGTTACTTATGGTTGTTAATTTTAAAAATAATTACTATGTTTGGTTAATTAATACTACGCAACTATAGTTGAGCACAGCTACCCAAAAACAGACGGCTTTGCTCAACTAAAAAGTAAAAAACGGAGTATATATACAAGTTAACTGTAATTTTAAAAAACCCGAATAAAATATGCCATATAGAGCTGATATAGAAATCGATTTGAGTGAACATATCACTAGTAATTATATTATTTCCTCTCAACACAGAAGAAGAGGAAATATGAATAAAAGTATTTGGTTAATCGATTTTAACGAAGAAGTTAATTGTTTCATTGAATCGATAACGAATAATTGGAAAAATGGTCTTGAGGCTTGGGGCTTGAGATATGTAAATACTAACTTAAACGTAGTTGGATTAAGTAGTATGAATGATGAACTAAAATTAGCTAAATTTGTTGATGGAAATAACACAAATGTTTGGCACGGTTATCCTGCAAATCATATGGCAAATTCTCAAGATAGACCTACAACAGAAATATTAAAAAATTGGGTTAATGATGGTTATATAACAAAAGCAAAAATGAATAAAATTAGACAAGGCCAATTATGCTACCTGTAAAAATATCAATACAAGGAGATTATTATGACTGCCAAATTTATCGCGGCAGACTCTACTTATGGACATTTGAAGGTGATTTAAAAGTTTATAACTGGAATGAGCTTGTACAGTCATTTATTAAAAAAGAAACTGACAAAATAGCGATGACATTTTGCTTCTTAGATGGTAATTATTTATACAAATCTTCATTGATAGAATTGTTCAAAGACAATGATTTTAAAGATTTATTACTAAATAAATTTAATGAAATACACAATCCTACTTTTGAAATAAGTGAAAAAGAACTTGAACAATATCTTTTTGGCGAACAAGAAACACCAACAGGAATATTACCAACAGATACAGAAATTTACAGCAATAAATTATATTTTATTCACGAAAAAGGTCTTTTTTCTGGTTCAGCACATAGAGAAAAATCAGCAAAATTCCCTGTAAGTTCAAGACCTACAAAATTATGGGATTGTAATTTATTATCAATAAAAGCTAACAAATATCCGCAATTAGCTTTGTCTGGTGGAAGTGATGGATTATTTGAACTAAATATGGCGTCAAGTTTGCCAAGTAACCTTAAAAGAATCGAAAATAACAGACCTATATTTCAAGTTAGTGAAAATCACTCATCATTTTCTAATTATTCTTATCTAAATATTTACAATACATCTTTAACCGAAAATTCATTTTTAGCAATGTTCAAATGGAATATGACTAAAGATAGAAATAATAATGATAAGGCTTTAAGAGATTTTGACACGAATATTAATGACCATAAAATATTTAACGTAAAAAATAAAAAACATTTTATCAGTTGGGGCATTGAAGATAAATTATACAAAGCAACTGAAGGAGGTTTTGAGATAATAAAATATAATAATTACGCAAACGAAGAAAAAGGAGAAGAAAAATTCAAACGTTTAAAAACTGTTGAGTTCAATGCTTGGAAAGGAAAAGTAATAAATGGAGGAACTGCCTATTTTGGAAATATTGTAGAATGTGAAAACGCTTTAGTTGTGATTCAAAGCGATGGAAGAGTTTTCAATATTGAAGGTCCAATTACAAAGTGGCGAATTTATCCAAGATCAATGAATTATGAAAATCATTTACACGTAATACTTGATGATAAAATTGAAATTTATTCATTTAATCACGATTATTTCTTAAACCAAGAAAACAAAGAAATAGGAATTCAGTTTAAATCTGAAAAGCATCGTAGAACGATAAGAACAAGTTTCTTTGACGATACTGACGAAAGTTTGTTTGATCATCCAGATTTACCGTTTTAAAAAGAAAAACAACAGTGCCTAACAGCAGTTTGCAAAAATGGCGGGTTTTGGGCTAAATTTAAAGTTGGTTTTGTACTTGTAAAGTCAGTCTTAACCGAAAGTTTAGGCTTCCTAAATCCGCCACATAGCATAGCGCCAAAACGTTTGCACAATATTAACACAAACAGAAATGTTTAAAATTAAACTATGAAAAAAACAATTTTACTATTTATTGTTACACTTGGATTTTTGACAGTATGCAATGCACAGACTGAGACAATAGAAATCAAGCCTAAAGGAATTTTTAAAGAAATTGATGTTGCTAGACACAATGCCGCAGTTGAAATATTAAATGGAGAAAACAAGGAATTGAAACAGCAAACCGTAGAAATAATTTTGAAAAATCCAAGCTATTATAATCCGCCAGTTATCTATGCTCTTTCACGTGAACTTTACAATCAGGACAAAAAGGACGATGCAATGTATTGGTTCTATGTAGCACAACTAAGAGCAAGATATGACGCCAATTTGTGCATGGACAAATCAGCAAAACAAGCAGTTTCAATTTTAAACAATAACTACGGACCAGACATTAATGAATATGCTTTTCAAGACATTGACAAACTTGAAAAAACAGTTATTAAATTGGTTGATTTCGTTAGGAAAAATGAAGAAAACTATGACCATAGGTGGATAAATCTTCATGGCATGGATGCTGTTTTATCGGGCATGGACGACAACGTTGAAAAAAAGGAGTTAAGTCAACCCAAAGACAAGTGGACTGAAATAAAAAAGAAAACATTAGACGACTATTACAACGGTTTTATTGAATATGTTAAGAGCAAGAAGTAAAAAAAATACTGGGTATAACACCCGATTTGTTCAGGACCTTTTTTAATATTTGTAAATAATTTAAATTATAGAACCACGCGAAAGGATTTGCGCGGGAGCGGGGTGAACGTTAGCCGTCAGTTTGCTGCTAAAGAAAGTATACGTTAAAAAGAAAACACATGAAACAAAACTATTCGAAATATTATTGGATTTTCATACTTGTGCTACAATCCTATTTAGCTTTTGAAAAAATTATAATCGATAAATTTTACTTGTGGAATATAATAGCTTTAATTGCTTCAATTTTATTTTTATATTATCGTATAAAGTTGAATAAAATACTTCTAAATCCTGAAAAAATAATAATTCTAATGATAATTATTAACGGAATAACATCAACTATCACAAATCTGATTTTGAATTCTGATATAATACGAATTGTAATCACAATACTAATCATAATCGTTTCTATTATTATTGGAAACTCAATAAAGAACTCAGAAAAAACAACGAAATCAAACACCGAAAGAATAGAAAAATAAAACCCCGATGGCGCGGAATTGCATTCCGTGCCCACAAAAAAATTCTCAAAAACACTTCAATTCACAAAACCTTTTTCCCTCATTTACTTTTATTGGTATATTTGTAAGAATCAAACTATTTTCCAATGAAAAAATACTGCGGTTTCTTCCTCTTACTTTTTACCATTTTTGGTCAGGCGCAACAGCTTCGTTTAGAAGACATCATGAAAGGCGATGAATTCATCGGGCACCAACCTTCAAATCACCGTTGGTCTATTGATGGGCAAACCGTTTTATTTGATTGGAATCCAAATAACGAAATAGGGAATAGTACTTATTTCTGGAATACTTCGTTAAAAACACCACAAAAAGTAACCACCTCAAATCCTGTTTATGATGTTGATTTCATGCCCACGCAAAAAGACTATGATGTGGTGTATTATACCAATCAAGGGGTTTTGTATGCGTATACCCAATCCACAAAAAAGGCTAAGAAAATCATCCAATCTGCTGACCGAATTAGTGCCGTGCAAAGAAGTACCCATCCGGATATTCTATTTTTTCAGCAAAACAGAAATCTATACCAATTCAATACCAAAGATTTTTCGTTGGTGATGTTGACCAATTTTAAATCGGGAAAAGAAAATAAAGCAAAAGCAGACGATTCGTTTTTGAAAGACCAACAAAAGGAATTGTTTCAATTTGTGCGCGATGAAGTAAAAGCAGACGAATGGTATGCAGCACAATCCAAATCCAAAAAAGAGAAGTTTCCGAAAGAAATTTTCTATGATAAATCAGTAGTAGAACAAGTAAAAGCATCACCCGATGGAAAATTTGTAACGTTTCGACTTTCTGATTATCCTACTGAAACACCAACTAATGTTGAAAATTTTATTACCGATGATGGGTTTACCCAAAGTGATAAAGCACGTGCAAAAGTATCAACGGATAATTTCAGCAAACACAAATTCGGAATTTTCAATGTAGCAAAAGACACTACGTATTACGTTTCGTTTGCCAATTTATCAGGCATTAAAGACGCACCAAAATACTACCAAGACTACGAAAATCTAAAAGACAAATCGGATTATGAAACCGCAATTGTCATGATGAGTCCGGTGTACAGCCAAGACGGGAAAAATGCGGTTTTAGAAATCAGAAGTCAAGACAACAAACACCGCTGGATCGTGCAATTGGATGTAGCTTCAGGAACCATTACCGAGTTAGAGCATCAACACGACGACGCTTGGATTGGCGGTCCAGGAATTCCGGGCTATAGTTTTAGTGGCGGAACATTGGGTTTCATTGATAATTCGACGTTTTATTTTCAATCGGAAGCAACAGGGTTTTCGCATTTATACACGTATAATTTGAAAACCAAGCAAAAAGAAGCGCTAACAAAAGGCAATTGGGAAGTTCGTGAAGTAACATTGTCCAACGATAAAAAATCATTTTACATCACCACTACCACCACGCATCCCGGCAACAGAAGTTTTTATAAATTGGACATCGCTTCCAAAAAAATGATGGGAATTGTAACGAACGATGGCAATTACGAAGTAGAAGTATCTCCCGATGAAAAAACGCTTTTGGTACGCTATTCTTATAAAAATAAACCATGGGAATTGTATGTGGGAGCGAATAAACCAAATGCCGAATTGAAACAAATTACGTTTTCGACAACTGCTGAATTCAAAAAATACAATTGGAAAACACCAGAAGTCATTTCGTTTAAAGCCGAAGACGGAACGACAGTTTATGCCCGTTTGTACCAACCAAAAGTAGAAAACAAGAACAAAGCCGCCGTTATTTTTGTACACGGCGCGGGATATTTGCAAAACGCACACAATTATTGGAGCACCTACCACCGAGAATATATGTTTCATAATTTGTTAACCGATTTGGGTTACACCGTTTTAGATATCGATTACAGAGCGAGTGATGGTTATGGTCGCGATTTTAGAACCGGAATTTACCGTCACATGGGCGGAAAAGATTTGTCGGATCAATTGGATGGAAAGAATTATTTGGTCCAAAATTTAGGCATTGACACCAATCGCGTGGGAATATACGGCGGTTCGTATGGCGGATTCATCACCTTGATGGCATTGTTGACCAAACCAGGCGAATTCAAAGCAGGAGCCGCCTTGCGTTCGGTAACCGATTGGGCGCATTACAATCATGGGTATACGTCAAATATTTTGAATTTCCCAGAAACCGATCCTGAAGCCTATAAAAAAAGTTCACCCATTTATTTTGCGGATAATTTACAAGACAAGTTAGTAATGCTTCACGGAATGGTAGACGATAACGTGCAATTTCAGGACATTGTAAGATTAACGCAACGCTTCATTGAACTGGGTAAAAAAGATTGGGATTTAGCCGTTTTTCCTGTGGAAGCACACGGATTTAAAAGAACTTATTCTTGGGTAGACGAATACCGAAGAATTTTAGACTTATTCAACCAAAATTTACTTCAAAAATAAGATGCAACAGTTAATTGAATTGACTACAATTGATGAAATGATGGAGCAATTTTCCCTCATTCAACAACTCTACCCTGATTATTCAACCGAAAAGTATCATAATTTATTGAGCGCCATGCTTCCGAATAATTATAAACAGTTAATTGTTGTAGAAAACGGAATTACGATAGCTTTGGCAGGATTTTGGATAGGTACTAAGTTATGGAGTGGAAAATATTTAGAATTAGATAATGTGGTGGTGCATGAAGATTTTCGTTCGAAAGGAATTGGAAGCATCATGACCAATTATTTGAATCAGAAAGCCATTGATGAAGACTGCAACATGATTGTTTTAGATGCTTTTTCTACAAATTTTGGCGCACACAAGTTTTATATGAATCATGGTTTTGTGCCGAAAGGATTTCATTTCATCAAATTTTTAAATTAAAAAAACATGAAGCAATTACTATTACTACTATTTTCGATAACGATAGCAAGCTGTTCAAGTCAAAAAAAAGCTATTCAAGAAACCCTACAAGCTTCCTATGAAACTTGGGTTGCAGGAGTGCGAGGTGGCGGAAGCGGAATCAACTTTTATGTGGATTTAAAAACACCTTTGAGTAAAGAAGTCGAATTAAAAAAAGTAATTTTCAGAGGATATGAGGTTCCTTTTGAGAAAATGGATGACCTGCATTTTATCGCAAGAATAAAAACCGAAGGCAATCAGCAAAAACAGGATGGCGATGTTTCCCAAATTTACACCAGCCCTAAAAATGCGTTAACATTAGGTGAAAACGAGGCTATTTTACTATTTTCAGAAAAGGCCAAAGAGTTTAATGTTAAAATTAAACAGGTTACCGAAAAACCAATGCTCGAATATCCTTCGGCAAAACCAAAGTTTTAATTACATTTGTTTATCTAAAAATTAGGAATGAGTCTTTATAAAAGTCTTTTTAAACAAACAGCAATTTATGGCTTAGCAACAGTTTTGCCCAGAATTATAAGTTTTATACTGAATCCAATTCTCGTTTATTATCTAACCGATAATAGCGAAATGGGAGAAGTATCTGTAATTTTTTCCTATTTGGTTTTTTTCAATGTTGTGATGTCTTATGGAATGGAAACGTCTTTCTTTCGTTTCTATAATTCAGAATCCGATAAAAGCAAAGTCATTTCAACGGCGACCATTTCTTTGTTTTGGTCCACGATTATATTTTTTGCAGTATTGTTGCTTTTCAGAAAAAACTTGGCACTTTGGTCAAAAATCAATGTAGAATACATCGTTTTCACCATTTGGATTTTGGCGCTTGATGCGTTAGCGATTATTCCGTTTTCTAAAATTAGAGCCGAAAGCCGTCCTATAAAATATGCCGTAATTAAGATTTCAAACGTATTGATCTATTTGTTATTGAATATTTTTTTCTTGGCATTTTTACCCAAATTAGCTGCCAATTCAAATAATGTATTGCTGCAAACCATCTATTACACTGATTTTCAAGTTGGTTATGTATTTATTTCAGGATTAATAGCCAGTTTGGTCACATTACTATTCGTTTTACCCGATTATTTCAAAATAAAATGGCAATTTGATGTGGCGCTTTGGAAAAAAATGATGCACTATGGTTTGCCTATTTTAGTTGCAGGAATTGCCTTTGCCATTAACGAGCATTTCGACAAAATTCTTTTGGATTGGATGCATGTTGATATGGCAGATATTGGAGCCTATTCTGCATGTTATAAAATTGGGATGTTTATGGTGTTGTTCAGAACGGCCTATACCTTAGGAATCGAACCCTTTTTCTTTAGTCATGCCAGTAATGAAAACGCGCCACAAACGTATGCTACGATAACAAAATATTTTGTCATTTTTGGATCCTTCATTTGCTTAGGAGTCATCGTTTTTGCCGATGTATTAAAATTATTTTTAGTGCCCAAAGAAAGCTATTGGACTGCAATGGAAATCGTGCCTTTAATTGTATTGGCTAATTTCTTCTTAGGCATTTACACCAATTTATCCGTATGGTACAAACTGATCGATAAAACAAAGATTGGAGCCTATATTTCAATCGTAGGCGCAATAGTTACCTTAGCGTTAAACGTACTTTTAATTCCAATAATCAGTTACATGGGATCGGCAATTGCCACTATTTTGGCTTACGGAACCATGATGTTTATTTCATATTATATGGGACAAAAGAAATATCCAATTCCCTATGATAAAAAAGCGATTTTCACGTATTTAGGATTAGCCATTGTGCTTTCTGGAATTTCATTTTATGTGCCTATTTTACGCGAAACGTATCTATTCGGTATTGCCTCAATATTCTTTTTTGCGTACTTTGTCTACCGAAACGAAAAAGAAACTATTTTAAAGATCATCAGAAGAAAATAATATGCAAATTAAAATCATCAACAAATCGAGTCACGAGTTGCCCAATTATGAAACCATTGCTTCGGCAGGAATGGATTTACGTGCGAATATTTCAGAACCCATAACTTTAAAATCATTAGAAAGAACCATAGTTAAAACCGGACTTTTTATTGAATTGCCTATTGGTTTTGAAGCGCAAGTGCGACCAAGAAGTGGTTTAGCCGCCAAAAAAGGAATCACCGTTTTAAATTCGCCAGGGACAGTTGATGCGGATTATCGAGGAGAAATTGGTGTGATTTTAGTAAATTTATCCCATGAAGATTTCGTAATTGAAAACGGAGAACGCATCGCTCAATTAATCATCGCCAAACACGAACGCGCCGAATGGCTTGAAGTAACCGAATTATCTGAAACCTCAAGAGGCGAAGGCGGTTTTGGTAGTACGGGGGTGAAGTAAAGAGCCCCCTAACCCCCGAAGGGGGAACTGACAAAATGGTGTAATAGTTTAAAATAAATTGAATTAATTAATAAAATCCTATTGACCCCTAATAGGAATTCCCCCTTCGGGGGTTAGGGGGCTTATATGAAAATAATAGTACCAATGGCAGGACGTGGTTCTCGTCTTCGCCCACACACATTAACCATTCCAAAACCATTAATTCCAGTGGCAGGAAAACCAATCGTTCATCGATTAGTAGAAGATATTGCTGGCGTTTTAAATCAGAAAATTGATGAAGTAGCCTTTATTATTCATGAAAGTTTTGGGGCAAAAGTCGAAGCCGATTTAATTGCAATTGCTAAAAAATTAGGGGCAAAAGGAACTATCTATTATCAAAATGAAGCCTTAGGAACAGGTCATGCCATTATGTGTGCCAAAGATTCTTTAGACGGTCCAGCGGTTATTGCCTATGCTGATACGTTAATCCGTGCCGATTTTGATTTGGATACTTCGGCCGATAGTGTTATTTGGGTAAAACAAGTAGATCAACCCGAAGCTTTTGGTGTGGTAAACCTAAATACTGCTGGTGAAATCATCGAATTGGTAGAAAAACCAAAAGAATTTGTGTCGGATTTGGCAGTTATTGGAATTTACTATTTCAAAGATGTTGCCGTGTTGAAAAACGAATTACAATCGGTGTTAGACAATAACATAATTCACGGTGGCGAATACCAAATTAATGACGGTATTAAACAAATGATGGCAAAAGGCATGAAATTTGTTCCCGGAAAAGTAGACGAATGGATGGATTGCGGGAATAAAGACGTTACGGTGGAAACCAATACGAGAATGCTTGGGTTTTTACATAACGATGGCGAACATTTGATTGATTATGGTGTTAAACAAGAAAATTCGACCATTATTCCGCCTTGTTACATTGGAGAAGATGTGGTCTTAATTAACGCTACGGTGGGTCCAAATGTTTCCTTAGGCAAAGGTTGTCATGTTATTGATTCTACTATAAAAAATAGTTTGGTGCAAACGCATTCACATATTAAAAATGCCAAATTAGACAACGCAATGATTGGAAATCACGCGAGTTTTGATGGTAATTTTACAAGTATTAGTATCGGAGATTATTCGGTGTTAGAATAGATGATAAATAAAAAACACATAGCTTTTATTATTTTCCTGCTTTTTAGTTTTGGAAATCAGTTGTTTGCACAACAAAATCCAGAAGACATTGCGTTAGTAGAAAATAAAACAGAAGATTATTTTTTTGAAGCGCTCGCACAACGAGGTATTGAAAATTATGATAAAGCTATTGTGGCTATTCAAAAATGTTTAGAAAAAGAACCTAAAAACCCTGCTTTTTTATATGAGTTAGGTAAAAATCAATTGGATGCAAAAGATTATGTCGCTGCCGAAATAACTTTTAAAAGCGCCGTTGAAATCGACAACAAACAGCGCTGGTATTGGAACGGTTTGTATGATGTTTATTATCAAACAAAAAATTTTGATAAAGCAATTGGAGTGGTGCAAAAACTAATTGAATTTGACCCAAATATGCGAGAAGATTTGGTGTCTTTATATATGAATACCGATCAAAAAGAAAAAGCACTCCATTTATTAAAAGAAATGGAAGCAAGTTCTCATTTGACGAAGACCATGGAATTTTATAAATTAAAATTGGAAAGCTCTAAAGAATTTGCCTCACCCAAAAAGGAAACATTAGAAAAAGGCATTAAAGAACATCCAAAATACGAACAAAATTATATCGATTTAATTTCGCTCTATTTAAGTTTTAACCAAGAGGAAAAAGCATTTGAAGTTGCTAAAGTATTGGAAAAAGAAATTCCTAATTCAGATTGGGCACACGTGAGTTTAGTTAAGTTTTACCTGGCTAGTAATGACGGAATCAACGCATCAAAATCGATGTTTAAGGTGTTGATGAATAGTAAAATCGATTTAAAAATTAAACATCGCGTATTTAATGAATTCTTGATTTTTGCAGTTAAAAACCCCACTTTTTTTACCGATGTAGATGCTGCAATTCCTTATTTTGATAACGATCCTGAAATTGCAGTTGCTAAAGAAGTAGCTAAATTCTTTTGGAAAAAAAGCGATTTAGATAAGGCAATTTATTATTTTGAAAAAGCCATCAAGAAAAGTCCAGATGATATTGAAAGCCTCAATTATTTTTTAGAAGTGCTGCAACAAAAACAAGATTATCAGCGTTTAGTTGTTAAAGCAACAGAATGCATTGAATTATTTCCTACCCAACCTAATTATTACTATTATGCAGGATTAGGTTATAACCAATTGAAAAATTATAAAAAAGCTAAAGAGAATTTAGAAAACGGCCTGGATTTTGTAATAGAAGATCTAAAGCTCGAAGCTGATTTTTATGAACAGTTAGTAATTAGTTGCGAATTTTTAAATGAACTCAAAGCTAAGCAATTGTATGCTTCTAAATTAAAACAAATCAAGTAATGAAATATATTGTATCTGCCTTTTTTGTGTTATTATTTGTAGGATGTAAATCAAAACAAATGGTTGCCACAGCTGCAGCAAGTGATGCCACAGAAGTATCCAAAATAATTAACGGCCATTATGCAAATGAAACCGATTTTAAAACACTGAATATCAAAGCAAATGCAAAATATGAAGATGATAAGCAATCGCATTCATTAAATGCAGATATCCGAATTAAAAAAGATGAAATCATTTGGATTAACATCAAAATACTCGGATTTCCAATGGCAAAAGCTTTAATTACGCCTACTAAAGTGAGCTATTATGAAAAAATAAATAACACTTATTTTGAAGGCGATTTTACCATGCTAAGTAATTGGCTTGGCACCGATTTGGATTTTATAAAAGTGCAAAATTTGTTTTTGGGAAAAGCCATCGATGATTTAAGTAAAGGCAAATGGATTTCAGAAATTAACGAAAAACTATTCAAACTATCTAAAGCCTCAACGGCAGATATATCAAAAGATTTTTATTTTGAAGCGGCTAATTTTTTACTAAAAAAAGAAACCATAACACAAGCGAGTCAAAATAGAGTTTTAGAAATTCAATATCCTTCTTACAAAGAAGTAGAACGCATGTTTTTGCCCAATGAAATTAACATCAAGGCTGCCCAAAAAGATAAAATTGCAATTGATATAGCTTATAAAAACACAACATTTAATGAAGATTTAAATTATTCCTATGCAATTCCTAGTGATTACAAGGCAATTCAAATCGATTAATTTTTTATTTTAGTAAAACAAAACTACCTTTGTAAAAAACCAAAGTGCATGAACCAATTTTTAAAAACACTACTTTTCTTTTTTATCACCTCTATGGCATTTGCTCAACCTTCTGAGCAACAAAAATTAGAGCAAAAAAAAGAGCAAATTTTGAACGAAATTGCAGAAAAAAAAGCGCGATTAGAGTCGGAAAAGAAAAAGGAAAAATCGGTTTTAAAGCAAATTGATCAACAGAAAGGACTGATCGCTTTGCGCCAAAAATTATTGAGCACTACCGCAAAACAAACTCGAATACTATCGGATAATATCTATTTGACCCAACTCGAAATGAATAAATTAAATAGAGAGTTAACGGTGTTGAAAGAAGATTATGAAAAAATGATTGTAAAATCCTATAAAAGTAGAAATGAACAAAGTAGGGTCATGTTTGTGCTTTCTTCCCAAGATTTTTTACAAGCCTATAAACGCATTCAGTACATGAAGCAATATGCCGATTTTAGAAAAATGCAAGGGGAAGAAATTAGAACCAAGCAACAAAAACTAGAATCTGCCGAACAAAAACTGCAAACCAATAAAAAAGAAAAAGAAAAGGTTTTAGTTGAAACGGAACAAGAGAAAAAAGAATTGGAAAAAGAAAAGCAAGAGCAAGAACGCCTTGTTAAATCGATCCAAAAAGATAAAAAACAAATTGCAGCTGAAATTGATAAAAAGCAAAAAGAAGCAAAGCAAATAGACCGTCAAATCAAGAAAATTATTGCCGATGAAATTGCCGCGGCAAATAAAAGAAATGCTGCTAAAATGGGTACCATAGCGCCTAAAGCAGGGACCAAAGAAGCAACAAAGTTTATGTTAACTCCTGAAGGAAAAATAGAGTCTAATAATTTTAAGGCGAATAAAGGAAGGTTGCCTTGGCCAGTGGAAAAGGGATCAATTCTTCAGAGATATGGAGTACATCCACATCATAAATATAAAAATCTTACAGTAAACAGTAGTAGTATCGAAATTTCAACTGAAAGAGGTTCTTCTGCTAGAGCTATTTTTGCAGGAGAAGTTTTTCAAATACAAATAAATGAAAACAATAAAAATTGGAAAGCTGTCTATGTAAGACATGGTGATTTTATTACTATATATATGAACTTGTCTTCAGTAAGTGTTGTTAAAGGCCAAAAAGTAAGTATTAAGCAAAAATTAGGGACTGTTAACACAGATAGTTCTGGAGAAACCACAATGAAATTTGCTGTTATGCAAAATCAAATTTCTTTAAATCCAGAGTTGTGGATAAATTAAAAAAAATGAGGTCTTAAGGCCTCATTTTTTTTGAATCATAATTTCTTGTACTTTTATACTTCAATTGTATATTATGAATGTAGCTCAAATTAAAATTCTTCACATCGATAGTAATCATCCGTTACTTTGGGAACAACTTGAACAAGCGGGTTTTCAAAACGAAGTCGATTTCACTTCGTCTAAAGAAGAAATTGAAGCTAAAATTGAAAAATATCAAGGTATTGTTATAAGAAGTCGTTTTAAAATTGACCAATCATTTTTAGACAAAGCCACAAATTTGCAATTTATTGCTCGAGTAGGTGCTGGTTTAGAAAGTATTGATTGTGAGTATGCAATGCAACGAGGAATCCACTTAATTGCCGCTCCAGAAGGCAATACAAATGCAGTGGGCGAACAAGCCATAGGAATGTTGTTATCGCTTTTTAATCATCTGAAAAAAGCTAACAATGAAGTAAAATCAGGGCAATGGATTCGTGAAGGCAATCGCGGACATGAGTTGGAAGGAAAAACCATTGGCATTATAGGTTATGGAAACATGGGAAAATCGTTTGCCAAAAAATTGCGCGGTTTTGATGTTACGGTTCTTTGTTATGATATTTTACCCAATATAGGCGATGAAAATGCTACACAAGTTTCATTAGCTGAACTTAAAGAACAAGCCGATGTCATCAGCTTACACACGCCTTGGACTCCACAAACCGATAAAATGATAAATTCAGATTTTATTAACCAATTCAAAAAGCCATTTTGGTTTATTAATACGGCTCGAGGCAACTCGGTAGTAACGGAAGATTTAGTCGAAGCTTTGAAAGGTGGAAAAATACTAGGCGCTGGTTTAGACGTTTTAGAATATGAAAAAGGATCATTTGAAACCTTGTTTGAAGGGGAGAAACCAGCAGCTTTTGCTTATTTACTTCAAGCCGATAATGTCCTTTTAACACCTCATATTGCGGGTTGGACAGTTGAAAGTCATCAAAAATTAGCCCAAACCATTGTCGATAAAATTAAGGCATTGTATTCCAAGTAATATACTTTCAAAACAATTTTTTTTATAGAATAGTAAAAAAATTTATTATATTCGTATAACTAATCAAAAAAAATTAAAGAAATGGAAGTAACAAACCCAAACGAAAACTGGAATCAACCAAATAATAATATTCCAGTATTTAAAGTAGATCCAATAGTAGTTTTATTATTAAGTTTTATTACCTGTGGTTTATATTTAATTTATTGGAATATTAAAATCGCAAATGTAATAAATGCTGTTTCTGATAAAGAAATAATTTCAACTCCTATTGCGGTTTTTTCGGGCTGTTGTTTACCTGTAAATCTATATTTCTATTATGTTTTAGGTAAAGAAGGTTTACCTAATGTTTATAAAATGACGGGTGAATTAACAAAAGATCAATCTACATTGTTAATTATTTTAGGTTTATTTTTTCCTTTTGCCGCAGCAATGATTGTACAAGGAGATATAAATCGTTTATACAATTAAAAATTTTGTATTAAATAGAATCTTAGGTATTACAGGTGCTTTCTTAACACTTGTAATACCTTTTATTTTAGCATTAAACAATACAGGTAATAAATTAGATCATGAACAATCATTTTGTCCATTAAAAGCAACAACCGGATTTCCTTGTCCTTCTTGTGGTATTACTAAATCAATTGTTTATTTCTATGATGGAAACTTATTGAAAAGTTTAAGTTTTCATCTGTTTGGACCATTAGTTGTTGGGTTTTGTATCTTTATAATTGTGCTGTTTTTAGTCGAAATTAAAACAAGCAAAACCTACTTTAGAAAATGGTTTTTTAATAAAAAACTAGCTTATTATTTAGCCTTTTTTTTGATTGGCTATCACATAATTAGATTGTTCTTTTTTGTTCAAGAACATTCATGGAGTGAAATAGTAAAACAAAGTATTTGGAGATAAAATAATAATAAGTTAATATTGTGTAACTAACCAATTAAATTTTATAATTATGTTTCAATGGTACAAAAAAGTAGTTTTTGAAAACTACGCCAATTTCAGTGGAAGAGCAAGACGCTCAGAATACTGGTATTTCGTTTTGTTTAATATGATTTTTGCAATTTGCGCAATGGTTTTAGATAGTCTATTGGGTTTAAATTTTGAACCAGGCGCAGGAGGTCCTTTATACCTTGTTTATATATTAGGTGTATTTATTCCAGGATTAGCTGCTGCTGTAAGAAGACTACACGACGTCAATAAAAGCGGATGGTTTTTCTTTATTGTTTTAGTGCCAATTATTGGTCCAATATGGTTACTGGTATTATTCTTTTCAGAAGGAACTACTGGGAAAAACAATTATGGAGAAGATCCTAAAGGAAGCGGAAATGAGATTAATGAAATAGGGAAAGAATAAATAAAAAAGGCTAATCATTTGATTAGCCTTTATCTTTTTTCTCTAACTCTGCTTGAAATTCTTCCATAACAGGTTTTACAGTGCTTTCGGGTAAATCGGCAATTTTAATATACATTAAACCATCTACTGAATTATTAAATAAAGGGTCAACGTTAAAAGCCACTACTCTTGCGTTTTGTTTAATGTATTTTTTAATCAATACTGGTAAACGAAGACTTCCTGGTTCTACTTCATCAATAATTTTATCAAATTTATTCAAATCAGATTCTGTTTCATTGAAGACAAAATCTTTATCGGCATCTTTAAGTTTTACCTTATATTCTTTTTTCGGATGCACATATTGCGCAATATAAGGGTCGTAATAGTGCGATTTCATAAACTCAATCATCAGCGATTTTGAAAAATCAGAAAATTGATTACTGATACTCACCCCACCAATTAAATATTTATGTTCTGGATAACGCAATGTAGTGTGCACAATTCCTTTCCACAAAAGAAAAAGAGGCATTGGTTTTTGTTGGTATTCTGAAATAATGAAAGCCCTTCCCATTTCAATGGATTGACTCATCATGCCATGCAATTCGGGTTCAAAACGGAACAGTTCGTGTAGGTAAAACCCTTCAATACCATGTTTTTTATATATACCATCGCCTAATCCCATTCGGTAAGCTCCGGCAATCATTTGAGCATCGTCATCCCATAAAAACATGTGATGGTAATATTGATCATATTTGTCTAAATCAATAGCTTCATTAGTACCTTCTCCTACTTCTCTAAACGTAATTTCGCGAAGACGTCCAATTTCGTGTAAAATATTAGGAATTTTCTCGGCAGTTGTTAAAAAAACCTGATAATTTTTACTTTGCAACAATCTAAAATCGCCTTCTTTTAGCGCATTTATTTCTTCAATAATTTCGCTATGATTTGCTGGTTTTACGATCTGTTTTGGCGGTTTAACCGATGATAATTTAGGTAAGTGTAATTTAGAATCTTCGGTTTCAAAAGCATTAGAAAGCATGTAGGTTTTTTTTCTTAAAAACTCGCCATATGCTTCAATATCTTGGTATTCATTTTGTTCGGCTACTGAAATTGGTTTTCCAATTCTTACTTTAATTACACGGTCTTTTTGAGTGTGTAATTCACTTGGTAATTTAGCCGTTCTAAGTGTGTCGTTAATTTTAGATAAAAAGTAAAATAATCGACTATTCTTAGCATGAAAATAAATAGGAACCACAGGAACTTGTGCTTTTCTAATGACTTTTATGGCGCCTTCTTCCCAAGGTTTATCGACCACCAATTTACCATCTTTATAAGTAGAAACTTCTCCCGCAGGAAACATACCTAATGGTTTTCCATCGCTTAAATGACGCAATGTTTCCTTGATACCTACCACGCTAGACTTAACATCTTTGTGGTTTTCAAACGGATTTACCGGCATAATAAACGGTTTCAAAGGTGCAATGCGGTGCAAGAGAAAATTAGCAATAATTTTAAAATTAGGCTCACGTTCGAGCATTAATTTTAATAATAATATACCGTCTACACCTCCAAGCGGATGGTTGGATATGGTAATATAAGCGCCATCTTTTGGTAAACGTTTTAAGTCCTCTTCTGGAATTTCAAATTTTATTTGTAAATCGTCTAAAATAGCATTTAAAAAAGCAACATCTTGTAAGTGTTTGTGTCGGTCATATAATCTATTTAGTGCAGATATTTTAAGCACTTTCATTAAGACCCAGCCCGAAAATGTTCCGAAAACTCCATATTTATCAGCGTTAATCGCTTTTGCAACTTCTTTAGCAGTAACTAACCCCATTTATTTTTTGTTTTTGAGCAAGAAACAAAGATAACAATTCTATTGAATTGAATACCTAAAGATTTTACATTAAAACGACAAATTTGTGATTTTTTTAGAAAACTACTTTAGAAAATCATTTAACTGAATCTTTATTATTAGAATCCTTTTTACTACTTTTGGTCAAAAGCTAAGACAAGACATGAAAATCATCTCTTACAATGTAAATGGAATTCGTGCAGCCATCACAAAAGGATTTTTAGAATGGTTACAACAAGCGAATCCAGATGTAATTTGTTTGCAAGAAATAAAGGCTACAGAAGATCAAATCCCTAAAATTGAAATAGAAGCCGCCGGATATCCCTACCAATATTATTTTCCAGCAGAAAAAAAAGGCTACAGCGGTGTGGCTATTTTATCAAAAATTGCGCCTAATAATGTAGTTTTTGGAACAGGAATTCCGCACATGGATTTTGAAGGGCGAAATTTACGTTTAGATTTTGATTCGCTATCGGTAATGAGTTTGTATTTACCTTCTGGTACGAATATTGATAGATTAGAACATAAGTTTATGTATATGGACGATTTTCAAAATTACATTAATGAATTAAAGAAGCAAATTCCTAATTTGGTGATTTGTGGTGATTATAACATTTGTCATGAAGCTATTGATATTCATGATCCCATTAGAAATGCAAAAATTTCTGGGTTTTTACCCGAAGAACGCGCTTGGTTAGATGGGTTTATGAAAAGTGGTTTTGTAGACACCTTTCGCCATTTAAACAAAGAACCACACAATTATAGTTGGTGGAGTTACAGAGCAAATGCTCGAAATAATAATAAAGGATGGAGAATCGATTATTGCTTGGCGGCCGAACCTTTGAAAGAAAAAATTCAAAGAGCTTTAATTTTACCCGAAGCTAAACATTCAGACCATTGCCCCGTTTTAGTAGAAATAAAATAAAAATCAATTAATCAAAAACGAAAATAAAATGATTAGAAAAATTGCACTTGCTTGCGTAGTTTTAAGTTTAACTACTTCTTGCGTTTCTAAAAAAATCTATCAAGATTTAGAAAATAAATATGCCGATTTAAAGAAAGAACATAATGCTTTATCAGATGAAAATGGTGTTTTGAAAGCCAGTAAGAACCAATTGGAAATAGACAAAACCAATTTACAAACCGAATTGGACAAAACAAAAGCAGAACGCGACAAACTTGCCTCAGATTATGCTGCTACTAAGAAAAGTTTAGACAATTTAAAAGCATCGTATGCCGCTTTAGAGAAAGACAGTAATGAGGCTTTAGAATCAAATATCAATAAAAACCGTCAATTGCTAGCCGAATTAGAAGCAAAACAAAAAGCACTAACGGCAGAACAAGATCGTTTAACTAAATTGAAAAAAGACTTAGAAGCATCTTCTACTCGATTAGCCGAATTAGAAAAAATAATGGCCGATAAAGATGCTGCGATGAAAAAATTAAAAGAAACGCTTACAAAATCGCTGAAAGCTTTTGAAGGAAAAGGTTTAACTGTTACTGAAAAAGACGGAAAAGTATATGTTTCTATGGAAAACAAATTATTGTTTGAATCGGGAAGTTGGACAGTAGGCACAGAAGGTAAAAAAGCAGTAGATTTAGTAGGAAAGGTATTAGGAGATAATCCTGAAATTTCGGTTTTAATTGAAGGACATACTGATAATGATAAAATTACCGGAACTATTGGCGGTGGTGTAGAGAACAACTGGGATTTATCAACCAAACGTGCTACAGCAATTGTGAATATTTTATCGGCTAATGCCAAAGTTAAAAAAGAAAATTTAACAGCAGCGGGTCGTGGCGAATATGCACCGTTATTATCTAATGAAACTGCTGAAGGTAAAGCTAAAAACAGAAGAATTGAAATCATTTTAACGCCTAAGTTAGATGAAATTTCTAAAATGTTGAATGCGTTGTAATCCTTAAAGCTTGTCATTTCGACGAAGGAGAAATCACATAATATTATTTTTAAAAAAGTTCAAAGAATTTCTTTGGACTTTTTTCTTTTTAATAACCTATACTACTTTGTATCTTTGCTACTTTGAAACACAACATGAACTACATAACACTACCTAATACCGAACTAAAAGTCAGTAAAATCTGTTTAGGAACAATGACTTTTGGCAATCAAAATACTGAAAGCGAAGCGCATTCGCAATTGGATTATGCACTTGAAAATGGAATTAATTTTATTGATACGGCCGAAATGTATCCTATTGGTGGCAACGCACAAATTTTTGGAAGTACAGAGCGTTTCATTGGCACTTGGCTTCAAAAAATTGGCGCTTCAGAACGAGAGAAATTGGTAATTGCTACTAAAATTGCAGGTCCAAATCGTGGGATGGAATATATTCGTCAGCCGTTAGATTTTTCTAAGAAGAGCATTCATGAAGCGGTAGAATTGAGTTTAAAATACCTTCAAACTGATTATATCGATTTATATCAAATGCATTGGCCAGAGCGTGTGATGAACATGTTTCAAAAACGAGGTGTTCAGGAATTAGACCCAAAATGGCAAGATAACATTTTTGATGTTTTAACGGTTTATGACGGATTGATTAAAGAAGGAAAAATCAAACATATTGGGCTTTCAAATGAAAATCCTTGGGGCGTAATGAAATTTTTAATGGAAAGCGAAAAGCATGGATTACCAAGAATTACAACGATACAAAATCCATTTTCGTTGTTAAATCGTTTGTATGAAGTGGGTTTATCAGAAATAGGAATGCGAGAAAATGTTGGGTTGTTAGCCTATTCTCCGTTAGGATTTGGTTATTTAACAGGAAAACATTTGAGCGGTATTGAAAAAAATTCGAGATTGGATTTGTTTCGAAATTTCAACCGTTACACAAACGAAAATTGTTTCAAAGCAACTAAACTATATAACGATTTAGCTGAAGCAAATGGATTAACGTTGACGCAAATGGCTATTGCATTCGTGCATCGACAAAAATTTGTATCGTCTACAATAATTGGCGCTACAAGCATGGAACAATTACAAGAAAACATTCAAGCTTTTGATGTTGTTTTATCGGATGAATTAGTTACTGAAATTGAGAAAATTCAGGAATTAATTCCTAATCCGGCGCCGTAGTTAAATCCCTAAAATAATCTTTGCAATTGTAAAATAGGTTAGAATTCCTAAGATGTCGTTACTTGTAGTAATGAACGGACCCGTTGCTAATGCAGGGTCAATTCCATATTTATTTAGGATGATAGGAATAAAAGTTCCAATTAATGAAGCAATAATAATTACTGTAAGTAGTGCAATTGCCACCGTATAACCTACATGAATTTCATACCCTAATAAGAAATAACTACCCGCTAATAAGATGACCGAAAGAATGACACCGTTCAACAAACTTAACGACAATTCTTTTAATAAACGTTCTATTATGGGTCCGATAATGGTATTATTAGCCAAACCTTGAACAATAATTGCCGAAGATTGCACCCCTACATTTCCAGCCATTGCCGCAATAAGCGGTGTAAAGAAAAATAATTCTGGATGAAGTTTCATTATGGGTTCAAAAATTCCTAAAATATGTACCGAAATAAATCCGCCAAATAATGCTAAAACCAACCAAGGTAAACGTGCTTTTGTCAGTTCTAAGACACTATCATCAGCCTCAACGTCTTGTGAGATACCTGCTGCTAATTGGTAATCTTTGTCGGCTTCTTCTTTGATTACATCAATAATATCATCAATGGTAATACGACCAACTAATCGGCCTAATTCATCCACCACTGGAATGGCTTCCAAGTCATATTTTTGCATGATGCGCGCCACTTCTACATCTTTAGTATCTACTTTTACATAGTCTACTTTTTTGATATAAACCTGGCTAATAGGTGTTTTTGTTGAGGTAGTTAATAGATCTTTTAACGACAAACGACCTTTTAATCGTTCTTCGTCATCGATAACATATATAGAATGAACTCTAGAAACATTTTCGGCTTGCAAACGCATTTCTTTTACGCAGGTTAATACGTTCCAGTTTTCGTTTACTTTAACAAGCTCTTTTCCCATTAAACCACCCGCAGTATCTTCATCATAACGTAATAAATCAACAATATCTTTTGCGTGTTCAACATCTTCAAGTTCAGAGATTACTTGCTCTTTTTTGTGTTGAGGTAATTCGGCAATGATATCTGCCGCATCGTCTGTACTAAGTTCGTCTAACTCTTCGGCGATTTCTTTTGGCGATAAATTTCGTAAGATTTTTTCCCGAACTTCATCATCTAATTCTAATAAGATTTCGGCTGTTTTTTCCGAATCTAAGGTGTTAAATATGTAAGCCGCGCCGTGATCATCGAGTTCTTCCATGATTTCGGCAATATCAGCAAAGTGAATATCATCAAGAAGCAAAAGTAACTCTTGCGCCTTGTTTTCACTTATAAGTTGTTCTATTTCAGATAGAAACTCTCTGCTGATTTTAAACTCCATCGGCTGTTATTTTTTGAGTAATTTCGATAAACTGCTCTACCGTTAATTGCTCCGGACGAAGGTCAAAGATACTATCTTCTTTTAAATTATCAGAGAAATTGAACGATTTTAAACTATTTCGTAATGTTTTTCTTCGTTGTTGAAAGGCCGTTTTTACTACTCGGAAGAATAATTTTTCGTCACAAGGCAATGAAAAATTTGCTTTTCGTCTTAATCGCAACACACCCGAATCTACTTTTGGCGGCGGATTAAAAACTTCTGGCGGAACTGTAAATAAATATTCGGCATCGTAAAAAGCTTGGGTTAAAACCGATAATATTCCGTATACTTTACTTCCTTTTTTCTCGCAAATGCGTTGGGCAACTTCTTTTTGAAACATCCCAGCAAATTCTGGAATTTGATCGCGCATTTCTAATGTTTTGAACACAATTTGGGTCGATATATTATATGGAAAATTCCCAATGATAGCAAAAGGTTCGCCATTAAAAACTTCGTTCAAATCATATTTTAAAAAATCCTTTGAAATAATGTGATTGTCTAATTTTGAAAAATGAACGCCCAAATATTCAACCGATTCTTTATCGATTTCAATGACAAAAGTTTCAGTGGGTTTATCCAATAAATATTTAGTCAAAACACCCATTCCCGGACCAATTTCCAAAATTTTTGAATAGCCTTCCAGCGAAAGTGTATCGGCAATATCCTTTGCAATACTTTCGTCTTTTAGGAAATGTTGTCCTAAGTGTTTTTTTGCGCTTACTTTATCCATCTAATTTTCCTTTGTGTAGAATTCTTCCAATACCTCTAACTCCGTTCTAAAAGCCAACATTTTATCGCCAAATAATTGTAACCCTTCTTGGCGTAATTTTGGTGCATGATTTTGGTAATAGCTTTCTAATTTTGTTTTAGAATCGGTGAAATATTGAACGGCATAGGTAGTACCACCCATTTCTTCTTCCACCAAAACCTTCACCATTTTAGCATGGGTAAACAAACCTGTTGCTAACACCTCATTAATATGTTTGTTTTGCATCCATTTTAACCAATCGTGGTGAATGCTTTCGTCTACATTTATGGTTACGTTGTATATTATCATTTTTAATAAATTTCAAGTTTACTATTATAACGCAAAGAACGCTAAGTTTTTCGCAAAGGTCGCAAAGAATAAAGGCAAAATTCAAACTTTATTTGAAAAATTAAATCGTCGAATCACCTCGCAACGTTCGATATTGTTTTCTGCTTTCGGTAAAATACAAACTATCGGGATGTTCCAAGACTATTTTCTCATATAATTGTTTTGCTTTTTCGATATCTAAAAGATGCTTGCGATAAATTTCTGCCGAAAAAAATAAGGCTTCATCTTTATAAATTCCGTCTTTGTGCTGTTCTAATATGTTTTGATAATATTGAATTGCTTTTGCATAATCGTTCTTTTCTTCGAAGATTTTACCTACTTTAAACAGTGTACTTTCTTCGATACTTTTGCCTTTGTGCTTTTGTAAAATAGTTAAAAAAGATTGCAAGGCTTCATCATTTTTCTTTTGGTACAATTGGAAATCAGCTTTTGCATAATCTTGGAGCGCAATTCGTAAACTATCTTCTACCGAATTATCCTCGATTAATAAAAACAACTCAACTGCATCATTTGCTATCAATAAACTGGGCGATTGTTTTAAATTTTTTACTTGCTGTAATGTCCAATCGAAATCTCTTTTATAAAAGTTGGCTTTAGCTAATTTAAAACTTGCTTCATGGGCGATCACATCATTTTTTAAATTTTCTTCTACTTGAGCATAATATAAAATAGCTTGATTGAATTTTTCATCATACACCATAATATCGGCTAATTCCATTTTAACTCTAGATTCTTCTCTGATGTTCAATGGTAATTGAAGGGCGTTTTGCAGAAGTTGTTTTCCTAAATTAGTTTGCTTTAAGTAAAAAGCCTCAAAATGGGCAGTAAGTATTTGAAGTTCCAAAGAAAAAGGAGTGATTCCATATTTTTTCAATAAACCTTGCAATTTTAAATCTAAGGCTAAATAATCCTTTTCTAATGCCAATTCAATTTCCATAGATACTAAAAAATGATGCGCTTGCATTTGTAAATCTAAGTTATCGGTATTTTCTAATACAAATGTTAGGATAGAAGTTGCCTCTTCATTTTGCTTTTCATCAATTGCCAATTTGGCGAGCGTGACGATGTTGTAAAAACTATCAGGATTTCGTTTGTAAACCGCTTTTTCTTGTATAAATGCTTTTCCGTATTCTTTTTGTTGTACAAAGTACCAACTCAAAAATTGATTCCAATAGACATCTTGTGATTTTTGTGTTTTAAGTAATAGCCCTTTTTTAATTTCGTTAGCAAATGCTCCATCAACATCATCCAGTAAAAATCGGCTCAATTGATTTTGAACTAATGCTGTATTTTCTTGATTTGCGTAACTATAATCGAGTAATTTTTGGAGCATTAGGTCTAGTTTTCCTAATTGCCCGTGAAGTAACGCTGATTGATAATCAAAATTTAGTTTTGGGTTTTTCTTTTGTGCCGTTTCATAGGCTTTTAATGCCCATTCTAATAAAACTTTCTTTTCAAAAGAATTAGCAACTTGATAGGCATAATTGGGTTCTTTTTCAACTTCTTGAATAGCCAAATCATAATTTTTTTCGGCTTTATCTGTGTTTTTCTGTAATTGATAATTATAGCCTAGTTCAATCAACAAAAGAGGTTGATTGTTTTTGTCTTTTCTTTTTATAATAACTTCTTCCGCTTTATCGTATTGTTTTAATTGTTGTTGGCATTCAATAATTTTTTGGAAAAAGAAAAAATTAGAAGGTTGCTTTTGGGAACTTTCTTCAAAAATAGTGAGCGCCTTTTCAAATTCGCCATCGTCAAAATATTGCAATGCCAGTTGCTCGTTTTGTGCCGAAACCCAAATCGATGACAATAAGAATAGGAAAAAAGCGATTTTTTGCAACATAAATAAAACAAATAATGTACTAATGTAACACTTTTTAGCGTTGAATTAGTACATTATGTTATAAAGATTAACGTTTAGTTAATAATATCAAATCCGGTGTATTTTCTTAAAACTTCAGGAACCACAATGCCTTCAGGGGTTTGGTAGTTTTCTAAAATTCCAGCTAATACCCTAGGTAAAGCTAATGAACTTCCGTTTAAGGTGTGAGCTAATTGATTTTTACCGTCTTTATCCTTGAAACGTAATTTTAATCGATTCGCCTGAAATGTTTCAAAGTTAGAAACCGAACTAATTTCTAACCAACGCTCTTGTGCGGTTGAATACACTTCGAAATCATAGGTTAAAGCTGAAGCAAAACTCATATCGCCACCACATAATCTTAAAATACGGTAAGGCAATTTCAATTCTTGTAATATTTCTTTTACGTGATCCACCATTCCGTCTAAAGCTTTGTAAGAATTATCAGGATGTTCAATGCGTACGATTTCTACTTTGTCAAATTGGTGTAAACGATTTAATCCGCGAACGTGCGCACCATACGATCCTGCTTCGCGACGAAAACAGGGTGTATAGCCAGTACATAGAACAGGTAACTCATTTTCGTTCAATAAAACATCTCTAAAAATATTGGTTACCGGAACTTCAGCTGTTGGAATTAAGTATAAATCATCTGCGCCTACATGGTACATTTGCCCTTCTTTATCGGGTAATTGACCGGTTCCAAAACCAGAAGCTTCGTTAACTAAATGCGGTACTTGGTATTCTAAATAACCTGCATCGGTATTTTTATCTAAGAAATAAGTGATTAAAGCACGTTGCAATTTAGCGCCTTTTCCTTTGTAGACAGGGAAACCTGCTCCCGTTATTTTTACGCCTAATTCAAAATCAATTAAATCATATTTTTTGGCTAATTCCCAATGAGGTAATGCGCCTTCGTGTAATTTAGGGATTTCACCTTCTTCAAAAACGTTTAGATTTTCCTCAGGTGTTTTCCCAACAGGAACAATATCCGCCGGAATATTAGGTAATTTATATAATTCGTCTTGTAGTTGTGAAGCAAAAGCGTTCAATACTTCGGTCAATTCTTTGTCTTTTTCACGAAGTTGAACCGATTTTTCTTTTAAAATTTCAGCTTTAGCTTTTTCTCCAGCTTTCATTAAATCTCCAATGTCTTTGGATAGCTTATTAGATTCCGATTTAATAGTGTCTAATTCTGCTTGAGTGGCTCTTCTTTTTTCATCAAGTGCTATTACTTGATCAATAGCAGCTTTGGCATCAATGTTTTTTTTCGCCAATTTTTTAACTACCTCTTCTCTGTTTTCTCTAATGTAAGCTATTTGTAACATGTCTGTTGGATTTTAAAGTGACAAATTTAAGAAATTGGATTCAGATATTTGCCAAAAAAACAAAATGCTATTTTGATACTGTATATCTATGAATTTCAGCAAGAAAAGATTTTAAAAAATGAATATTTTATAATATATTCGCTACAACTTTACAATTCTGAATTTTTATTATCGTTTTTTAAAACTACAAATTGTAAAATCCCTAAAATTTACCAACTTATTTGGCATGAAAAAAAACATAACATACCTATTCCTTTTACTGACATTTTTTGGATTCTCACAATCTGAGTCTGAAGAATTTGATCGAATGGTTGAATCAGAAATGAAGTCCGCTTCTTCGCTCATGCAACTTGCAGTTAATCCAAATACACAAAATTATGATGTGACTTATTGCGAACTTCGTTTTACAGTTAATCCAAGTGTTTTATCTGTTAGCGGAAATGTAAAAACTACTTTTACTTCACTGACAAATAATATGTCAACAGTGACTTTTGATTTTTATAAAAAAACAACTAGTCCGTTTACAATTTCATCTGTAAAAATTAATAATGTAGCAACAACTTTTTCTCATAATGCTACACATGAATTAGTTATTAATTTGCCATCAACACTTAATACAGGTGATAGCGCTACCGCAGAAATAATCTACAGTGGAGTACCCTCAACACTTGAAGGGGCTTTTTCAATTGGCACACACAATTCAAATCCGGTACTTTGGACACTTTCGGAGCCTTTCGGAGCTAGAGACTGGTGGCCGTGTAAACAAGATCTTAATGATAAAATTTCCAGCATTGATGTTTATATAACTGCACCGTCTGCTTATGTTAGTGTTTCAAATGGATTAGAAGTTTCACAAACTATTTCTGGGACAGATAAAACAACTCATTTTTATCACAATTATCCAATTCCAGCTTATTTAGTTGCTATTGCGGTTACAAATTATCAAATATATAATCAGCAAGGAGGTTTAGGAACAACAGCAAGTCCTTATTTTCCTATAGTGAATTATATTTATCCTGAGGAGGCGACCTCTTCAATAAGTAGTTTATCTGTAACACCTGATATTATTAATTTTTATGAAACAATTGTAGGAAATTACCCTTTTAGAACTGAAAAATATGGCCATGCAAGAGCGGGGTTAAATGGCGGCATGGAACACACAACAGTCTCTTTTATGAACAGCTGGGGACGCTCATTAATTGCGCATGAAATGGCGCATCAATGGTTTGGAAATAAAATAACCTGTGGCACATGGAAAGATATTTGGTTAAACGAAGGAATTACAGAATATTTAGCGGGTTTAGATGTTGAAAATTATGCTGGTTTAACAGGTTTTGTAACCTGGAAAAATGGAAAAATAAATAACATTACTTCAGTCACAAATGGAGCCGTTTATTTAACAGATGCAGAAGCTTTAAGTGTAAACAGAATTTTTAGTCCTCGACTTACATATAATAAAGGTTCTATGGTTACCCATATGTTGCGATGGAAAATGGGAGATACGGCATTTTTTCAGGCATTAAGAAATTATTTAAATGATTCAAATTTAGCTTATGGATATGCTATTACAACTGATTTTAAAGCACATTTAGAAGCGGTTCATGGAAATAGTTTAACGGAATTTTTTAATGATTGGGTGTACGATCAAGGATATCCTACTTATACAATTACGGCGCAGAATTGGGGAGCGGGTCAAGCAAAAATAACGGTGAATCAAACGCAATCTGATCCTAGTAGTGTTGCTTATTTTGAAATACCTTTAGAGATTAGATTATCAGGAGTTGGTGGGGTAACTCACGATGTTGTAGTAAATAATACCGGCAATGGGCAAGAGTTCATCGTATCGGTGCCGTTTGTTGTTACCGGAGTAACTTTTGACCCAAACAAACACATCATATCTAAAAACAATGTGGCTACTTTAGCAAGTAATTCTTTCGATTTAGATCAAACAGTTTCAGTTTATCCAAATCCAGCAAATGATATTTTGCATATTATGATGCCAACTAGTGTTCAATTAGAAAAGGTCGAAATTTTTAATACTTTAGGACAACTAGTAGGACAAAAAACAGATCATGATTTTTCGATTTCGGAATTAGCTTCGGGCATTCATTTGCTTAAAATCACTACTTCGGAAGGTGTAATTCATAAAAATTTTGTAAAAAAATAGTACATCAAAAAAATAGTATTGAAAAGTAAGGTGAAAACCTTACTTTTGTTTTTTAAATAAAAACACAGTAATGATTCAAGTAGCACAAATATTATTTATTTTATCGGTATTAGTAATTCTTCACGAATTCGGGCATTATATCACCGCCAAAATGTTTAAAGTACGCGTAGAAAAATTCTATTTATTCATGGATGCGGGGTTTTCGCTGTTTAAGAAAAAAATTGGAGAAACAGAATGGGGTATCGGATGGTTGCCGTTAGGTGGTTATGTAAAACTTTCGGGAATGATTGACGAAAGTTTAGATACCGAACAAATGAGTGGCGAAGCTCAACCATGGGAATTTCGATCTAAACCAGCTTGGCAACGTTTAATTATTATGTTGGGCGGAATTATCGTGAATATAATTTTAGCTTGGTTCATTTTTACAATTTTATATGCTACTGTAGGTCAAAAGTATATTGCAACCGAAAAAATTCAGGAAAACGGATTAGCATTTGGCGAAGTAGGGCATAAAGCAGGTTTTAGAAATGGCGATAAAATTCTTTCGGTAGATGGAAAATATCAGCCTAGTTTTAATCGAATGACATTAGATGTTTTGCTTGGCGATAAAGTTGAAGTAGAGCGAAATGGCGCAAAAGTAGATGTAATTTTAACCGACGAAATGAAAGGTGAAATCATCAGTAAAGAAGGGAAAGAGTTTGTTGGTCCACGTTTTTCAAATACAGTAATTGATTCTGTTGTTCCTAAATCATTTGCCGAGCTAGCCGGCTTAAAGAAAGGTGACAAAATTAAAGCAATAAATGGCAAAGCATTTGTGTTCTATGATGAATTTAAAGATTCGATTTCAAAACATAAAAATGACAGCATTTCTTTATCCGTTTTAAGAGGAGCTGAAACAGTTGTGTTAAAAGCTAAAGTCGATAAAGAAGGTAAGTTAGGATTTGTAAATAAGCCAATCGATAAACTTGACTATGAAGTTAACAATAAGATGTCATTTGGGCAAGCCATTCCTGCAGCGGTTAACGAATCATGGTCATTATTGGTATACAACGTAAAACAGTTCAAATTAATTTTACGACCAAAAACAGAAGCTTACAAACACGTTCAAAGCCCTATAGGAATTGCGCGTCGTTTACCAGACACATGGAATTGGGAGTTTATTTGGAATTTTACGGCCTTGTTTTCTATCGGATTGGCATTTATGAACTTATTACCAATTCCTGGACTAGATGGTGGACACGCTTTATTTACCATTGCAGAAATGATAACGGGCAGAAAATTATCAGACAAAGCCATGGGGTATGTTCAAACAGGCGGAATGATTATTTTACTTTCATTGATGGCGCTTACTTTTGGAAAAGACATTTATCAATTAATTATCGATAAACTTTTGTAATTTTTACAGTAAATAATTTGCGTTAATAAAAAATCAGTTTATATTTGCACTCGCTAAAAAGATAAACATTTTCCTCCTTAGCTCAGTTGGTTAGAGCATCTGACTGTTAATCAGAGGGTCCTTGGTTCGAGCCCAAGAGGGGGAGCAACTTTTTAGCACAATATAAACCTTTGAGGTGATTCCTCCTTAGCTCAGTTGGTTAGAGCATCTGACTGTTAATCAGAGGGTCCTTGGTTCGAGCCCAAGAGGGGGAGCAAAAAGCAAAAAGCCTTTACAGCAATGTAAGGGCTTTTTTATTTTAGAATTAACACTTATCGTTTAGGACATCTTTCTTGAACGCATCTATTTGTTTTTTCATTTCTTTAATTTCCTTCATCTTCTGTTCAAGAGAATGTAATTTTTCATCGAGAATATTTAATTTTTCTTCTTTGCTGAATCTATTATTGTACCAAGCATCTATGAGTTGTCCTATTTCTCTTATGGTGAACCCAACAGATTTAGCATCGCTAATGAATTCCAATTTTTCAATTGTTTCTTCATCGTAGTGAAAATAATTATTTGATTTGATAGATTCGTCTCGCTTTCCTTCAATCAATCCTGATTTTTCATAAAAGCGAATCGTATGGGCAGAAATCCCGGTAATTTTAGCTATTTCATTTATTAACATAATGCAAATATAAAAAATTATAAAAAAATAACAACTATAGACTACACTCTAATGTTGTAGGTTTCAATTTATACCACTACGTTTGTTCAAATTAAAAATACAATCATATGAAAAAGACAATTTTAATTACAGGAACTTCAAGCGGGATTGGGAAATCAACCGTTATTGAATTTGCAAAAAATGGATGGAATGTAATTGCTACCCAAAGAAATCCTGAAAAGGAAACTGACTTTAAGATCTATAATAATGTCAAACTTTATTCATTAGATGTTACGAACCTTGATAGTATCACACAAGTATTTAAGAAAGTAAAAGAAGAATTTGGAACTATTGATGTTGTGTTAAATAATGCTGGTTATGGAGTTGATGGAGCTTTTGAAGCAATGTCTGATGAAGTAATTGAAAATCAATTCAATACAAATGTTTTTGGATTAATGCGAGTGACAAGAGAGGCAATAAAAGTGATGCGACCTTCCGGTGGCGGAACAATCATTCAAATTTCAAGTATGGGTGGAAAAATCACTTTCCCATTATACAGCATTTATCATGCAACAAAATTTGCTGTTGAGGGTTTTACAGAGTCATTACATTATGAATTAGCACAATTTAACATTAAGTTAAAACTTATTGAGCCTGGACCAATAGTAACTGATTTTTATGGAAGAAGCAGACAATTCATTAAACCCGATTATACAAGTGATTATGATATGTTTATTTCAAAATTTAATGCTGCTGCAGAAAAAGTTATGAAAGATGCAGAGGGACCTGAAGTGGTTGCTAAAACAATTTTTATTGCCGCAACAGACAATAGTAATAAAATGCGATATGCTATTGGGAAGCCCGGTCCAATGCTATTAAAGCTTAGAAAATTACTTTCTGATAAATTCTATTTCTTATTGGTTAGAAAAAGTTACAACATTTAACTTTTTTTTTCTAATAGTTAAGTAAATTATCATCGCATCAAAATTGTAACTTTCTCCAATAGGGGGAGCAAAAAGACCTACCAGAATGAACATGCCCCAAATAGTGTCTAACTTTTTGGGGCATGTTCAATAGACTGGCTTTTTTTATTGTTTTTATGCGCTCAACAAATTCATAATTAAATTTGGGAACACTCCAATGATAATATTTAAAAGTATAGCCAAAACCGCTACAAAATAGTATACAAACGGTGTAGTTTGTTTTTCAGCGCCTTCTTTTGTGTACATGGCAATGATTAGTTTAAAATAATAACCCACACTAATGATCGAATTTAGTACACCTGCAATAACCACTATAAGATAACCCGATTCAATAGTTTGTGTAAATAAAGTAAACTTAGCAAAGAATCCAGAAAAAATAGGAATTCCTGCCATTGATAGTAATGAGGCAGTTAAAATACCTGCCATTAAAGGATTTGTTTTTCCTAGTCCGTTAAAATTAATGATGTCTTGGTTGTCTTTAGATCTAGTCACTAATATGATGACAGCAAAAGCAGCTATTCCTGCTAAAGCATAAGCTGTAGTATAATAAAACAATGTTCCGGCAGCAGTAGAAAGACTTAGTAAAGCCATCAACATAAAACCAGCATGTGATATCCCCGAAAACGCTAACATTCTTTTTACGTTATTTTGGCGTAATGCCATAATATTTCCTACCGTCATGGATAGTATTGAAATAACTACAATAATAACTTCAAAAATATAAGGGATAGACGGTATCATGCCATGAATTAATTTATATAAAGTTGCCATTGCTACTACCTTAGCTAAAGTGCTCATGGTTGCTGTAGTTAAACTTGGCGAACCTTCATATACATCTGGCGCCCAAAAATGGAACGGCACTGCAGCAATTTTAAATAACATTCCAATGATAATTAAAGTCAAGCCAATAGGAAACCATACAGGAATTCCTGCGCCTTCAGAAAGTTGATAAATTTCGGCAATGTCAAAATAACCCGTTGCGCCATAAATTAAGCAAATTCCAAATAATATAATTCCAGAAGCAAATGAACCCAATAAGAAATATTTCATACCGGCTTCATTACTTTTAACGTCCAATCGTTTGCTAGCAGCCAATACATATAACGAAATCGATAAAATTTCAATTCCAATGAAGAACATCGCTAAGTTTCCAAAAGAAACCATTGCTACCGCACCGGCTAATAAAAATATTTTAATAGCAACATAATCAGACAATTTTGATTGATGTTCTTTATAATAATCACTACTTAATGCCACCAGAAAAATGGTTAAAACGATAAATAAACTAGAAAAACTTACCGAAAAACGATCCACAATTACCATATTATTAAAGTGGGTACTCGGTAAATTATATTCAGAAATAGTAAGTCCTAATATTGCTATAAGCCCTAGTATTGCAACTGGGATTAATAGTTTTCTTAGGTTAAAAATTTCAGCGATAAGGCAAAAAACACCTAAACCTGATATGGCTAATATTGTATTCATTTTTAGGACTTATTTTAGTCTGTTAATAGTAAAGAAAATATCGTTTAAGCTTGGATTAATCAAATCATTGATTGGTTTTGGATACAATCCGAAAAATAATAATAATGCAATAATGAGTACAAAAGTTATTGTTTCATAAATCGTTACCTCTTTAAAAATACTTGCATTTGTTTCGCCAAGCATTACGTTTTGAAACATTTTAAGCATATAGTAAGCGCCTAGAATAATGGTCAATCCACCAAAAACAGCTAACCAAATGTTCACTTGACTTAAACTATATAATACAGTAAATTCTCCTACAAAATTATAAGTTCCGGGTAAAGCAACCGATGCCAATACCAAAATCATAAACAATGAGGTAAATTTTGGTGCTTGTGAACGAATTCCGCCTAATTCACTAATTGTTCTTGTATTGTATCTTCTATAAATGATTTCTGCGGCAAAGAATAAACCAACGATTACAAATCCATGGGCAATCATTTGATGAACTGCACCACTTAGTCCGTCTAGTGTTAATGTATAACATCCTGCAGCAATTAATCCTACGTGTGCTAATGATGAGTAAGCCAATAATTTTTTCAAGTCTTTTTGACGAAGTGCTACAATTGATCCGTAGATGACACCTGCAATACTTAACCCGATTAAAATAGGCATGTATTGTTTTGCAGCTTGAGGCGCAATAGGTAATTGCCAACGAATAATGCTATACAATCCCATTTTAAGCATGATTCCTGATAACAACATGGTTCCCACATTTGGCGCTTTTTGGTACACTTTTGCCTGCCAAGTATGAAACGGAATAATTGGAATTTTAATCGCGTAAGCTAAAAAGAACGCAAAGAAAATCCAAAACTGCTCTTGAGTCGATAAGTTTAGATTATATAAATCTTGTAGTAAAAAACTACCTGCTTTGGTATATAAATAAGCAAATGCCACTAACATAAATAGCGAACCTGCCAATGTGTATATGAAAAATTTTAGAACCGCTTTTTTACGTTTTTCTGCATCTCCATTTCCCCAAATTAAGGCAATAAAATAAATAGGGATCAACGCTAATTCCCAAAATACATAATATAATAATCCGTCTGCTGCTAAAAAAGTTCCCGTCATAGCAAAAGCCATGAAAAGTACTAAAGCATAGAAATTTTTAGCATTTGTTACTGTGGTTCCAAATGAAGAAAATATAATTAAAGGTGTCAAAATAGTAGTTAAAAGCACCATGGCTAATGATAAACCATCAGCATACAGTGCAATACTTACTTTAGGTAACGTAATCCATCCGTGTAAAATACCAACATTGCCACCATTAACAAATAAATAGAGAACATTTAATGAAATTACCAATGCGCCTAAACTGAAGAGTAAAGCCACTTTTGAAGCCAATTTATCTCCTGAGAAATAGGTTACAACAGCACCAATTAAAAGAGAAAGTAATAGTATAGATACATCCATTGTGATAAAATTATTGAGCAATAAATAAATAAATAATTAGGGCACAAATTCCTAAAACAAACATAAAGAGATACAATCCTATGTTTCCATTTTGTAATTTTTTTCCTTGTGTACCTAGTGCGTTTGCAGCCGATCCAAAACTAAATACCAATTTAGAAAGTTGCGGTTCAATTGTTTTTCTACTGAAATTTGAAATGGCATTTATCGGTGCAACAATTAAAGCAGTGTAAATTTCGTCTACATAATATTTGTTGTAAATGACTTTGTTGAATCCTACAATTGCTTCATCTTCTTTTGGAACAAAACCTTGTTTTAAGTATTTGCTATAAGCCCAAAGAATTCCAACAACAGCTCCAGCTAAAGCAACACCCATCAACATAAATTCATGAGTTCCAAGAACGTGTGCGTGATGTTTTGTTGCCAAAATAGGTTCTAAGTAATGGTTTAACCAAAAACTACCTGGTAGATTAATTGCTCCGCCAATAGCGGCTAAAACAGCTAAAATTACCAATGGAATTGTGATTAATTTTGGACTTTCGTGTAAATGATGTTTTTGTTCTTCGGTTCCTCTAAAAGTTCTAAAGAAAGTTAAGTACATCAATCTAAACATATAGAAAGCGGTCATGATAGAAGCAATAGAAGCCACAACCCATATTACTTTGTTATGTTCAAATGCGGTTAATAAAATTTCGTCTTTCGACCAAAATCCAGCAAATGGAAATATTCCAGCAATGGCTAAAGTTGAAATCATCATCGTCCAAAAGGTAATTGGCATTACTTTGCGTAAACCACCCATTTTTCGCATGTCTTGTTCACCATGTAAAGCATGAATTACCGATCCTGAACCTAAGAATAAACAAGCTTTAAAGAACGCGTGTGTAATTACGTGGAAAACGGCAACCGTGTAAGCGCCCATTCCTAAGGCTAAAAACATTAATCCCAATTGCGAAACGGTTGAATAAGCCAATACTTTTTTGATGTCATTTTGTAGTAATCCGATAGAAGCAGCTACTAATGCAGTAATAGCTCCTATAATGGCAATAATATTTTGAATTTCAGGCGTTAAATCAAATAAGAAATTCATTCGAGTGATCATGAAAATACCAGCCGTTACCATGGTTGCAGCGTGAATTAAAGCCGAAACTGGTGTTGGTCCTGCCATCGCATCGGGTAACCAAGTATATAATGGTAATTGCGCCGATTTACCGGTTGCTCCAATGAATAAACATAGCGCTGCAATTCCCAGTGTGGTAGTATTTACTTGACCAGTTGCAATTGCGGTTTGAATTTCGGAATAATTTAAAGTCGAAAATTTAGAAGCAAGCATGAAGATACCAATTAAAAACCCTAAGTCACCAATTCGGTTCATGATGAAAGCTTTTTTTGCGGCATCATTATACGCTTGATTTTTATACCAAAATCCAATCAATAAATACGAACACAATCCAACGCCTTCCCATCCGATGAACATTACTAATAAGTTATTTCCGATGACTAACGTAATCATAAAGAATACGAATAGATTTAAATAGGCGAAAAATTTAGGCATGTTTTCATCATCGTGCATATAACTGATCGAATAGATGTGAATTAACGATCCAATACCCGTTACAAAAAGTAACCAAAGTAATGATAATTGATCTAACACAATTCCGAAATCAATTTTTAAATTTCCAATAGAAATCCAATCAAATAATGAAATTTCAATGGCTTTTCCTGTCTGAAGGAGTTGTGAAAAAAAGCAAAGGGTTAGTAAAAAAGAAAATACAACGGTTAATGTTCCCACCACGCCTGCAATTCCTTTGCTAATTTTATTTCCAAAGAATATATTGAAAAGAAACCCAACAAATGGAGATAAAAGTAATAGTAAAGCTAAATTTGTGTCCATGTTTAGATTATCCTTTTAAATTTTTTAAATTATCAATGTCTATTGATCCTAAATTACGGTAAACCGATACCAGAATGGCTAATCCTACCGCTACTTCAGCAGCAGCTACCGCCATAGAGAAAAATACAAAAACTTGTCCTTCGGCATCTTGATGATAGGTTGAAAAAGCTACAAACAATAAGTTTACTGCATTTAGCATTATTTCAATAGACATAAATACTATAATTGCGTTTCGGCGGTATAACACACCAAAAACACCAATGCAAAAAAGAAGTACCGATAAGAAAATATAATTTTCAATACCGATTTGATTTAATATATTACTCATTGTTTTTTTCTTTTTTAGTCAATAATACCGTTCCAATCATCGCTACTAATAATAAAATAGAGATAAATTCAAACGGGAACATATATTCGTTTAACAATACTTTTCCTAATACTTTGATCGATTGAAAATCTTCACCACTGGTATCATAACCTGTCATTATGGTTTTCGAATTGATGAAAATGGTGATGAAAACAATACTCATAATTAGGAAAACAATTAATGCTCCAATTCTTGTAATTCTTGGTTTGTGCACTTCGTCTTCTTTGTTTAAATTCATCAACATGATGGTGAATAAAAACAAGACCATAATGGCACCAGAATAAACAATAATATGAACTAAGGCTAAGAATTGCGCATTAAATAATAGGTAATGTCCTGCAATTGAAAAAAAGCACAACACTAAATAGATTGCACTATGGATTGGGTTTCTGCTGTAAATAGTCAAAAACGCTGTGGCTAAAGTAATGGCCGCTAAAAAATAAAATATAATTACTATCGTTGACATTTAGTTTGCGTTATTAAGTTGAGCATTTTTCATTGCCATTTCTAAAGGCATTACTAATTTATCTTTCCCAAAGATGAAATCTTCGCGGTCATAATTAGCAGGAACTAACTCTTTTGAAAGTGTTAAATAGATAGCGTCTTTTGGACAAGCTTCTTCACATAATCCACAAAAAATACAACGCAACATGTTGATTTCGTAGATTTCTGCGTATTTTTCTTCACGATATAAGTGTTCTTCTCCTTTTTTACGCTCGGCAGCTTTCATGGTAATCGCTTCTGCAGGGCAAGATAACGCACACAAACCACAAGCCGTACAGTTTTCTCTACCTTGCTCATCGCGTTTTAACATGTGCTGTCCTCTATATACCGGACTAAATTCTCTTACTTGTTCAGGATATTGTACGGTTACTTTTTTACGAAATAAGTGTTTGATCGTAATAATTAATCCTTTTACGATGGCCACTAAATATAATCGTTCCCAAAGCGTCATTTCTTTGTGAGAAACTTCTTTTTTTCTTCCCGAAAGGGATATATTTTGTATTGCTGTTGACATACTATCTTTTATTTAAAAGCTAAAATGCAAATTCCTGTGATGATAATATTTAGGATCGAAAGCGGAATTAAAATGCGCCATCCTAAATTCATTAATTGATCGTATCTAAAACGAGGGATAGTCCATCTTACCCACATGATAAAAAAGATGAATCCACATATTTTGATGAATAAAGCTACAATTCCTAAGACATTTGCTACATTTACTCCTACATTATCAATCATCCATTGCATTCCAGGATAATTGTATCCTCCAAAAAACAAAACGGATAAAATAGCTGAAGAAATAAACATATTGGCATATTCAGCAAATAAATAAAACCCCATTTTCATCGAAGAATATTCGGTATGATACCCTCCAATTAATTCACTTTCACATTCTGCAAGGTCAAAAGGTGTTCTGTTTAATTCGGCAAAAGCACAAATTAAGAAGATTAAAAATGAAACGGGTTGGTAAAATACATTCCAATCCATTCCGCTTTGTTGTATTGAAATTTCTTTCAAACTCAAAGTTCCGGTCATCATTAATAAGGCTATCATTGATAATCCCATGGCAATTTCATACGAAACCATTTGAGAAGCAGCACGAACGGCTCCCATCAACGAAAACTTATTATTTGAAGCCCATCCACCAATCATAATTCCGTAAACACCAACAGAAACTACTCCAAAAATATAGAGTAACGAAACGTCAATATCGGTAGCTTGTAAAATAACATCTCTACCAAAGATATGCAAACGATCGCCCCAAGGAATTACTGCGCTGGTCATTAATGCCGTACTCATAGCAATGGCTGGACCTACAATGAATAAAAATCGGTTGGGAGTATTTGGAAAAAATTCTTCTTTTGAAAATAATTTTAATCCGTCGGCAAGGGGTTGTAATAAACCAAATTTTCCAGCACGGTTAGGACCAATACGATCCTGCAAAAATGCTGCTACTTTACGTTCGGCATACGTCGAATACATCGCCATAATCATCGTAATTGCAAAAACAGTTACAATTACAACACTTTTTTCTATGATAAAAGCACTATCCATTATTTTTATCATTAATTAAATTACCATCAATTTTTTCATTATAATCAATGTCAGACATACTGATTTTTTTACGATCAATTGTTCTACCTTTTAAAATATGTTCTTCGGTTTCAATCACCACGTTTTCCATATCACGGGTGTAGTTGTTTTGATTGATTACCGAGTCTTTTTCAAATTTTCTTGGCCCTTCAATAACCCAATCTTCAACATTTTTGTGATCAAAACGGCAGCTGTTGCAGATGAATTCTTCAACTTCATGATACTCGTCTTTACGACCTGTTACCCTTTGAATTTCGTTACCAAACATCCAAACAGTTGTTTTACCACAACAAGTAGTACATTCTCTATGCGCATTGTAAGGTTTGTTGAACCAAACTCTCGATTTGAATCGGAAAGTTTTATCGGTCAAGGCGCCTACCGGACATACATCAATCATGTTTCCTGAAAACTCATTGTCGATAGCTTTTGAAATGCAGGTTGAAATATTAGCATGGTCACCTCGATCCATAACACCATGAACACGATTATCCGTCAATTGATCAGCCACTTGCACACAACGTTGGCATAAAATACAACGGTTCATGTGTAATTGAATATTCGGACCAATATCTTCGGGTTCAAAGGTTCTTTTTTCTTCTATGAAACGGGTTTGCGATTTTCCGTGTTCAAAGCTTAAATTTTGTAAATCACATTCTCCAGCTTGATCACAAACAGGGCAATCTAGTGGGTGATTGATTAATAAAAATTCGGTTACCGATTTTCTAGCTTCTGTAACTCTATCTGAGTTTTTGCTATTCACTTCCATTCCATCCATACAACCTGTAACACATGAGGCTACTAGTTTTGGCATTGGTCTTGGATCGGCTTCGCTACCTTTTGAAACTTCTACTAAACAACAACGACATTTACCGCCACTTCCCTTTAGTTTTGAATAATAACACATGGCTGGCGGAACACTTTCTCCTCCAATCATACGAGCAGCTTGCAGGATGGTTGTTCCTGGTTCTACTTCTACACTTTGACCGTCTATTGTTACTTTCATATTATTGTCTTTCTATCGAAAAATAAATATATTTTACTATTGACTTATTCTTTATTTTGTTACCAAATGTTTTACCTTTTCAAAAGGTTCTGCAACAAAGTGGTTTCTGTTTTTTACTTTTTCTGGGAATCTTACGTGGTATTCAAATTCTTCTCTAAAGTGACGAATAGCCGCAGCTACTGGCCAAGAAGCAGCATCTCCTAATGGACAGATGGTGTTTCCTTCAATTTTAGATTGAATACTCCATAATAATTCGATATCTTCTTCACGTCCGTGACCGTTTTCAATGCGGTGCAATACTTTTTCTAACCAACCCGTTCCTTCACGACATGGCGTACATTGACCACACGATTCATGATGATAAAAACGAGAGAAATTCCAAGTGTTTCTAACAATACAAGTGGTATCATTATAAACTATAAATCCTCCTGAACCCAACATCGATCCTGTTGCAAAACCACCATCCGATAACGATTCATAAGTCATTAAACGATCAGTTCCAGCGGCTGTTTTGTAAATCAAATGCGCCGGTAATATAGGTACAGATGATCCTCCAGGAACTAATGCTTTTAATGGTCGATCGTCTATCATTCCACCACAATATTCATCCGAATTGATGAATTCATCAACAGAAACACCCAATTCAATTTCATAAACCCCCGGGTTTTTAATGTGCCCTGAAGCCGAAATTAACTTAGTTCCAGTTGAACGTTCTATTCCTATTTTAGCATATTCTGCACCAGAATTCATTACAATCCACGGCACAGCAGCTATTGATTCTACATTATTTACTACGGTAGGATTTTGCCATAATCCGCTAATTGCCGGGAAAGGCGGTTTAATACGAGGATTACCTCTTTTTCCTTCAAGCGATTCGATAAGGGCTGTTTCTTCTCCACAGATATAAGCTCCGGCACCACAATGAACATATAAGTCCAAGTCATAACCCGATCCCATAATATTTTTTCCTAACCATCCTGCTGCTTTGGCTTCGTTGATGGCTCTTTCTAAAATTTTATATACCCACATATATTCTCCACGAATATAGATGTAAGATAAGTTGGCTCCCAACGCAAAACTAGAGGTAATCATTCCTTCTATTAATAGGTGAGGAATGTGCTCCATTAAATAGCGGTCTTTAAAAGTACCTGGTTCAGATTCGTCAGCATTACAAACCAAATGACGAGGTTTTCCCGATTTTTTATCGATAAAACTCCATTTCATTCCTACAGGGAAACCTGCCCCACCACGACCACGTATACCAGAAGTTTTTACTTCTTCGGTAACTTCATCGGGAGTCATTGTTTTTAATGCTTTTTCCACTGAGGCATAACCACCATTTTGGCGGTACACTTCATAGGTTTTGATACCTGGAATATTTATTTTATCTAATAATATTTTTTTTCCCATGGCACTATTTATCGTGTAATGTTATTTTTCCAGCTTTACAATCTTCTATCAATTGGTCAAACGTTTCTTTGGAAAGTTTTTCGTGGTAAAAATCTCCTAATTGAAGCATTGGTGCATAACCGCATGCTCCTAAACATTCTACACCCACTACTTGAAACATTCCATCGGCAGAAATATCACCTAAGTTAGCACCAATTTTTTCACACGCATATTCCATTAAATCTTCTACACCTCTTGTTGCACAACAAGCTGTTCGGCAAAATTCGAACATATATTTTGCAATAGGTTTTTGATTAAACATCGTATAAAAAGAAACTACTTCATATACTTCAACGGGTTTAATGTGTAAAATTTCGGCAACTTTATCTTGAAGTTCAAAACTCAACCAGTTATCGTGCGCATCTTGCACTTCATGAAGTACAGGAAGTAAAGCCGATTTTCTTTTATCTTCTGGATAATGACTAATTAACTCATTGATACGATTCATCAATGCTTCGGTCATATTTATTTCTTGTTTGTATTGCGTTCTTTCCATAATTTATGCGTCTAATTCTCCTGCAATTACATTTAAACTTGATAGTATTACAATGGCATCCGATAATAATGATCCTTTAATCATTTCTGGATAAGCTTGATAATAAATGAAGCAAGGTCTTCTAAAATGTAAACGATAGGGTGTTCTACTACCATCGGTTACTAAATAGAATCCTAATTCTCCGTTTCCTCCTTCAACCGGATGGTATATTTCAGCAACCGGAATTGGCACTTCACCCATCACAATTTTAAAGTGATAAATTAAGCTTTCCATGGTAGTATAAACATCTTCTTTTGGAGGCAAATAATATTCAGGGACATCGGCATGATAAGGGCCTTCTGGTAGTTTAGCTAAAGCTTGACGAATGATACTCAAACTTTCCCAAACTTCGGCATTACGCACACAGAAACGGTCATAAGTATCTCCTGATTTTCCTACCGGAACAATAAATTCAAAATCTTCATAAGAAGAATAAGGTTGTGCTACTCTAACATCATAATCTACTCCAGCAGCACGAAGATTTGGACCTGTAAATCCATAAGCCATAGCGCTTTCTGCAGTAATAGCACCTACGTTAACTGTTCGGTCAATAAAGATTCGGTTGCGTTCAAATAAATTTTCAAATTCTTTCCAAGCCACAGGAAATTCTTCTAAAAATACGTTTAATTTTCTGAAGGCTTCGTCAGACCATTCTCTTTCAAAACCGCCAATTCTTCCCATGTTGGTCGTTAAACGAGCGCCACAAATTTCTTCGTAGATTTCGTATATTTTTTCTCTAAATTGGAACACATATAAGAATCCAGTATAAGCACCGGTATCTACACCTAAAATAGAGTTGCAAATAATGTGGTCGGCAATTCGAGCTAATTCCATTACAATTACTCTTAAATATTGGGCTCTTTTTGGCACTTCAATGTCCAGTAATTTTTCAACCGTCATCCACCACGCCATATTATTAATAGGCGAAGAACAATAATTCATTCGGTCTGTTAAGGGCGTAATTTGGTAAAAAGGACGATTTTCTGCAATTTTTTCAAACGCACGGTGAATATACCCAATCGTAGGTTCTGCTTCCACAATTCGTTCCCCATCCATTAATAGAATGTTTTGAAAAATTCCGTGGGTGGCAGGATGCGTTGGGCCTAAGTTAAGTATTGAATACTCACTGCCGTCATCATTGCGTTTTTCATTAATTATTTTAGCATATCGATGCTCAGGTGGTAATAATAGTTCTGACATTTTATAAATGTGAAAAATTATAAATAGTTATTTAGCAATTTGCTGTTCTTCCAAAGAATCGATCATCTTTATCGGTTCTTCCGTTATCTTCCATTGGAAATTCTTTTCGCATAGGGAACGAAACCATTTCATCCATATTTAATATTCTCTTTAACTGTGGGTGACCCATGAAATTAATTCCGTAAAAATCATAGGTTTCACGTTCCATCCAATTAGAAGATAAAAAGATATCTGAAATTGAGGCTATTTCTGGTTGCGCTCCGTTCAAATAGGTTTTTATTCTAATTCGTGTATTTTCTATCCAATTGTGTAAATGATAGACTACACAAAATTGTTGGTCTACATCACTATCAGGATAGTGAACACCGCATAGATCAGTTAAAAAGTGAAAATTAGTATCTTCCTCTTCTTTAAGAAAAAGAATCACTTCGCGAATTGAATCTGAAGTGACTTCAAAAGAAAAAATATCTTTTTGCATGCCAAAGTTTGACACCTTGTTTGCAAACTTTTGTTCCATTTTTTCTTGTATAAGTGCCGTTTCTATAGCCATTTTTATAGGTTGTAAGAAGCTAATAATTCTTTATATTCTGGAGAGTTTCTACGTCTTACGGATTCGTTTTTAACCAATTCTTGTAATTGCATTACGCCATCTACAATTTGTTCAGGTCTTGGAGGACAACCAGGCACATAAACATCTACCGGTATTACTTTATCAATTCCTTGAAGTACTGAGTATGTGTCAAAAACACCTCCTGAAGAAGCACAAGCCCCAACAGCAATTACCCAGCGAGGTTCTGACATTTGTTCGTAAACTTGACGTAAAATAGGCGCCATTTTTTTTGAAATAGTTCCCATAACCATTAGCATATCTGCTTGACGAGGAGAAAAACTCACACGTTCTGAGCCAAATCTTGCTAAATCATAATGCGAAGCCATCGTTGCCATAAATTCAATTCCACAACATGAAGTGGCAAATGGCAATGGCCATAACGAATTTGCTCTTGCTAAACCAACAACATCATTTAGTTTCGTAGCAAAAAACCCTTCTCCAACAACTCCTTCAGGTGGAGCAACCATATTTGTTTTTGTACTCATAACAATTGTTAATTTATTCCCACTCTAGTGCTTTCTTTTTGATTATATAGAAAAATCCAACTAACAGCAATAACATGAAAATAACCATTTTGATCATTCCGTCCATGCCTAATTCTTTGAAATTAACTGCCCAAGGATATAAGAAAATAACCTCAACATCAAATAAAACAAACAGAATGGCTACCAAGAAATATTTTACAGAAAATGGAATACGTGCATTTCCAACAGACTCGATACCACATTCAAAGTTTTTGTCTTTGCTGGCCGAACTTCTTTTTGGGCCTAAAAAATTTGAAATTATTATGGTTCCAACCACAAAACCAACCGCTAAACCTAATTGCATTAGGATTGGAAAATAATCAAATTGTGTCGATTGCATCGCTTTTATTTTTAAGATTTATAAAATAGCCACAAATATACATCGCATTATTTAATTCTCAAAAATCAAAAGATAAACGTTTGTTATTTATTTCTTTAAAACAGCTTATTTAAAACAATTCTAAATAAAATAGTATTTTTTTATCGTTTTAGCCATCCAGTAATGCTTAATCGTTGTTTTTGAGTTGTTAATACTTCATGAACGAGTTCGTTACTTTTAAAGAAAATGGTTTTACCATTTGTAGGTGAAATTTTTTGAATGTTGTTTTCTTGATAAATGCATAATTCTCCTCCATCTGCTATTTCCCATTCACAATTTAAATAACTAATTAAAGAAAATTGCCGACTTGAATTGTCTTGAAATTGATCCAAATGCTTACGATAAAAAGCGCCTTTTTCATATAGTGAATAATGAAATTCATAACCGGTAATTCCGGCATAACAACTTTCGTTTAAATAGCTAATAAATGCTTCAATTTGGGTTAGAAATTCATTTTCATAAATATTATTATTTTTTCGGTCTAACCAATAAATAACATCGTTTCTAACCAGCTGATTTTGTTGAAGTTTTTGCACGTTTCCAATCCCTGCTGGCACTAACAAGTTATTTTGATGAAGCATTAATAAGTTGCTAATTAAGTGTTTGCTTAACGAGAGTTCAATAAAATTTTCAACCACACCTACTTTTGTTGCTATATAACTTGCAATTAAAGCTTCAAAAGAATCTTCCATTTTATTGCGCTTCTCGATAAGACGAGGTTTCGCAAGGTAGTCTAAATAAAACAGGTTTTAATTTATTTGTGAAAATAGTAATAAAATGTATCTTTACTAAGTGAAATAATTTTATGGAATCTATACTACAAAAAGCCAATACTACATTACAAGTTTGGGAAAAGACATCCCTGAATGATCGTTTGGCTTATTTGCCAGCGCTAGCTTCGTTGCTTCTAGAGAATAAAGAAGAATATGCCAAAGCAATAACCACCGAAATGCATAAACCAATTTCCCAATCCATTGCAGAAATTGAAAAATGTGCCGTTTTGTGTTCGTATTATTATGAAAATTCTACTCCTTTTTTAGCTCCAAAAATAATTAAAACAGAAGCCTCGGAAAGTTATGTTACTTTTGAGCCAATGGGTGTAATTCTTGGTGTAATGCCTTGGAATTTTCCGTTTTGGCAAGTGTTTCGTTTTGCGGTTCCTACATTAATTGCTGGAAATACTGTTGTCGTAAAACACGCGAGTAATGTTTCAAAATGCGCAGAATTTATCGAATCAATATTTGAAAAAGCAAGATTTCCTAACGGTTGTTATCAAAATTTATCCATTTCTAGTCAAGAAGTTGCAGCCGTTATTGCAAATCCAATCATCAAAGCAGTTTCGTTAACCGGAAGCGAACAAGCCGGAATTGCAGTTGCCACCGAAGCTGGAAAACAGTTGAAAAAATGCGTATTAGAATTAGGAGGAAATAACGCTTTTATCATTTTTGAAGATGCCAATCTTGATAAAGTAGTTGCAACAGCAGTAAATGCACGCATGCAAAATGCAGGTCAAAGCTGCATTGCCGCCAAACGTTTTTTAGTTCATGAAAATATTGCTAAAGATTTTGTTGAAAAATTCAAAGTTGCGGTGCAAAATTTAAAAATTGGAAATCCGCTAGACAAAGAAACACAAATTGCTTCGCTAGCACGAGTAGATTTAACTGAAGAATTAGAAAAGCAAGTACAACAATCGATTCAAATGGGAGCTCAATTAATTCTCGGAGGCAAAAGAAATAATGCATTTTATGAACCTACTATTTTAACGAATGTAACCTCTCAAATGCCTGTTTTTCAAGAAGAAACCTTCGGGCCGGTGGCAGCAATTACAACCTTTAAAACCATTGAAGAAGCGATTGCTTTAAGTAATGAATCTCAATTTGGTTTAGGGGTTTCAATTTTCACAACAGACATAGACTTCATCAAAACCAAAATTTCAGCTTTTAAGGAAGGAGCTGTTTTTATCAACGAAATGGTAAAATCAGATCCAAGATTACCTTTTGGAGGCATCAAAAAATCAGGATATGGAAGAGAATTATCTGAGGAAGGCATCAAAGAATTTGTGAATATTAAAACAATTGTAATTAATATTTTATAAATTAGATGTTTCCCCTCCTTTGGAGGGGTGCCTGTAAGGCGGGGTGGTTTTTACGTTGAATAAAATAGGAATAAATGCAAGAAGAAATCTTAACCATAATTCATAACATTCCAATAAAGAAAAATTTTGTATTAAATTTACCTTATAATGCTTCTTTAAAAAGTAGAGCAAACGCACTTAGAAAAGCAGGAAATTTTTCAGAAGTGGTATTTTGGAAAGAAGTAAGAAATAAATCTTTTTGGAATATCGATTTTGATAGACAGAGAGTCATAGGTAATTACATTGTTGATTTTTATGTAAAGGCACTTGGTTTAGTGGTAGAAATAGATGGGGAAATTCATAACTTTCAAGAGGAATATGATTCAAAAAGAGAGTCTTATCTTAAAAATTTAGGTTTAAAAGTATTCAGAATTTCAACAACAAAAATGCTTTTTGATACTGAAAATGTTATAAGAGACTTAGAACAATTTATTATTACCGAATATAAATATAATTAATAACCACCCCGCCCAAGGGCACCCCTCCAAAGGAGGGGAAAAACGAAAAATTATGAAAAAACTAATCATCCTATTTTTAACAATAGTAACGTTCTCTTGCAAACCATCCGAAGTGAAGCTGCAATCAGAAAAACAAATCATTACGGTTTTTTTAAACAATTGGCACAAAGCAGCTGCTGAAGCTAATTTTGATGCTTATTTTAGCGCCATGGCCGAAGAATCAATTTATATAGGTACAGATGCAACCGAAAATTGGAACAAAAAACAATTTCAAGCGTTTGCAAAACCTTATTTTGACCGAGGAAGAGCATGGAGTTTTAAAGCCATCGAGCGTAATATTTATTTTAGTGAAGATGGCAAATTAGTTTGGTTTGATGAATTGTTAAATACCCAAATGAAAATTTGTCGCGGTTCAGGTGTTTTGGTGCAAGAAAACGGACAATGGAAAATAAAGCATTATGTGCTTTCGATGACAATTCCTAACGATACTACCGATGAAGTAGTAAAAATAAAAGCGCCTATTGAAGACGCTTTATTAGAAAAGAAATAAGTTACTTTTTATAAATATGTTCTTTTAAATTTTTGAACATATCTTCGGTCATAGTGGTCAGATCAAAATCATTTTTCCAGCCCCAATCTTGTCTTGCTGAAGTATCATCAATGCTAGCAGGCCAACTATCCGCAATCTTTTGACGGAAATCTGGCTCATAGCTCAATTCAAAATTAGGATACTGTTTTTTAATTTCTTCGCCAATTTGCTTCGGTGTAAAACTCATCGCAGCTAAATTGTACGAAGAACGTATTTTAATTTCCTCAACAGGCGCTTGCATGATTTGGATAGTTGCTTTTATTGCATCATCCATATACATCATCGGTAATTCTGTGTTTTCCGATAAAAAACTAGTGAATTTCCCATCTGTAATGGCTTTGTGATAAATGTCTACTGCGTAATCGGTAGTTCCTCCACCAGCTTCGGTGCTCCAACTAATTAACCCTGGATAGCGAATGCTTCTAACATCAACTCCATATTGCTTGTTATAATATTCACACCAACGTTCTCCAGTTTGTTTCGAAATACCATAAACCGTAGAAGGTTCCATAATGGTATATTGTGGCGTATTGTGTCGCGGTGTTGTAGGGCCAAAAACCGCAATACTCGAAGGCCAAAATATCTTTTTAATTTTTCCAGCTTTGGCTAAATTTAAAACATGAAACAATGAATTCATGTTCAAATCCCAAGCAAATGCCGGATTTTTCTCTGCTGTTGCCGAAAGTAAGGCTGCCATCAAATACACATCGGTAATATGATATTGCTCAATTAAGTGCTCAATTTGATTGTAATCTAATGCGTTTATTACTTCAAAAATACCATTATTCACTACATCATTATTCAGTTTTCGAATATCAGAAGCAACTACATTATTTACTCCGTAAGTAGCTCTTAATTTCGCAGTAAGTTCAGTGCCTATTTGACCACAAGCACCAATTATTAAAATTTTCGTGTCCATTTGATAGCATAAAAATAGAAAACAAATATACCATTTTCGAATCAAAATAAACCGACTTTTTTGTTATATTTTTAATAAAACCCCGCTTTGAATTCATAATTCATAAAAAACGAATAAAAAATTACTATTCCGAATGGTTAATCTATTGTTTATCAAATCCCTGTTAAGATATCTTCAGTTTATACGTATGTTTTTATAAACATTTGTACCTTTGTTTTTTAATTTTCAACCATGAATCGTTTTATTATCCCTTTTATTTTTTTTGTAATTGCATTGAGTTCCTGTCAAGATGATAAACAGCACCTTATAGATGCCCAAAAAATTGCCCAAAAAAACGAAGCGGTTTTTAAAAATATTTCCAAAATGTGGCAGTTTCAATTTCCATCGGCAAGACCCGAAGTAACTGCGACATTAAACACTTGGAACGCCTGGAGACAGTTTGAAATTGAGTTGCTTCAGAAACCAAAATCTACACTTTCTGCGTTCCAATTAAAAACAAAAAACATTGCTACAAAAGCGGATGCGTTAGTGACAACCATTCCGTTTGAATATAATAAGCCACAAGTGCTAAGCCGAATTTCCGCATTAAATACAAAGCTAAAATCGTTAGAAATGTATTTACACTTGAATGTAATTCCAGAGCAAAAAGTAGCCAAATTAATTCCTGAAATCAACGAAGAAATAAAAGGTTTATATAGCCAATGGGACGAAATCATCATTAAAAAAGCCATTCCAAAGGAAATTGGTGAAGATTTAATGTTGCAAGCTTTAGATACAACGCGCAATGCACGTCCGAAATTAATGCAGCAAAAAATGGAAATTTCAGATAAAGTAAAATAATATATTTTGAGCAAATCCGATATTATATCCATTTACGATAAGTCACCCAAGATTGCCCTTTTAGAAAGCACATTCGCAGCACGCCAAAAGTCTCAAATGACCGGTTTGGTTGGCTCTTCATTGTCTTTTGTGATGCATTCGTTGTTTAAAAAAGCTGAACTTCCTTTTTTAATTTTATTCAACAATAAAGAAGACGCGGCGTATTATTTAAACGATTTAGAGCAATTAATCAATACCGAAGACGTACTTTTTTACCCAAGTTCTTACCGAAGACCTTATCAAATTGAAGAAACCGACAACGCCAATGTGTTGCTTCGAGCTGAAGTGCTAAACAGAATCAATTCGCGCAAAAAACCAGCCATCATTGTTTCGTATGCCGAAGCCATTTTCGAGAAAGTGGTTACCCGAAAAGAATTAGAGAAAAACACGCTGAAATTATCCGTGGAAGATAAATTGTCCATAGATTTTATTAACGAAACACTTTTTGAATACAATTTCAAACGAGTAGATTTTGTTACCGAACCGGGCGAATTCTCAGTTCGTGGTGGAATTATTGATGTGTTTTCGTTTTCCAATGATAATCCGTACCGAATCGAATTTTTCGGCAACGAAATCGACAGCATCCGAAGTTTTGATGTCGAAACCCAATTATCGATCGAAAAATTAAAGAAGATTTCTATTATTCCCAATGTTGAAAATAAATTACTGCAAGAAAACCGCGAAAGTTTCTTAGATTATATCAACGAAAAAACAGTTTTAGCAATTCAGAATACCGAATTATTAGGACAACAATTGGATAAATTATTCGATAAGGCCAATGAAGCTTTTGAGAAATTATCCAAGGATATTCAGCATGCGCCACCCGAAGATTTATTTTTAAATCAAAAACAATTTTTAAAACGCGCACTTGATTTTTCGGTAATCGAATTGCATGCCAATGCTGTTTTCAAAACCGATAAAAAAGTCGAGTTTCACATTCAGCCACAACCTTCGTTCAATAAACAATTTGATTTGTTGTTGAACAATTTGAGCGAGAATCATTTCAACGGGTATAAAAATTATTTATGCTGTTCCAATGAAAATCAGGCGAGTCGTTTTCATGATATTTTTGAAGATATTGACGAAGCAAATTCAGAAAGTATTCGCAAGCAGTACAAAACCATGGTATTGCCTTTATTTGAAGGTTTTATCGATGAAGAAAATCAAATCGCGTGTTATACTGATCATCAAATTTTTGAGCGTTATCATAAGTTTTCCATCAAAAATGGCTATTCAAAAAAACAAACCATTACGTTAAAAGAATTGACTTCGTTGTCGGTGGGTGATTATGTTACGCACATTGATCACGGGATTGGAAAATTTGGTGGTTTACAAAAAATTCAGGTCGAAGGCAAAACGCAAGAAGCCATAAAATTGGTCTATGCTGATAACGATATTGTGTATGTGAGCATTCATTCGCTGCATAAAATCTCAAAATACAATGGGAAAGATGGCGCACCTCCTAAGATTTACAAATTGGGAAGCAACGCCTGGAAAACCTTAAAACAAAAAACAAAAGCACGGGTAAAACACATTGCGTTCAACCTAATTCAGTTGTATGCGAAGCGAAGATTAGACAAAGGTTTTCAGTTTGCACCCGATAGTTATTTGCAAAAAGAATTGGAAAGTTCGTTCATTTACGAAGATACGCCCGACCAAATTACCGCCACTTTAGACGTTAAAACCGATATGGAAAGCGAGCGTCCAATGGACCGATTGGTTTGTGGCGATGTAGGTTTCGGAAAGACAGAAGTTGCGATTCGTGCGGCTTTTAAAGCGGTGGACAACGGGAAACAAGTTGCTATTTTAGTACCAACGACTATTTTGGCGTATCAACATTTTAGAACGTTTTCCGAACGATTGAAAGATATGCCGGTTACTGTGAGTTACCTAAACCGATTTAGAACGGCGAAACAAAAAACGGAAACGCTTCAAAAATTGCAAGAAGGAAAAGTCGATATTTTGATTGGAACACATCAATTGGTGAATAAAAATGTGGTTTTTAAAGATTTAGGTTTGTTGATTATCGACGAAGAACAAAAATTTGGAGTGAACGTAAAAGACAAATTGAAAACTATTGCTACAAACGTTGATACCTTGACGTTAACTGCCACTCCGATTCCGAGAACGTTGCAGTTTTCATTGATGGCAGCGCGCGATTTATCAGTAATTACAACGCCCCCGCCCAATCGTTATCCCATTGAAACACACGTCATTCGTTTTAACGAAGAAGCCATTCGGGATGCGATTTCCTATGAAATTCAGCGGGGTGGGCAAGTGTTTTTTATCAATAACCGCATCGAAAACATCAAAGAAGTAGCCGGAATGATTCAGCGCTTGGTTCCAGGAGCAAAAGTGGGCATCGGTCACGGTCAAATGGAGGGAAAAAAATTAGAAGAATTGATGTTGGCGTTTATGGAAGGCGAATTTGACGTTTTGGTTGCCACCACCATTATCGAAAGTGGTTTAGATGTGCCGAATGCGAATACGATTTTTATCAATAATGCGAATAATTTCGGCTTGTCTGATTTGCACCAAATGCGTGGTCGGGTAGGAAGAAGCAATAAAAAAGCGTTTTGTTATTTTATTACGCCACCTTATTCTATGATGACAGGTGAAGCGCAAAAGCGTATTACGGCTTTGGAACAATTTAGCGAATTAGGAAGCGGTTTTAATATTGCAATGAAGGATTTGGAAATTCGTGGTGCGGGCGATTTATTAGGCGGTGAACAAAGTGGTTTTATAAATGAAATTGGCTTTGATACGTACCAAAAAATCATGAACGAAGCCATTGACGAGTTGAAAGAAAACGAATTCAAAGACTTGTACCAAGAGGAAAATGACATTGAAACCAAAGAATTTGTCAAAGACATTCAAATTGATACCGATTTTGAATTGCTGTTCCCCGATGAATACATCAACAACATTACTGAGCGTTTGAATTTATACAACGAGTTGAGCCAAATTAAAGACGAAGCTACGTTGCAACAATTTGAACAAAAATTAATTGACCGCTTTGGCGCTTTACCAAAACCTGCGATTGCGTTACTCAATAGTGTGCGTATCAAATGGAAAGCTACTGCTATGGGTATTGAGCGTTTACTCATGAAACAAGGTAAAATGGTGGGTTATTTTATTGGCGACCAACAAAGTGATTTCTACCAAAGTAACCGTTTTATGAACGTACTACAATTTGCCCAACGCAACGGCACCGTTTGTAAAATGAAAGAAAAAGAAACTAAAAACGGCTTACGTTTATTACTGACTTTTGATAATGTAAAAAGTGTAAATAAGGCGTTGGAGTTGTTGGAGGGGATTTAAAAAATTATCAAAATTTAATATTTTATTATTGTAAAACAATAATTTTTTATATTTTTGTCTCGAACTTTAAAACGTAAAGAGATGAGAAAATTAAATTTTTTGAAAGGCATTGTCGATTTTGTATGGATTACAGCACTTTTTTCAAGTCCTTTTTTATTATTTTTTATGGGTGTAGTTTTTTTAGATAGCGAACCCCTCGATATTCCAATTAAAATTAATGGCACTATTTTAGAAGTGGTTGATTTAAAAACTAAAGTACTTTTTGGGTTTTTATGTCTTTCAGCTTCACTTATTATTTATGGTTTGTTTCTGTTTAGAAAGTTATTACGTTTGTTTCAATTGAAAATTATTTTTGATCTGGAAATTGTAAGTCTAATGAAGAGATTAGGGTTTGTTATTATTTTATCTGCTTTATTAGGAGGAATCCCTAATTTCATTCTAGAATTAGTAAAAAATAATATTTCATTGAGTTTAGGATTGAATCCTTTTGTTTTATTGTTTTCATTAGGTTTATTCTTCTTAGTTTTGAGCGAAGTTTTTACTATCGCTAAGAGTATAAAAGAAGAAAACGATTTAACTTTTTAATTATGCCAATCATCATCAATTTAGATGTTATGTTAGCCAAAAGAAAAATGCGTTCGGCAGAATTGGCAGAAAAGCTTGGCATAACAACAGCTAATTTATCCATTATAAAAACAGGGAAAGCAAAGGCAATTCGGTTGACTACGTTAGAAGCAATTTGTGAAATTTTGGATTGTCAACCAGCCGATATTTTGGAATATGTGAAGAAGTAATTTTACCCAAACAACTCACTCACTACATCTTCAATCTTTGCTACTAAAACCACTTTTATTCCCGTGTTTTTCAAGGAAATTTTATTGTGTTTGGAAACAAAAATGGTGGTAAATCCTAATTTTTCGGCTTCTTGAATGCGTTGTTCAATGCGGTTAACAGGTCTTATTTCGCCTGAAAGTCCAACTTCTCCCGCAAAGCAAAAACCTTCTGCAATGGCAATGTCTTCGTTTGAGGATAAAATAGCAGCCACAACGGCTAAATCTATCGCGGTGTCTTCTACTGAAATACCTCCTGTTACGTTTAAGAACACGTCTTTGGTGCCTAATCGAAATCCGGCGCGTTTTTCTAAAACGGCTAAAATCATGTTCAAGCGTTTGGCGTTATACCCCGTGGTGCTGCGTTGCGGCGTTCCATAAACTGCCGTGCTTACCAAAGCTTGAATTTCAATCATCAACGGACGCATGCCTTCTAAAGTAGTAGCAATAGCAGTTCCTGAAAGTTGCTCGTCTTTATGCGAAATCAAAATTTCAGAGGGGTTATCCACTTCGCGCAAACCCGAACCTTGCATTTCGTAAATACCTAATTCGGCAGTAGAACCAAAACGGTTTTTTAATGAACGTAAAATTCTATACACGTGATTTCGATCGCCTTCAAATTGTAAAACGGTATCGACCATGTGTTCCAAAATCTTCGGTCCAGCAATGGTTCCGTCTTTGGTAATGTGTCCAATTAATAGAACCGGCACATTGGATTCTTTAGCATATTTAATCAACTCAGCCGTGCATTCCCTAATTTGAGAAATACTTCCCGCAGACGATTCAATATAATCGGTATGCAGTGTTTGAATCGAATCGATAATCACAATATCGGGTTCAATTTCTAAAATTTGACGAAAGATATTTTGTGTTTTGGTTTCGGTTAAAATGTAGCAATTATCTCCGGTTGAGGTAATGCGTTCGGCACGCATTTTAATTTGCTTTTGGCTTTCTTCTCCGGAAACATAAAGCGTTTTATAAGGTAATTTTAATGCAATTTGTAAGAGCAACGTACTTTTTCCAATGCCTGGTTCACCGCCTAATAACGTTAAAGAACCTGGAACCAATCCGCCACCTAAAACACGATTCAGTTCGTTGTCCGTGGTGTTCATTCGGATTTCTTGTGCGGTGTCAATTTCCTTAATCAGTAAAGGTTTGGTAGCCGCTTTTGAAGAAGCAGAAGTGGTTTTCCAAGCTACTTTTTCTTCTTTTTGGACCAATTCTTCAACGATGGTATTCCATTCTTTACAAGCATTACATTGTCCTTGCCATTTTGAATATTGGGTGCCACAATTTTGGCAGAAAAAAGCGGTTTTTACTTTGCTCATGATGTTTATTCTTGTTTTTCAGCAGGTGCTTCGGTAGGCGTTAGTGTTGGTGCTTCTTCTGTTGGATTATCTTCTTTACCTTTCAATGCTTCGGCTTTATTGAGCATAAATTCTTTGGTTAACTCTCTAACTTCTTCTTGCGTAAAAGCTTTTTGGTATTCTTTTAAAGCTTTTTTGAAGTTGCCTGTTTTTTCATAATACATTGCCTGGTGATAGGTTCCTAGAATTGTTTTCGGATAATGTTTATTAGCATAAGTAGCTAAAGTTTGAAATTCGCCAAATGCTTTATTTTTCATAATTGCTGCTTCAATTGCTTTAAAATCAGACAATCTAGGTTTAATTTGTAATCCTAATTTAGCATTTAAATCGGTATATTTTTTTATAAGATAATCGGTATAACCGGCTTCTAACGGCATAATTTTTTGCTGAAATTCAATCATGGATATGGGTTGGTAACCATCAAATATAAAATACAGTGCATTCGGAATTGCTTTAACGACCAACGAGTAGTGCGATGCGCCTTTAAAAGCATCGTTTAAATAACTGAATTTTGGATTTGGAATCGCTTTAATATTTGTGTCTAATGCTGCCGCATTTTCATTAATTTCAGACAAGTCGCTTTCTCCTGTTGCTTGATAATAGAAGATAGGTTTTGTTATTTTTGAAAGTCGATCAGCAATGCGATTTTCCATTTCGGGAGCCATTTCTGGGGCTAAAGAAATATAGGCATTAAAGACCGGATTGTCTTTGTATAAATAAAAATTTAAAAAACCAGCAGTAGTATCATGCCCTGCGATTACTCTAAAAGGCAACGTTCTATATTTCGATTCAAGGTAAGGGAATAACTCTTGCCCTAAAAATTCAAAAAATTGAGCACCCGTTCCAGAAGGAAATCCCGCATCGTCAAATTCACTATCGCTAAAACGAGTGTCTCCGTTGTTTTGATTCACGGCTACAATAATCATTTCAGGCAGGTCATCCCAATAATTTCCATATTTTAAAGCGCCTTCAAACGGATCTAGTAAATACTCTCCATCTAATAACAGCAGTGTTGGATATTTTTTTTCTGAATTTGATTCATAGGAAGGCGGAGTAACAACCGTGAAGGTTCTAGTTCCTATATTTTTAGTTTCGATAGATTCAGCTATTCGTTGGCCAAAAAAGGTATTAGCAAGCAATACAAGGCATGCAATCAGTTTGATTTTCATAGGAAATTATTAGGTTAAATGATTGGAGCAATTTACTAATTTATTTCTTATTTAAAATAGGAAGTAGTAAATAAGATAAAAGACCAAGAATTATAGTTAGCAACGTTTGAGAAGTCCAAATTAACCAACCAAAAGCTACCCCAATATCATTTGAAATACCGTATAAAGAAAAAATCATGGCAACAGCTAACGGGTATGCTCCTAAACCACCATTTGTAAATCCGACTGCCAATGTTCCAAAAATAAATCCCATAATTACCACGTCAAACGTGATGTTTGCGGTTTCAGGTAAGGCAAAAATCGTTACATAAAACATAACGATATAGGAAAACCAAATAAAAAATGAATGGAATAAATAACTCCATTTGTCTTTCATTTTTAAGATACTTTGCATGCCTTCAATTAAACCCGATAATTTTTCTTTGAGTTTAATAATGATTTTCCATTCGGCATAAATCCATACTATTATAAAAAGTACAAAAAGTAAAAAACCACCTAACGAAATCCATAATAGGGTTTCAAATTGTAGATTTTTTTCAAGTAAAAAAGTATAAATGGTGTCAAATTGTGAGGCAAAACCAATGATTACAAAAAGTAAAAAGATTAGCATATCTACAATTCGTTCGGCAACAACAGTTCCAAAAGCTTTGTCAAAAGGTACTTTTTCATATTTTTTTAGTAGTGCCGCTCTAGATATTTCGCCCGAACGAGGAATGGTTAAATTGACCAAATAAGAAACACAAACCGTCATGAAATCATTGTGAAATTTTGTTCGATATCCTAGATGCTGTAAGGCAAATTTCCAGCGATAAGCTCTAGACCAATAACCAAAAAGAGACACTACCAGCGATAGAAAAACATAAAAATAATCGGCTTTTAAAAAGCTAATTTTAATTTTATCAAGTTCAGATGGAGTAAGCGTTGTAAATTGATAATAAATAATACCAATTCCAATAAACAATGGAATAAGTAAACTTAAAAATTTACGAATAGTCGCTTTCAAATTAGGTTAAGGAGTTGTCTTTTTCGTTTGGAAAAACTAAAGTAGGTTTGAATTGTTTTGCTTCCTCAAAGTCCATAATTCCATACGAAATGATGATCACGATATCGCCACGGTGCACTTTTCTTGCCGCCGGACCATTTAATGTGATTTCGCCTGTATTTCTTGGACCTTTTATAGCATACGTTTCTAATCGCTCACCATTATTGATGTTTACGATTTGAACTTTTTCGCCTTCTATAATATTTGAAGCTTCCATTAGCGCTTCGTCAATGGTGATGCTTCCTATATAATTCAAATCGGCACCGGTTACGGTTACTCTATGAATTTTTGATTTTACTACTTGAATTTGCATGATGCAAAGGTAATTAATTTAGTGAAATATTATCAATTAATCTAATTTTCTCGATAAAAACAGCAATGAAACCGCGGTATTTTTTGGTAGGTTCTTTAACTTCAGTTGATAAAAGTGTTGTTTCATCTGCGATTTCAAAATATTCTAATTCAAATTCGGGATGTTTTTTAAACTCATTTTGTACAAATTGAATCGTTTCTGAAATAGATTGATTTGCAAATTTTAATTTTGCTTGTTGAAGAATCTCAAATATAGCAGCTGCTTTTTTTCTTGCATCGGGAGAAAGTCTTTCGTTTCTTGAACTCATGGCTAATCCATTCGCTTCTCTAAAAATTGGGCAGCCAATAATTTCAACAGGAATGGCATAAAGTGCTACTAATTTTTTTACAATTTGTAATTGTTGAAAATCTTTTTCTCCAAAATAAGCGATTGTAGGTTTAATAATTTCGAATAATCGCTTTACAATTGTTCCAACGCCATCAAAATGACCAGGTCTGTGTTTGCCTTCCATTTGGTGTTCTAATCCGTCATATTCAAAGGATTCCGAAACGGTGTTTCCTTCATAAATATCACTTACCGAAGGAGCATACACAATAATAGAATCGCTAATTTTACCCATCTTTTTTACATCTTCCTCTAATGTTCTTGGGTATTTTTCTAGATCGTCTGCATTGTTAAATTGTGTAGGATTTACAAAAATACTCATTACGGTTAAATCGTTTTCTTCAAGCGATTTTTTGAGTAAAGACAAATGCCCATCATGAAGTGCTCCCATCGTTGGGACAAATCCAATTGACTTGTTTTGATGGGTTAAGGGGCTTAAAAAAGCACTTAAATCGGACTTTTTGTTAAAAATGAGCATTTTAATTCGGATTAATTCGAATGCAAACTTACTATTTTAGTGGATAAATCCATAAAATTTTGTAATTTTGCAAGGTTTTTTAAAACAATAATTAACAAGAATACATTATGGAAGACAAGAGGATATTGTATGTATCATCTGAAGTGGTGCCTTATTTAGCAGAGAACGAAGTGTCGTTGCAATCGTATGAAATGCCTAAAATGATTAATGATTTAGGAGGGCAAATACGAATTTTTATGCCTAGATATGGTAATATTAACGAAAGAAGACATCAATTACATGAAGTAATCCGTTTATCTGGAATGAATTTAGTGGTAAACGATATGGATATGCCTCTTATTATTAAAGTAGCCTCAATTCCAAAAGAAAGAATTCAGGTGTATTTTATTGATAACGATGAATATTTTAAACGAAAAGCTACTTTTTCAGACGAAGAAGGAGTTTTATATCCTGATAATGACGAGCGTGCAATTTTCTTTGCAAAAGGAGTTGTTGAGACGGTTAAAAAATTAAATTGGGTTCCCGATGTAATTCATGTTCACGGTTGGATGGCTGCCTTGCTTCCGGTATATTTGAAACATTATTACAAAGACGAAGGTATTTTTGCTGAAACAAAGATTATTACTTCGGTATACGAACATGGTTTTGATGGCGAATTAGATACTAAATTACTCGATAAAGTACTTTTTGATGCTATTGAAGCAGCAGCAGTTGAGGTGATTGAAAAACCTAATTATGAGAACATCATGAAACTTTCAGTAATGCATTCTGATGCAGTAGTTATGGGTTCAGAAACACTTTCTCCAACTTTAACAAAATTTATAGAAAGTTCAAACAAACCTTTTTTACCTTTCGGCTCTAAAGAAAATATGAAGGAAGTTTATCCTTTGTTCATTAAGAATCAAGTTTTATAATATGAAGAATAGTTTAGTAAAAGGAATTGCATTTGTCGTAGGTTTATTTACGTTGGTGTCTTGTGATAAAGACTTTAATTCTATGGGTTCAGATCTTCTTGATGATAATCATTTTGCCCTTGAAAAATATGAAGTTGAAAGTTTAAAAGCCTATTCAAAAGCTACAGAGGCAGTACAATCTAATAATCTACCTATCAACGCATTAGGAATATATAAAGACCCTTATTTTGGAACAACAAAAGCACAATTTGTAAGTCAAGTTGAACTTACTACTGCAAATCCTACTATCGGATATCAACCTATAATTGATTCTGTTTATTTATATGTGCCTTATTTTAGCACGTTAAAACCATCAACAGAAGCAGGAGAAAGAGTGTACGAATTAGATTCAGTTTATGGTTATTCTGAAACGGCTAAATTTAAACTGCACGTGTATGAAAACGGTTACTTTTTAAGAGATTTTGACCCTGCAACGGATTTTGAAAGTGGTCAAAAATACTATTCGGATGAAAAGCCGCAAATAGAGGCTTTTAAAGGGAATGAGTTATTAAACAATAGTACTAAGGTAGCTCAAAACGAAGAATTTGTATTTAGTAATAAAGAAATTTTTATTTATAAGACAGATGGAAATGGAGCATATGTTAATGCCACGGGAACTGTTTTAGCTGATCAAAATGATGTTACATTGCGTGTTATAAAAGAGCGTAAATTGCCTGGATTATGGTTAGATTTAAAGAATAGTTTTTTCCAACAAAAAATACTAGATGCTGCTTCATCTGGAGTGCTGTTCAATAATAATTCATTTAAAAATTATTTTAGAGGTTTATTGTTTGAAGTACAAGAAATAACGCCAGATCAAGGAGCTTTAGCTATGCTTGATTTTTCAACTGCTGAGTTTAAAATCATTTTTAAAGCTGCTACATTAGCCCCTACAACCGAAGTTCCAAATCCACCAAAAATAAGAAGAACTTTGAGCTTGCAAATGGGTTATAAATCTACCAGTAGTAAAAAAGCAAATTCGATCAATTTCATTGAACATGCTAGATCTACTGCTTATCAAACAAAATTAACAGCTTCAAATGAGGTGACTGGTGATGATCGTTTGTACTTAAAAGGAGGAAATGGTTCGGTTGCTTTTATTGATGTTTTTGGAGCTGATGATAAAATAATTGATGAAAATAACAATTTAGTTTATGGATTACCTGATGGTTTAGGCGGATTTATTGGGAATGGCGTTCCCGATGAGTTAGATGACTTAAGAATCAAAATGAAACTAAATAAATGGTTAGTTAATGAAGCAAATTTGATTTTTTATGTTGATAAAGACGCTATGTTAGCTCCCTATCAAAATGAAGCAGAACGAATTTATGTTTTTGATGCTACAAATCATAAGCCAATTTTAGATTATTATGCTGATAATTCTACCGCTTCAAATGTTAAGAAAAATAAAAGTTCGTTCGGAGGAATTGTTGAAAGAGAAACTTTGGCAGATGAATTTAACAGAAAGCGAGGAATCAAATATAAAGTTAGAATAACAGAATACATTCGTCAATTAATCAAAAATGAAAACACCGATTATGACGATAATGTACGTTTAGGCGTAGCTGTAATTGAAGATATTAATACGTCAGCCAATGCTTACGTTAATCCGGCCAATCCTCATCCTATTAATATAGGAACTACTAATGTACCATTTATTCCTGTTTCGTCAGTTATGAGTCCTTTAGGAACGGTTTTATATGGAACCAATATGCCAGCTGGAGATCCAAACGTTGCTAAAAAATTAAAATTAGAAATATATTTTACCAAACCTAACCAATAACATATGTGTGGAATTGTAGCTTATATAGGTCATAGAGATGCTTATCCTGTAATTATAAAAGGGTTACATCGTTTAGAATACCGCGGTTATGATAGCGCGGGGATTGTTTTATATGACGGGAAAGAGTTAAAATTATCAAAAACCAAAGGAAAAGTTTCTGATTTAGAAGCTAAAGCTGAAAGTGAGAAAACAACTATTGGTAAAATTGGAATGGGGCATACGCGTTGGGCAACTCATGGAGTTCCTAATGATGTTAACTCTCATCCACACTTTTCTAATTCTGGAAAATTAGTCATCATACATAATGGAATCATTGAAAATTATGAACCATTAAAACAAGAACTAATTAAAAGAGGCTATACTTTCAAATCGGATACCGATACGGAAGTATTAGTAAATTTAATCGAAGAGGTTAAGAAAAAAGAAAATTGCAAATTAGGAAAAGCGGTTCAAATTGCATTAAATCAAGTAATTGGTGCATACGCAATTGCGGTAATTGATGTTGAAAAACCAGATGAAATTGTTGTTGCCCGTTTAGGAAGTCCGTTAGCAATAGGAATTGGTGAAGACGAATTTTTTATTGCATCTGATGCAACTCCTTTTATAGAATATACTTCAAATGCCATTTATCTAGAAGATGAAGAAATGGCAATTGTGCGTTTACACAAACCATTAAAAGTTAGAAAAATCAAAGACGATTCTTTGGTTGACCCATATATTCAAGAGCTTCAATTAAACTTGGAACAAATTGAAAAAGGAGGTTACGATCATTTCATGATGAAAGAAATCTATGAACAACCAAGCGTAATCAAAGATACTTATAGAGGAAGACTTTTAGCAAACAAAGGAATTATCCAAATGTCGGGCGTTGAAGATAATTTAGAAAAATTCTTAAATGCAAAACGAATCCTTATTGTAGCTTGTGGAACTTCATGGCACGCAGGATTAGTGGCCGAATACATCATAGAAGAATTTTCAAGAATTCCTGTAGAGGTAGAATATGCTTCCGAATTTAGATACAGAAATCCAATCATCAATAAAGATGATGTTGTGATTGCAATTTCACAATCAGGTGAAACAGCAGATACGTTAGCAGCAATCAAATTAGCGAAAGAAAACGGCGCATTTGTATTTGGAGTATGTAACGTAGTAGGTTCGTCAATTTCTCGTGAAACCCACGCAGGAGCATACACGCATGCGGGTCCAGAAATCGGAGTAGCTTCTACAAAAGCATTTACAACTCAAATTACAATCCTTACATTATTAGCGCTTCGTTTAGCCAAAGCAAAAGGAACAATGCCAAATTCAGATTACCAACGCTATTTGTTGGAATTAGAATTAATGCCAGAAAAAGTACAAGAAGCGTTATCAACTAATGACGTTGCCAAACAAATTGCCGAAATTTATAAAGACGCAACCAATTGTTTATACTTGGGTAGAGGTTATAATTTTCCAGTAGCCTTAGAAGGTGCTTTGAAATTAAAAGAAATTTCATACATCCATGCCGAAGGGTATCCGGCAGCCGAAATGAAACACGGCCCTATCGCTTTGATTGATGAACATATGCCGGTCATTGTAATTGCGCCAAACAAAGGGCATTATGACAAAGTGGTAAGTAATATTCAAGAAATAAAATCGAGAAGCGGAAAAATTATTGCTGTGGTTACTAAAGGCGATACACAAGTTAGAGCTTTAGCAGATCATGTTATTGAAATTCCAGAAACTAACGAGCCTTTTACGCCGTTGTTAACGACAATTCCGTTACAGCTTTTGTCCTATCATATTGCAGTTTTAAGAGGTTGTAATGTGGATCAGCCTAGAAATTTAGCAAAATCCGTAACAGTAGAATAACATTTTAAAAGCGAAATTGGATAATTTCGCTTTTTTATTGTAAAAAAGTCAAAAAATATATTGGAAAATTGTTTCAAAAAAAACTATCTTTGCACTCGGAAAAATACATCAATTTCCAACATTAATTAGCTATTAAATAAATACATAAGCAATGTCTAGAATCACAGGAAAAGTTGCACAAATTATCGGACCAGTTGTTGACGTCGTGTTTAATGACGCAAATACTGAATTACCTAAAATTTACGATTCATTAGAAATCACTAAAAAAGACGGTACTTTATTAGTACTAGAAGTTCAATCTCACATTGGTGAAAACACTGTGCGTACCATTTCTATGGACTCAACAGATGGTTTAGCAAGAGGTGTAGAAGTAGTTGCTACTGGTGCGCCAATTCAAATGCCAATTGGAGCAGACGTTTTTGGTCGTTTATTTAATGTAATTGGTGATGCAATTGATGGTTTAGGTGATTTACCAAAAGCTGGAGCAAACGGTTTACCAATTCACAGAACTGCACCAAAATTTGAAGACTTATCTACTTCTTCTGAAGTTTTATTTACAGGTATTAAAGTAATCGACCTTATTGAGCCTTATGCAAAAGGAGGAAAAATTGGATTATTTGGTGGTGCCGGAGTAGGTAAAACAGTATTGATTCAAGAGTTGATTAACAATATTGCAAAAGGTCACGGTGGACTTTCTGTATTTGCAGGAGTAGGAGAGAGAACACGTGAAGGAAATGACTTACTTCGTGAGATGCTTGAGTCAGGAATTATAAAATATGGTGATGAATTCATGCACTCTATGGAAAATGGAGGATGGGATTTATCTAAAGTTGATATGCCAGGAATGAGAGAGTCAAAAGCTACTTTCGTTTTCGGACAAATGAATGAGCCACCTGGAGCTCGTGCTCGTGTAGCACTTTCAGGATTATCTATTGCAGAATATTTCCGTGATGGAGCGGGTTCTGACCAAGGGAAAGATGTATTATTCTTCGTTGATAATATCTTCCGTTTTACACAAGCAGGTTCTGAAGTATCGGCTTTATTAGGTCGTATGCCATCTGCGGTAGGGTACCAACCTACATTAGCAACTGAAATGGGTGCGATGCAAGAGCGTATTACTTCAACAAAAAAAGGATCTATTACTTCAGTTCAAGCGGTTTATGTACCTGCGGATGACTTAACTGACCCTGCACCAGCAACAACGTTTGCTCACTTAGATGCAACAACAGTATTGTCTCGTAAAATTGCTGAGTTAGGTATTTATCCAGCGGTAGATCCATTAGATTCTACTTCTCGTATCTTAACTCCAGAAATCTTAGGTGCAGAACATTATGACTGTGCTCAAAGAGTAAAAGAGATTCTTCAAAAATACAAACAATTACAAGATATCATCGCCATCTTAGGTATGGAAGAGTTATCTGAAGAAGATAAATTATCAGTATCTCGTGCACGTCGTGTACAACGTTTCTTATCTCAACCTTTCCACGTAGCGGAGCAATTTACAGGTATTCCTGGAGTATTGGTTGATATTAAAGAAACTATCAAAGGATTTAACATGATTATGGATGGTGAATTAGATCACTTACCAGAAGCAGCGTTTAACCTTAAAGGTACTATCGAAGAAGCTATCGAAGCTGGACAAAAAATGTTAGCAGAGGCATAATTTTAATAGCTTAAAGCCTAAAGCTTAAAGCCTAAAGCATAAAAAAAATGATTTTAGAAATAGTATCACCAGAAGCTACATTGTTCAGAGGAGAAGTTACT
>JAGOAL010000006.1 GCA_017983975.1 Flavobacterium sp.
ACAAAATGAGACAATTCAAATCGCTACCTTTCTAATTAATATATATGAACAAGTTGAAACTGGATTTTTGTATATAGATTGTGCTTCTAAATGTATGACAGCAACAAATTTTCCAAACTATAAAGTAGGGCGAAATATAAGAAAGCGAATAATTTATACTAAACATTTAATGTTTCACGAAACGTTATCAAGAGATGAAAAAGAATTAGAATTCAAATTTAATAATTGGGGACATAAAGATGAAATAAATCCTCATTTTTTAGAAAAATGGAAATCTGCAACTATTGATAATTATAAATCACTTACAAATTTATTTTATTTAGAACCACATAAATGGAAAAAATTAAATTTTGTAAAAGGAAATACAATTAGTGAAGCAATTCATAATTTTGATAATAATAACTTTGCACCATCCAAATTTTATTTAAAAAAAAAGAATTTTGGTCAATGGTTTAAATTTTTATTTAAAAAATAAAATAAATGAAAACAGCATTATTAATTTCAACTTATAACTGGCCTGAAGCTTTAGAATTGATACTAAATAGTATTTTGATTCAAACGGTTACTCCCGATGTTGTATTAATTGCCGATGATGGATCTGATGAAAGAACGACCGAATTAATTCATAAATTTCAAGCAATGAATAATTTGACTATTAATCATTACTGGCAAGAAGATAAAGGTTTCCGGAAATCTAAAATATTGAATAAGTCTATTGCTCAATCTACTGCTGATTATATCATTCAAGTCGATGGCGATTGTATATTACATAAGAATTTCATTAAAGATCATATTAATAATGCTGAGACTGGAATTTATCTCTATGGTTCTCGAGTAAATATTTTGCCACAGCATGTTGATACTGTGATTAAAAATAAAAAAATATTTTTTTCCCTATTTTCAAAAGAGATTAAAAATAAAACCCGCACTTTAAATATTCCATTCCTTTCAAGATTGTATTTACCGCATTTTGGTATTTCAAAAAAGTTTAGGGGGTGTAATGTTTCTTTTTGGAGAAAAGATTTTATTGCTATAAATGGATATAATGAAGCTTTTGAAGGTTGGGGTAGAGAAGATTCTGATCTAGCAATTAGGCTTGGAAATAATGGTGTAAAAGGACGAAGACTTCGATATTGTGGTGTAGTATTTCATATCTATCATCATGAAAAATCAAAAGATAATTTAGGAATAAATAATTTGATTCAAGAAAATACTATCAAAAATAAAATAACTGGCTGTGATAAAGGAATTCAACAATATTTATAATTCAATTGAAAGCGAAATCGATAAATGCATTCTAAATTTTGAACAGAATGGACAAAATTTTGTAGTGGGTAATCGAAACACAATCAAAATATTTGAATTAGCAACCACAACTTTAAATATAAAATCCTTTAAAAGGCCTAATTATATTAATAAAATTATTTATCGTTTTTTTAGAAAATCAAAAGCACAACGTTCATTTGAATTTGCTTCTAGATTAGTTGCTATGCAAATTGGTACTCCAGCTCCCATTGCTTATTACGAGAGCATCGGTTTTATGGGATTGAAAGATAGTTTTTATGTGAGTGAACATTTGGAAAATGTTGTTGAGTTTAGAGAAGTTGTACAAAATATGTTTTTTGAGGATCGTGAGAATCTAATATGTAAGTTTACTCAATTCTGTTATGAATTACACGAAAAAGGGATTGAATTTTTAGATCATTCACCAGGAAACACACTAATTCGTAAACATAGTGATGCATCCTATTCGTTTTTTTTAGTGGATTTAAATCGAATGAAGTTTCACCAAAAAATTGATTTTGAGACAAGAATGAAAAATTTATCTCATTTAACCCCACAAAAAGAAATGATTGCCATTATGAGTAAACAATATGCACAATTAATTAATGAAAAAGAATCATTGGTTTTTGAAACTCTTTGGAAAATGACAGAATCATTTCAATATAAATTTCACCGAAAAAAAAGATTAAAAAAGAAATTAAAGTTCTGGAAAAAGTAGTATTTTTCACCCTTTATATCTTTTATGAAATTATCTGTAATAATCTCAACATACAATTCTGAAAAATGGCTTGAAAAAGTCCTAACTGGGTATAGTGTTCAATCAGAGCAAGATTTTGAATTGATAATTGCAGATGATGGTTCAAATGAGAAAACCAAATTTTTAATTGATCATTTCCAAAACAGCTTTAAATATCCTCTTGTTCATGTTTGGCAAGAAGATAGTGGTTTTCAAAAATGCAAAATATTGAATAAAGCCATTCTAAAAACCAATACCGATTATTTGCTTTTTACTGATGGCGATTGTATTCCACGTAATGATTTTATTGATAAACACTTAAAACACAAAGAAGAAGGTTATTTCTTGTCTGGAGGTTATTTTAAATTACCAATGGAAGCTTCTAAATCTATTTCATTAGAAAATATTAAAAGGCAACAGTGTTTTTCAGTTTTTTGGTTACTAAAAAAAGGTGTTTCAATAAGTTTTAAATTGTCTAAACTAAAAAAAAGTCAACTTTTTACTACTTTTATGAATTGGTTAACTCCAACAAAAAGAACCTTCAATGGGCATAATACTTCTTGTTTTAAGAAAGATTTACTTGCTGTTAATGGCTTTAATGAAGATATGAAATATGGTGGATTGGATAGAGAACTAGGAGAGCGTTTATTAAATTTAGGAATTTTATCTAAACAAATTCGTTACAGTGCAATTTGTATTCATTTAGATCATGAACGTGCTTATTTTAATCAAGAAGAATGGAATAAGAATTTAGCATTAAGAGCATATAATATAAAAAACAATATTACTTGGATATCAACAGGAATTATAAAAGGTGAGAATCTAAAAAAGGAGTAATTTTTTCAATTATAAATTTTGGTTCCAATTTTTTGTAAAGTTGTAAAGAGTTTTCTTTTAATTCTTTTTCAGCTATATTAACAATTAAATTGGGTAAAACATCATTCAAATGAATCGACAGATGTTTTTTGCCATCTTCAAACGTAGCCCAGATTTTTTTCTCTATCCATGGAGAAAATATAATAAAAGAAGGTTTGTTAAGTGCTTTTGCAAGATTTATGGCGCCACCATCATTACCAACAATTATATCGCACTTATTCATAATTGCAATATATTCTCGCAAATTAGAGCCTAGTAAATCAAAATAAATATTCTTTTGCGTGCTTTTTTTACAACTATCAAAAACGATTTTAGCTTCTTCAAGCTGTTTTGGAAAATAATTAAAGAGTATGTTAACATTGTAATGATCAGAAATAAAATCTATAATTTCTGTCATATATTGAAGAGGATAAGTTTTAAGTTTTTCACTTCCTAGTAAACTTATCATTATTGTTTTTTTTAACGAATTTACTCTGTGTTTTTCAAAAATTTTGTCTGCCAATTCAATTTCTAAGCGGTCTAAAAATAGTTTAGGATTTGGATCAAGTTCAAAATCAAATTTTAAAGGTGATAAAAGAGAAAGTCTTCTTTCAATTGCAAGTCCAAGGTTACTTGATGGGTTTTCAGCATATGGGATGTTGTCATCATATAAAAATGTGCGCCCAATTTTTTTATATGAAATTTTTCTTTTACCTCCACACAATAAGACAATTATCCAACTTTGTAATTTAGAATAAGCATCGATAACTAAATCGTATTTGTTTTTTCTTAATCCTAAAGCAAATTTTATAAGTTCGTAAGTACTATTTTGATGGTTTTTTTTAAAGATGATTAAAGAATCAATATTAGGGTTGCCCTTTAAAACATCGATTGTGTTATCATTAACTAAATAATCAATTTGTGCATTTGGATATGCTTTTTTCAGATTGTTACAAATGATGCTAGTAATCAAAACATCGCCAATCATTTTATGTTGAATAACCAAAATCCTATTCATTACAAATTGTTTTTATTTTATCAAAGTTAATTCATTTCCAATCATTCGTTCATTAAAGGATTGAATATACGCTTTTATAAACCGTTCCATTTCGGTTGCTTTTGCTTTTTCGGTTTTGATTACATTGGTTTTTAGTAATTCATCTTTCTTAAAATCGTACATTGCTATTGATTTTTTTCCGTCAAAAGCCAAATAATAATTACCTGAAATATAATGATAAATGTTATCTAAATAATACACGACAAAATCTTTTTCAGACCGATATGATTTTCCATAAGTAACCATTTTGCTTCTAATATTCAAATAATCAATTATCGAAGGCATAATGTCAATTTGTTGTAAATTTTTTTCATTTTTTCCAACCATTAAAGGATTTGAAGGGTCAAAAAATAAGATTGGAATTCTGAATTTTCCAACATTTGTTTTGAACTTTTTCTCTGTTGGTTCTGATGATGTATGGTCTGCTGTTATTACAAATAATGTGTTTTTATACCAATTTTCTTTAGATGCCGTTTCAAAAAAGCGTTTCAAGGCAAAATCAGAATAGGCAATACTTTCTTGAATTTTAGTAGTTCCTTTTGGAAACTTACCTTTGTATTTTTCAGGAATAATGTATGGATTATGAGATGAAATAGTAAAAATTGTACTGAAAAACGGTTGTTTAAATTCGGTCATTTTGGTAGAAAAATATTGCATAAATTCTTCATCAAATATGCCCCATCTTCCATCATAAGCTTCTGGACCTATATATTCATTTTTCCCAAAATAAGTATCAAAACCTGCTACTTTGCAATATTGATCAAAATTCTGACTTCCGTTAAAAGCGCCATGAAAAAATGCGGTTTGATAACCATTTGCTTTTAATATTTTCGGCAAACCATACACTTCATTAATAGAATAACTTGATGTAATTAACGAATTGTTCATCAAACTTGGAATACTTGAAAGGGTAGAAGGAACAGCATCAATCGACAGTTTTCCATTAGCAAAACCGTTTTCAAAAAACAATGATTTTTCAATTAATCCATCTAAAAAAGGTGTTTGTCCATGTTGAATATTTTCTCGTCCAAAGCTTTCTAAAATAATGATTACTACGTTTTTTTTGTTTGAATTTTCTGTTGAAGTTATTTCAGTAATGGGATTGAAAATTTGGTTTAATTCTGTCTCTGAAAAGTATTTTGGTGATTCTAATGTTTCTTTTTTACCAATGGTTTTTAGAATACAAAAAGGTGTATTCAATACAATTGCCGATTGATTAATCGAGCCATAATTCACAGCATCAACAATTTTTATTGGTTTTTTTTGTATTCCTCCTCGACCTAATAAGAAAAGAAAACCTATTAAAAAAATGAAAAATCCTGATTGTTTGACAATTTGAGTCCAATTCGTACTTTGATCACTCGTCGTTTTTAAATTAGCTGTCATTTTCCAAAATCCAAATCCTAAAATAATCGCTAATAAAGGCAAATACCAAAATTCAACTAAAAAAGAGAAGATTAATCCACCAATTTCATTTTCCATTCCACTTGCTGTAATCATGCCAAAAGTACTTCTTCTTCCAGTGAATTTGTAATATTCGAAATCAACAAAATTCGTTAAAATGAAAATTAAATTTACAATGAAGAAACTAATTTTCAAAAACCTTTGATAGTTCGATTTATATTTAAAATTTCCTGGTACAAAGTGTAATAATGCAAAAAGCATATTGATATAAGCAATAGCTGATAAATCAAAATGAATACCGCCTAAAAAACCTTTAGCAGTAATGTTTTCAAATGCATTTCTATTAAAAAAGTAGAATAAAAATCTACATATTTGATACATAAAAAGGACAATCAAAAAACGTTTAAAAAATAGTTTTACACTTTCAAAATAATTTTGCATAATAGAAATTTGTAGTTTTTTAAATAGTTATATTAAACCGCTACGTTATATTCTCTCAACGCATCATTTAAAGATGTCTTCAAATCGGTTGAAGGTTTTCTTTGTCCAATGATGATGGCACAAGGCACTTGGTAATCCCCAGCAGGGAATTTTTTTGTATAACTTCCTGGAATTACAACCGATCGAGCTGGAACAACTCCTTTATATTCAATTGGTTCGTCACCTGTAACATCAATAATTTTAGTAGAACCGGTTAGGCAAACATTTGCACCCAAAACCGCTTCTTTTCCTACGTGAACACCCTCTACCACAATACATCTAGAACCTATGAAAGCGCCATCTTCAATAATTACAGGTGCCGCTTGTAAGGGTTCTAAAACACCACCAATTCCAACACCACCAGAAAGGTGAACATGTTTTCCTATTTGCGCACAACTTCCCACTGTTGCCCATGTATCAACCATTGTTCCTTCATCTACATAAGCACCAATATTGACATAACTTGGCATTAAAATAACTCCACTCGAAATGTAAGCGCCATATCTTGCAACCGCATTTGGTACGACACGAATGCCTTTTTCAGCATAATTGCGTTTCAACAACATTTTATCGTGGTATTCAAAAATACCCGATTCCCAAGTTTCCATTTTTTGAATAGGGAAGTACATTACCACAGCTTTTTTTACCCATTCGTTTACTTGCCAACCATCTGTTGTTGGTTCAGCCACACGAAGTGTTCCGCTATCTAATAATTCGATAACCTCTCTTATTGCTTTTTGCGTAGTTTCTTCTTGTAATAAAGCACGGTTTTCCCAAGCTTGTTCTATTGTAGATTGTAAATTGGTCATGGTTCTCATAATTTGTGCTACAAAGATAATTTATTTATGGTTATCCAAAAAATGAATAGTTTACCTTTAGAATCAATTTATTCGTATAAAACCTTTATTTTTGTAAAAAAAATGCCACGAATTTTAGCCATCGATTACGGAATCAAACGAACGGGTATTGCGGTTACCGATGAAATGCAAATGATAGCTTTTGGGCTTACCACAATTCCATCTGAAACGGCAATTGCTTTTTTAAAAGACTATTTTTCAAAAGAGAAAGTTGAGCGCGTAATTGTTGGCGAACCTAAACAAATGGACGGAACACCTTCTCAAAGTGCTGAAATAATTAATGCTTTTGTGGCTAAATTTAAAGCTGCTTTTTCAGAGATTCCTCTTGATAGGGTTGACGAACGTTTTACCTCAAAAATGGCTTTTCAAACGATGATTGATAGTGGATTGAATAAGAAACAACGTCAAAATAAAGCTTTGGTAGACGAAATTGCCGCAACAATTATGCTTCAAGATTATTTACATTATAAAAAATAGTACTTTTGCAAAAAAAATACTGAACACTTAATACTGAACACAGAACACTATGATTTTACCAATATACGGATACGGAGAACCTGTTTTACGAAAAGTTTGCGAAGACATTTCTCAGGAATATCCAAATCTTAAAGAGACAATTGCGAATATGTATGATACAATGTATCATGCACACGGAGTTGGATTAGCGGCTCCTCAAGTTGGGCTGCCTATTCGTTTATTTATTGTAGATACTGAACCTTTTAGTGATAGTGATGATGTTTCTAAAGAAGAAGCGGCTTTAATGAAAGAGTTCAAAAAGACGTTCATTAATGCAAAAATTATCAAAGAAGAAGGTGATATTTGGGGATTTAATGAAGGTTGTTTAAGTATTCCAGATGTTCGGGAAGATGTTTTTCGTCATGATACTATTACTATTGAATATTTTGATGAAGATTTCAATAAGAAAACAGAAGTGTATAATGGTTTAATTGCGCGCGTTATCCAACATGAATATGACCATATTGAAGGAATTTTATTTACCGATCATTTATCCATGTTGAAAAAGAAATTAATTGGTAAGAAATTACAAAATATTATGGAAGGTAAAGCCAGACCCGATTATAAAATGAAATATGCAAACAAAAAAGGCCGTTAAATTGTAATTAGTCACTTTTAAAAGTTTAACTAAACTTTTCACTTTTTACTTTTCACTTTTTACTTTAAAATAATATATTTGCCAACCATAATTAAAACAAACATGAGCATTCAAAAAATATTAGCTGTTTCTGGAAAACCAGGATTATATGAATTAAAAATTCAAACCCGTACAGGTTTTGTTGCAGAATCTTTATTAGACGGAAAAAAAATTACAGTAGGCATGAGAGCTAATGTGAGTTTGTTGTCTGAAATTGCGGTATATACCTATTCTGAAGAAGTACGTTTAGCTGAAGTATTAAAAGCTATTGCAACTAAAGAAAATGACGGACCAGCCATTTCTCACAAAGAAGATGATGCAACATTAAAAGCTTATTTCAGAGAAATTTTACCAGAATTTGATGAAGATCGAGTATATACATCGGATATCAAAAAAATCTTAAACTGGTATAATTTATTACAACCAAAGGGTTTTGTTACTTTAGAAGCTTTATCTAAAGAAGAAGATACACCAGCTGCAGAATAAGTAGTTGAAAAATTATAGTTTAAATCCTGCGTTTTCCACGTGGGATTTTTTATTTTTACAGAAACAAGAATAAGTTTAAGTGCATTTTCAAACCTCAAACCTGAAACTTGGAACTTGAAACAAAAAATAAAAACATGAACACACGCCAAGAACAACTACAAGCTTTCAATCGACTTTTAGATATTATGGATGATTTGCGCGAAAAATGCCCTTGGGATAAAAAGCAAACACTCGAAAGTCTTCGTCATTTAACAATTGAAGAAACCTACGAACTAGGTGATGCAATTCTTGATAACGATTTACAGGAAATCAAGAAAGAGTTGGGAGATGTGTTGCTACACATTGTTTTTTATGCGAAAATTGGAAGTGAAACCAATGCATTTGATATAGGTGATGTGGCCAATTCTATCTGTGATAAATTAATCGATCGTCATCCACATATTTATGGTGATGTGGTAGTCTCTGATGAAGAAGAAGTAAAACAAAATTGGGAAAAACTAAAACTAAAAGAAGGCAAGAAATCAGTTTTAGAAGGTGTTCCAAAAAGTTTACCTGCATTAGTAAAAGCAAGTCGCATTCAGGATAAAGTGAAAGGAGTAGGATTTGATTGGGAAGAACCGCATCAAGTTTGGGATAAAGTGCAAGAAGAATTGCAAGAACTCCAAGTTGAGGTACAATCTGGCAATCAAGAAAAAATTGAAGCCGAATTTGGCGATGTATTGTTCTCTATGATAAATTACGCAAGATTTTTAAAAGTAAACCCTGAAGACGCTTTAGAACGCACCAATAAAAAATTCATCAAGCGTTTCCAATATTTAGAAAGTAAAGCTTCTGAAATAGGTAAGCCATTAATGGACATGACTTTAGCAGAAATGGATATTTTTTGGGAAGAAGCGAAGAAACTTTAATTTACAATTCATATGTATTACGCAGTAATTTTTACCTCCACTAGAACTGAATTAGAAGCAGGTTATACAGAAATGGCCAATAAAATGGTTGAATTAGCCAAAGCCCAACCTGGATTTATGGGTGTGGAAAGTGCTAGAAATGAAATAGGAATCACTGTTTCCTATTGGGATAGTTTAGATGCTATTCAAAAATGGAAAACCAATATGGAGCATCTTGAAGCTCAAGAAAATGGAAGAACAACATGGTATAAAAATTATAAAGTTAGAATAGCAAAAGTGGAACGAGAATACGAGTTTTAAAAAAAAATCCCGAGCTTTCACTCGGGATTCATTTTACATATTTTTAATTTGCTGCAGTTTTTCTTTCCACAATTTCAAATCGTCTTTGTGGCGTTCAATACTTTTTTGAACTTCTTTGATGAATGGATTTTCACCTTTAGAACTGCTACTAATAAACTGAATGTTGTTTTCTAATTGGAAAATTTCACTTTGAACTTCATCAATTTTCTTTCTAATAAAGAATTGTTCTTGTTCCAAGGCACGTTTGTTGTCGTTTTCACTCAATTGCTCTAAACGGTTGCTAAAACGCATCATTTCAGTATCTTTTTTAGACATACTTAGTTTTTCAAACAAGGCATCTAAAATTTTGTTGAATTTACCTTCAATGTGTCTGCGATTAAAAGGCACTTTTCCAAAAGTTTTCCAAGTAGCTATATGCGCTTTTATAGCCTCTAAATCGGCTTTATGTTCTCCCGAAAGGGTAAAATCTTTCAATTCGTCTAAGAAAGCTTTTTTCTTTTCAAACGCTTCAACTTCTTCGCTAGTTTCTGCATTTCTAGCTTCGTGCATTCGATCAAAATAAGCATTACAAGCAAGTTTAAAGTCGTTCCAAATGCTATCTGAATATTTGCGAGGTACATGTCCAATTTTTTTCCAATCGTCTTGAATTTTTTTCATGATTGGAGTAGTAGCATTAAAATCGTTACTTTCTTGCAATGATTTCGCTTTTTCAACTAAAGCTATTTTTTTAGCTAAGTTGTCATTTTGTTCGTGCTTAATGTCTTTATAAAAAACATTTTTATGCACATTAAATGCTCTTACTGCATTTTTAAATTTGGCCCAAGTTTCTTCAGTTACTTCTGCAGGAACTTTTCCGGCTTTAAAAAAGGCTTCGCGTAACGCTTCAAGTTTTTTAATTTGTCCTTGCCAACCGCTATGTGAATCTATTTTTTCAGTTCCTAAAGCTTCAATTTGAACTATTATTTCGTTTTTAAGCGCTAAATTTTCGGTTTCTTTACCTCTTGCAAGTGCATATAAAGCTTCACGCTTGTCGTGCATTTGTTTGGTAATTTCGCTAAATTCATTCCAAATCACTTCTCTATGCTCTCTGTCAACCGGACCAATTTCTTCTTTCCAAACACGGTGTAATAATTGCAATTCGCGAAAAGCTTTCATTACATCTTCTTCATTCAATAAAGCAGTTGCTTTGGTAATTATTTGTTGTTTTTGCTCTAAATTATTTTTTAGATCTAAATCGCGCGCTTCTTTATCTAAATGGATAACATCGTAAAAACGCTCCATATGAAAATGGTAGTTGTTCCAAAGAATATTGTATTTATCTCTCGGAATTGCTCCTGCATTTTTCCAACGGTCACGAATATCATTTGCCTTTTTAAACATATCACCAATTGATGAATCTCCAGAATCAATCAATTGTTTTAACTCTTCAATCAACGCTTCACGAACCGCAAAGTTGTGTTCTAAATTGTTTTGTAATTGTTTAAAATGTTTGGTTTTGTTGGTTTTATAAGTATTAAATATCGAGTCAAATTTATTTTTTAACGGAAAATGATATTCAAACTCAACACCTTCTTCATTGTTTTGTGCATTAAATTCTTCTCTTTTTTCGTCAATAAAATGATGGTATTTGTCTGAAAAAGCCTTTCTAATTCCTTCAGCATGGTCTTTAATTGCCATGACTTTTTCATTGGTAACTAATTTTTCAAGTTCATCGGTTAATTCTTCCATCGATAAGGCGTCATAATCAAGCATTTCAATTTCATGCTTTTCTTTTACCGAATCATCTTCGTTTTCTTCTGCATTCGAATTATCAATCTCTTCTAAAACCGATTGATTGCTTGTTAAAGCTTCTTCTTGCGCTTCGATTGGAGTATCAATTTGTACCTCAACTTGTTGTTCAATTGGGTCTTGTCCGTCTGCGTTTTGCAGGTTATCATGTTGTGCTTCTGACATTGTGTAAATGCTTAAGGTTACTATTAAGGCGTGAAGATAGTAAAGCACCACGAAAATTCAAAAAAAAACGACTAATTATGTGTTTTTTTCTTTGAAACGAATGGTTTTGGCTTTTATGGGTTCCATTTTCCCGCTATACGCTTTGCAAGGCGTCGCTTCTATCGGGGTTAGATAGTTATCAAAAGGCTTTCTTGGGATTGTATTTTTTGAGAAGTTTTGGTTTGTACTTATTTCAAAGTTATTTTGAATTGCCTTTTATTATGAAATATCGGTAACTAATGAAATGAATAATATAAATTCCGCAAGGATGATATAAATGAGCTACTTAACAGCATGACAAACTAAACCTTAAAAACTTTGTGTTATTTGGGTTTAAATACCGTGTTATCTCTGCGAAGTGAAACGCCTAAATCAACACAAAGTATATATGTTTTAATAAAAAATCCGTTTAAATCCGCGCTTGAAAATCTGTGTTATCTGCGTGCCAATCTACTCATTCCAAATCTTCCAAGCTTTTTCTGCCTGAAAAACCAACATGTCATATCCGTTTTTAGTTTTTGCACCATGCTCTTTTGCATTTTTCAAAAAAGTAGATTCTTCCGGATTGTAAACTAAGTCAAACGCAATATGTTTTTTGGTAAATAAAGAATAATTTAAATCAGGACATTCGATCACATTAGGAAACGTACCAACAGGTGTTGTATTGATAATAATATGATATTCCTCGAAAATTTCAGCGTTTATATCTGTATAATCAAATTGAAATTCGTCTGGTGTTCGGGAGACAAAATCATATTCGATTTTTAATTTTCGTAGCGCATAAGCTACCGCTTTACTTGCTCCTCCAGTACCTAATATTAATGCTTTTTTGTGGTGTTCTTGAAGAAGGGGTTGTATAGATTTTTTGAACCCATGGAAATCAGTGTTGTAGCCTTTAAGTTTTTTCTTTTTGGAAATAGTTACACAGTTTACAGCACCAATTTTTTTTGCAGTTTTTGACAACTTGTCTAAATACGGAATTATGGTTTCTTTATAGGGAATAGTTATATTAAGACCTACTAATCCTTTTGTTTCATGGATCAAATCCGAAAAGGATTTAATGTTTGAAATATCATAATTAGTATATTCGCAATTATCAAAATGCCCCATTTCAAACTTTTCGGTAAAATATTTTTCAGAAAAAGAATAACTAATATTATGGCCAATAAGACCAAATTTTAGCTGTTTTTTATTTTTCTTTTTCATGTTTTTGAAGTTTGAAGAGTACAAGGCAAAATTAATAACATACTACTTAATGCTATGTTAGGTAAATGTTATTTTTAAGTCGTTTTTTTGAAATATTTATTCTTGATAATTTTAATAAGAATAGGAAGAATAGAAATGATAATTATAGATAATACTACCTTTTCAAAATTCTCTTTTACCCAAGTAACTTGCCCTAAAAAGTAACCCAAAAAAGTTATACTTGTAACCCATACAATTGCTCCCGTAACGCAATAAAGGATGTATTTGTAATATTGCATACTTCCAGCACCAGCAACAAAAGGCGCAATTGTTCTAATTATAGGAATAAAACGCGCCATAATGACTGCTTTACCGCCATTTTTTTCAAAGAATTGCTCGGTTTGTGTAATGTATTCTTTTTTTAGAAATAGTATTTTTTCTCTTTTCTTTATGTAAACGCCAAATTTATTTCCAATAAAATAATTAAGATTATCACCACAAAGCGCAGCTATTATTAATAAAGGAATAATAATGGTCATGCTCAATTGCCCTGTAGTGGCGGCAATTACGCCTATAGCAAAAAGCATTGAATCGCCAGGTAATAAAGGCATTACTACAAAGCCAGTTTCTACAAATACCACAAGAAAAAGGATGAAGTATATTAGGTTGTCATATTCTTGAATTAATCCTTGAATGACAGTCAACGGATCTTTTAAAAATTCCAGTAAAAATTCTAGTATTTCCATGTAAGGGTTTGATTATTTTTCAAATTTTCCAATTTGTTTTTGCACTTCGGTTCGTTCCCAAACCACTGGAAAATATTCTTTTAATAAAGTGCGATTATTGAAATTTAATCGTAAACCGTTATTTAGATGAAAACTTCCTTTAACTGTTTCATTCGTTAAAAAGTATAATCCGGCTAAACGGTATTCAATTTCGTATTCTTCATTAAACAAGTTAGTTGCCTCTAATAAAATTTCGATTGCGGTTTCAAATTCACCTAAAAATTGTAAAACATCAGTCCAAAGAGTAAAGGTGTCCAGATTTACATCGCCACATTCAAAAGCTTTTCTATAACCATACTCGGCTTCTTCAAATAAATGAAGAGCACTATTTACAGCAGCAAACCGTTTCCAATACATTGGATTTTCACCATCAATTCCAATGGCTTTATTTACATAATATAATGCTTTTTGAAAATCTTTTTGACGAATGTAAAAATCGGTAATCGCTATCCATCCTTTATCTAATAATGGGTCTTCGTGAACCGTTTTTAAGTAGTAACTAAGTGCTAATTCAGTGTTTTCTAATCGCTCATAGCATTTAGCCATACGCAACAAAACAAACGAAGACGGATCGTCTAATTCAATAGCTGTTGTATAACAATCGATAGCTTCTTGGAACTGTTTTAATTTTTCAAAAGACTTTGCTTTTTCCATGTAAGCACCAAGAAATCCATCATCTATAATAGTTGCATATTCAAAGGCCCAAACCGCTTTTTCATAGTTTTTAAGCGCATAATATTGTCTTCCTAATTGATGCCAAGCAACTTCACTATACGGATTTTTGTCGATGAATGTATTTAAGTAAACAATAGCTTCTTCATTTTGATCTAGAAAATCAAAACAATAAACTACATTATATAGTGCCGAATAATCCTCGGTATCTTCATCTAAGCATTTTATAAAGTTTACTTTAGCTTGTTCAAGATTATCCATAAAAAGGTATTCCATCCCTATCATCGAATATACGTCGGCATAATCATCAGTATATTTTAATGCAATTTTTAAATATTCAATGGCTTTATTATGGTCGTCTTTTTTGGAATATATATTGGCTTTTTGAATGTAGATTTCTTCATTTGTGGGTTCAATAGCATAAAGTTCGTTTAGTAACTTTTCTGCAATGTCTAATTTGTCTTCATAGACGAGCATTTCTACGTGTACTAATTTAAGGCCAGTAGATTTTGGGTGTTGTTCTAAACCTAATTTTAGCGCTTTTTTAGCCAAATTCAATCGGCCGGTATCCATGTAATGAAGAATGATGTCTTCAAATTCTTCTGAGTCAAAGAAAAAAACTTTATTGGTTTTTAACATTGATTCAAACTTAGACAAGGATAAGCTATTTTCTTCTTCTTCGTGACTCAAATTCATAGCGCTTTTTTTATGATTTATCCTTACTAAAGGTACTTCTTATTACTGATTTGCTTTGCGTGAAAACGTAATTGTTTTAAACAATTTAATTAACAATTTTCCGACTTAAAATTAATATCATATAGCCAATTTAAGTTCAAAAAAAATATTAATTTTTTTTTGCATTTTGTGATAGGCGGATTAGAAATGCTATTACTTTCTGTTAATGTCTAATAGTAATAATATAAACGAACTATAATTTATTACTAATATTTCAAATTGCATAATTGAGATAGCAGGTGATTTTGTTGGGTAACTAATTTTGCCCAATAGAATCAAATACTATTTGTATTTCTTCTTTTGGTTCTTTAATTCGTATGTTTATCTTTTTATAAACCCATTCACTGCCATTTTTGTCAGCAGAAATATTCATTTTTCCTTTACCTTTACTTCCTTTTATTCTGACTGATAATATAATTGAGTTGTTATTGTTTGAATAATTTGCATTTCCTTCTAATATAGCTAATTTATCGATTGGTTTTATTTGTCCAATAACTTCAAGAACTCTTTTATTTTTATTTGCTTTCTCAATTGCTTTTTCATAGAGTAAATTGTCAGAATAAGCTTTAGCAATGTCAGTTAAACTTCCATCAATATTAGAATTCAAAAACAACCGAACAAGAAAAAATAGCATAATCATAATAGTTGGTAATAGCCATTTCCAGCTTCTTTTCCATAAAGATTTTTCAATAATTATTTCATTATTCATTTAAATATTCTGTTCTAATGTTATACTCCTTAGAAATTTTGTTTCAAATTATAAGTTAACTTTTTTTGTGATTTCGCTTGCAATCTCATCAAGTACTTCAAGAATAATGCCACAACCTTTTTTTATTTCATCATGGCTTAATGTGAGCGGAGGAGTAATTCTTACAGCGCATCCTTCAAATAATAACCAAAATAAAATTAGCCCTCTTTTGTGACAACGCAGCACTATTTCATTGGTGATTTCTGCAGTTTCTGTCATTGCGGCAAGCATCAAACCACGACCACGAATTTCTTTTATTAATGGATGTACTAATAAATTTCTAAATAATTTTTCTTTTTCAAGTGCCTCTGCCATTAGGTTGGTTTCGGTAAGCTCTTGTAATGTAGCTAAACAAGCGGCAGCAATTACTGGATGTCCGCCAAATGTAGTTATGTGTCCTAGTTTTGGATCGTGACTCAATAAATCCATCATTTGTTCCGAAGCTGTAAAAGCTCCAACTGGCATTCCGCCACCCATTCCTTTTCCCATTACTACGACATCCGGAATAACATCGTAATTTTGAAATCCAAAAAGTTTTCCTGTACGACCAAATCCAGGCTGAATTTCGTCTAAAATCATCAAAGCGCCTACTTCATCACAGCGTTGGCGTACTTTTTTAAGGAAATCGTTTTTTGGCTGAATGAAACCAGCGCCACCTTGAATCGTTTCTAATAAAATTCCGGCTGTTTTAGTGGTGATTTTCTCTAAATCGGCCTCATTGTTGAATGTAATAAAGTCTACATCAGGGATTAATGGACGAAAAATTTGTTTACGTTCTTCAAAACCCATTACGCTCATACTTCCCATGGTATTGCCGTGATAGGCATTGTGACATGAAATCAACTGACTTCTACCCGTAACTCTTCGGGCTAATTTTAAAGCACCTTCTATGGCTTCAGTTCCTGAATTTACTAAATAGGTTTTGGTTAAAGGATAAGGGAGATTTTCGGCCAATAATTTACATAATTCAGTTGCCGGATGTTGAGCATATTCTCCATACACCATAACATGCGAATAGGTGTCTAATTGCTTTTTTATGGCATCATTAACCCGTTGTGGCTGATGCCCTAATGTACACGCTGACACCCCAGCGACAAAATCTAAATAGGCATTTCCATTCGTGTCATAGATATAAGAGCCTTTGGCATGTGAAACCTCTAAGGCTAGGGGATAAGGTGATGTTTGTGCTTGGTATTTATAAAAATCTTTAATCATTATTTTACCTTTTCTGATTTAACAGGTTTTACTGTTGTATCTTTTGGTTTTGGATTTTTTTTATCGTATTCCAAAGTTTCTTTCAAAATCTCCATTGGCTTTTCTGCTTTAGAAGCTTTCTTTTTTGATTCTGATTTCGCTTTTTCATCTAATGCCAATTCTTCGGCAGGAAAAATATCCTCTTTGGTCAATATTCGTTCATCGCCACGCCAAACAAAACCTCTGAGTTTACGAGCATTTTCGGGAAATTCATCTTCGGGATAAATATTACTTTCTGCGTTGTTAAAACCTGTCATGGTTTCTATTTTATTATCGATCATTTCGGCATTGATTCGGCTACAAACTGATTTCCGAATTCCTACAAATTCATTTTTATCGTTATAGATGTAATAAATAGATTCGGCATTTTTAATAATATCGACTTCTCGAAGCTTTTGATCTATAAATTTACCATACAAATTTTGCCCTTTAATTTGGTTATACCCATTGAGACTTAGGGAATCTTTTTGAATGATAAATGCGTTATTAAGCACTTTTAACGAATCTAATTGTTCTGTTTTGTTGTTGCCTATTAAGTGCATAACATCACCGGTCATTTGGTTGTCATTGTTCCAAAGTATCGGTTTTCCAATCAGTTGAGTCAATTCATTTTTAGTGCTTGAATGCAACGAATCACATTTACCACTCATATCGGTTTTGTAGAATCTAACATTATTAAAAGCTCGTATAATTCGGTTTTCCTTTGGTCCCGAAACTATAATTTTTTTGCCATGCATAAACATGGTGTCTTTTTCAACTAAGGTTTTAACCAAGGCTTTTTTGGTTAAAATCATAGAGTCTTTTTTGGTTTCTATATTTCGATATAATTCGGCAAAATGGCCAGTAGCAATTACTTTATTGACCGTATCAGTAATTTTAACATTATTGATTCCTCTAGAGTAATTTTTCTTTCGGTCATAATACAAATCGTCGCCTACAATAATTTTATTGTCGTAGGTAATTTTTGAATTTTTTGTAAGTTTTCCAACATCATTTGTTGTGTCATAAAATCCATTTTCGGTATAAATTACATTTTCTTTGCTGGTGATGGTTGAAGGACCAAAAACATAAGCATGACCCGAATTTTCATAAAAATCCAAATGATTGGTTTTAATGGTTGATTGCGGATTAGTTACGGTTACAGCGGTAGTAAATTTGTATTTTTTTTGATCTACATAATACCTACCTGATTTACTTTTTAGCGTATTTTCTTTATTGTGTATGGTTCCAAACGAATTATAAAAGGCTTGTTGGTTTTTTTTGTCAAAATAAACGGTGTCGGTAACTAATGTAGATTCGGGTGAACGCATAGATACCTCGCCAGTAGCATAAGCTAATTCAATTTTCGCATCATATTCTGCATATCTACTGTTTAAAAAAATAGTATCGCCTTGATTGATTTGAACATTTCCAAAAGCTTTAATATATTCTTCATCTTTAAAATGATACGCTTTGTTACAATTTATTTTAACGCCATTATGCAAAACGCGAACATTTCCCGTAAACACAATTGCTCCTGGAATTTCGGTTTGATTCATATCAATAAAATCAGAGTTTTCAATGATGATTTTCTTCTTTTCTTGAGCGTAAGAAAAAGTTATTGAAACTACTAAAAATGTAATAAAGAAATAGGCTTTTTTCAAAATGCATTTATTTTGAGTCAAATTTAAGTAAAAACTAGAAATGCGGTTGATTATTAAGTTTTTTTTATCAATTTTATTTTTGATGTGACCCAAAATAGTAAAAAAAGAAAAAACTCGCTAAGACAATTACTGTTTTAGCGAGTTAAAAAAAAATAAAAAAAAATTATTTTGTAATAGTTTGTTTTCTGTCAGGACCAACTGAAATTACTTTGATAGGTACTTCAACTGCTGCTTCGATAAATTCAATGTATGTTTTTAATTCTTGTGGAAGTTCTTCATAAGTAGTCATTCCAGTTAAATCAGCTTTCCAACCTTTCATTTCGGTTAAAATAGGCGTTACATTTTCGGGTTCAATATTATATGGTAAATGTTGAATTTGTTGACCTTTATAGTTGTATCCGGTACAAACTTGTAGTGTATCAAATCCAGAAAGTACATCGCCTTTCATCATGTATAACTGCGTAACTCCATTAACTTGAACAGCATATTTTAAAGCTACTAAGTCTAACCATCCGCAACGACGTGCACGACCAGTTACTGAACCAAATTCATTACCTACACTTGCCATGGTTTGACCCGCTTCGTTGAAATCTTCTGTAGGAAAAGGGCCACTTCCTACACGTGTTGTATAGGCTTTAAAAATTCCGAAAACGTCTTTTACTTTGTTTGGCGCAATCCCTAAACCAGTACAAGCTCCAGCAGCTGTAGTGTTGGATGAAGTTACAAAAGGATAGGTTCCAAAATCAACATCTAATAACGAACCTTGTGCTCCTTCAGCTAAAATTGATTTCCCTTCTTTTAAAGCTTTGTTTAAGTATTCTTCGCTATCAATAAAAGTTAATTTTTTCAAGTCTTTTACGGCTTCAAAAAATTCTTCTTCCATTTCCTTTAAATCATATTGTAAATCTACATCATAAAAAGCAATCATTGCTTCATGCTTGTCGGCTAATGCTCTGTAGCGCAATTTAAAATCTTCAAGTTCTAAATCGCCCACACGCAATCCGTTTCTACCGGTTTTGTCCATATATGTTGGCCCGATTCCTTTCAAAGTAGAACCAATTTTTGCTTTTCCTTTTGAAGCTTCAGATGCAGCATCTAACAAGCGATGGGTTGGTAAAATTAAATGTGCTTTTCTAGAGATGAACAATTTAGATGTAATGTCCATGTTAAATTTAGCTAATCCTTCAATTTCTTTTTGAAAAACTACAGGATCGATTACAACACCGTTTCCAATGATATTAATTGCGTTTTTATGAAAAATACCAGAAGGTATGGTTCTTAAAACATGTTTGATTCCGTCAAATTCCAAAGTATGTCCAGCATTTGGTCCGCCTTGAAAACGAGCTATAATGTCATATTTTGAAGTTAAAACGTCAACTATTTTTCCTTTTCCTTCATCTCCCCATTGTAATCCGAGTAGTAAATCTACAGTCATTGTGTGCTTATTTATTGTTTGTAGTTAGTTGTTATTGTTGAGTCAAGTCATTGACTTGTCTGTACATATTTTAATTATCAATTATTATTGTTTTTTTGTGCCATAGAAATACAGCGAATGCGTTTGAATATCAATACCAAACAGTTCTTCCATGGTTTGTTTTATTTGTTGTATTCTTGGATCACAAAATTCGATAACTTCACCCGAATCAGTAAGAATAATATGATCGTGTTGTTTGTCAAAGTATGATTTTTCGTAATGCGCTTGATTTTGCCCAAACTGATGACGACGCACTAAACCACATTCTAATAAAAGTTCGATGGTATTGTATAATGTAGCCCGACTTACCCGATAGTTTTTGTTTTTCATTTTGATGTACAATGATTCAATATCAAAATGCTCGGTTGCATTGTAAATTTCTTGAAGAATTGCAAAGCGCTCGGGTGTTTTACGATGTGCTTTTTCTTCTAAATAGTTGGTAAAAACATTCTTTACAATTTCCTGATTTTTGTTTTCCATTGCTTTGTTAAATGAAATATTGGCAAAGATAGTGAAAGTTAGAAGGTAGAAGTTAGGAGTTATAATTTTTTTTAAACAGAGTTATTAAGACATAAATTATTGTTGAAAAATAAGATTCCAAATTTCTGGTTTTAAATGGTCATAAATTTCATTAACATGAGATTCACCGTTTCGGATTAGTGTTTGTCCATTGGGTTTAATTAATCCAAAGGAACCACAAACAGTTGTATTAATAAATAAATTTTTTCTAAAAAAGTTATCATAATCTGAATAAAAAAATTCACTTTTAATATTTGTATTGTTATTTAACTCAATTTCATTTTCAAATAAATATATAATTTCAATACGATTGTCTAACTTTTTTATTTGATTAATTGATTCACCATGAACCTTTTTTATATTATTTATATTTTCTTTAGTCATTTTATTTGAAGTCCAATCCGAACAATTATCATCAAAATAATGATATTTGATTAAAAAAATAGTTGAATCTGAGTAGATATTATTTGTGATTTTCTCAATTTCAAATTTAATTGATTTATAATCCACTTTATAGGTGGAATATTTTGGAGCATTAAATTGATAAACATATCCACTATCTTTTGTTTTTCTAAAAGCCAAAGAATTATCAGGATATTTATCAGACAGAAGACTCAAATATTTAATTTTTATTTCTTTACCTTCTGGATCAAGCCAGTATTTAGCCGGACTTCTTTGAGCAGAACTATTTAAAGTAATGACTAATAGAATAAAAATAATTTTTTTCATAAAGTTAAAATTTTAATTACTTATAAACTCTACTCACTTTATCAATTCCATCCACTTTTTTAATATTATCAATCAGTTTTTTGAGAATGGTATTGTTTTGAACAACCACAGTTACTTGTCCGTTAAATATACCAGCCTCACTGCTTAATGAAATACTTTGGATATTTACACTCATTTGATTGGATATTACTTTTGTAAGTTCGTTAGTTAAGCCCAATGTATCCATGCCAGTAATTTTTAAAATAGCCTTAAATTCTTCTTGAGAAGAGTCAATCCATTTAGCTTGAATAATTCTGTAGGCATAATTTGATTGCATACTAATGGCATTCGGGCAATCTTTTTTATGAACTTTTATTCCTTCATTTATGGTTACAAATCCAAAAACATCATCTCCTGGTATTGGATTGCAACAAGCGGATAGTTTGTAGTCTAGTTTATTTTGTTCAACTCCAAAAACCAATAAGTCAAATTTCTTATTCAGTTCATTTTTCTGAACTTGTTCAGATGTAGAAGTAGGAGATCGCTTTATTGTTTTCTTGAAAAAATTAACAAGAGTATTGCTTTTTTGTGCTGCAAAATCTTTTAATTGTTGGTTTTCAATTGTACCAATTCCAGCTCTGTAAAACAAATCTAAACTGGTTTGTAATTTAAAAAAATTGACAAGCTCGTTGAGTGTTTGTTCATTCAAGGTAATTTTAAGATGGCGCAATTTACGTTCTAAAAGTTCTTTACCATCCTCAGCAATTTTCTTTGTATTTTCGTTTAAAACATTTTTAATTTTGTTTTTTGCCCTTGAAGTAGTTACATAATCAAGCCATTGCGAAGTGGGTTTTTGATTGGGCGATGTAATAATTTCTACCTGATCGCCACTATTTAACACATGATTTAGCGGTACTAATTTTCCGTTGACTTTTGTACCTCTTGTTTTCACACCAATTTCTGAGTGAATGCTAAAGGCAAAATCTAATGAAGTTGCTCCTTTGGGTAACGATTTAATTTCGCCTTTTGGGGTAAAAACATAAATTTCTTTGGCATACAAATTCAGTTTAAAATCTTCCACAAAATCAACAGCATTACTTTCTGAATTTTCTAGCGCTTCTTTTAATTGGTTGAGCCAAATTTCTAATCCGTGTTCTTCGGTGGCGCCATTTTTATATTTGTAATGTGCTGCATATCCTTTTTCAGCAATTTCATCCATTCGTTCGCTTCGCACTTGAATTTCAACCCAGCGTCCTTTTGGTCCCATAACGGTAATGTGAAGCGCTTCGTATCCTGTTGATTTAGGCGATGAAATCCAATCTCGTAATCTACTTGGCGAGGGTCTATAATGATCGGTTACTACTGAATAAATTTTCCAAGCAATAAACTTTTCATCGTGTGGATTTGATTTGTATATTATTCTCAATGCAAATTTATCGTAGACTTCGTCAAAAGTAACACTTTGCACTTTCATTTTTCTTCGAATCGAGTAAATGGATTTTGGACGACCTTTCATCGTAAATTCAATACCTTCTTCTTTAAGTGAAGTACTTATAATATCTGAAATAGTTTTGATATAGGCGTCTTGTTCTTCCTTAGTTTCTTTAATTTTACTAACGATGTCGTTGTAAATAAGTGGTTCAGTATATTTTAATCCTAAATCTTCTAATTGTGTTTTAATATTATACAATCCTAATCGATGGGCGAGAGGGGCATAAATGTATAATGTTTCTGAGGCAATTTTGGCTTGTTTATAATCGGCCATACTGCCCATGGTTTGCATATTGTGTAACCGATCGGCAATTTTGATTAAAATTACTCGAACATCATCATTTAAGGTCAGTAACATTTTACGGAAATTTTCCGCTTGCATCGAGATTTCTTGGTCGGTTTTAACTTTAGCAATTTTAGTTAAACCTTCTACCAATTGTGCAATTTTTGGATTAAACATTTTTTCAATGTCTTGCACAGTAATATCGGTATCTTCAACCACATCATGCATTAATGCAGCCGCAATGGAAGTAGCACCTAAACCAATATCTCTAGCCACAATTTTTGCAACAGCGATGGGATGAAATATATAAGCTTCACCCGATTTTCTTCTTTGATCTTTATGGGCATCTACAGCAACATCAAAAGCTTTGCGAATGATTTTTTTATCATCAACGCTAAGTGTTTGATAACTAATGCGAAGGAGTTCTTTATATTCTTGCGCAATGGCTTTGTTTTCGGCTTCTAATTCTATTGCTGTCATACCTTTTCTTTAACCAACTAAAAGTAAGATATATTTTCTAATTGTGCAAATCTAGAAAATAGAAAAAAGAGAAAAGAAAAATACTAAAAACCGCGTTGTCTTTTAGCTTCAAATAACAAAATGGCTGCTGCCACAGAAACATTCATAGAATCGATAACTCCTTGCATCGGAATGATGATGTTTTTAGTACTTTCGGTACGCCATTTTTCTGACAAACCGGTAGCTTCTGTGCCAACTACTAATGCAGTAGGAGTTGTATAGTTTTGTGTGTGATATTCAGTTGAATCTTGTAAAGTTGCCGAATATATATTGATTTTATTTGCTTTTAAATAAGCTATCACTTCTTCCGTAGTTCCAGTAGCAATTTGGCGGGTAAATAAACAACCTACGCTGGAGCGAACAATATTAGGATTGTATAAATCACTTTTTGGATTAGCGATAATAACCGCGTCAACATTTGCAGCATCGGCTGTTCTTAAAATGGCACCAACATTACCTGGTTTTTCAATTGCTTCTCCTACTAATATTAATGGATTTTTTGATAATTTTAATTCGGATAAAGCTAGTGATTTGGTTTTAGCTACAGCAAGAATACCTTCTGTAGTATCGCGATATGCCAGTTTTTGATAGACTTCTTTGGAAATTTCGATGACTTGAAATTCTGATTTTCTGATTTTCTGAAATTCAGATAATTGACATAATTCATTGCAAATTAAAATAGTTTCTATTTTATAACCCCCTTTTAGAGCTAGTTCAATTTCACGTTGTCCTTCCATTAAAAAAGTGCCCGTTTGCTTGCGAATTTTCGCTTTTTCTTGCAATTGAGCTAACGATTTTATAAACGGATTTTGAACCGAAGTGATTTGTTTCATATTTTAATACACAATTTTAGCCACGAAGGCACTAAGACGCAATGTTTTTGCAAAGATATTGTTTTGTTGGTTATTATAACTAATAAAAAAAACCACAAAGTTGTTTAATTCTTTGTGGCTTTGAGTCTTTGTGGCTATAACTATTTTTTTTGTTGTTCAAATTTTCCTTTGTAACGTTCGTACAATTCGGTGTGGTGACTTTCTAAACTTAAGTGTCTACCGTCAATAAATGCAAAGGATATAATATTTGTTTTCATTTCTAGCGCATCGCCTTCAGATATAAAAAAGGTAGCACTTTTACCCGTTTCTAACGTACCATATTGGTTGTCAATTCCTAATATTTTAGCAGTATTTCCAGAGATAAGTTGTAATGCTTGCTCTTTAGACAATCCCCAAGCGGCACATGTTCCAGCATAAAACGGTAGGTTTCGGGTTTGCATACGTTCCATGTCGCCTGCATTTTGTAATCCAACTAATACACCCGCATCTACTAATAATTTAGCATTTTTATACGGTAAATTTACATCTTCATCTTCTAGCAGAGGCAAATCATGAACTCTTTTTAATAAAACAGAAACATTATTTTCTTTCAATAATGGTGCAACTTTGAAGGCATAATATCCTCCAACAATGACCATTTTTTGAATATTGTTTTTCTTTTTAAATAAAACAGCATCAATAATTTCTTTTTCACCATTTGCATTTACATATAAAGTTTTTTCACCCAATTGTAACCCTTTCATTGCTTCAAAAGGTATATCCTTTTTATTGGTTTTACTATTCAAATAGGCAAAAGCATTGTCAAAATAGATTTGTATTTCTTTGATTTGTGGTTCGTAGTTTTTATTAGTCTCGATTCCGCCTGGTTCTGCCCACCAGCCCGCTCTTGAATAACTTCTTGGCCAATTTAAATGAATGCCATCATCTGTTTTAATTGTGGCATCTTCCCAATTCCATGCATCTAATTGAACAATAGAAGATGTTCCAGAAATGCGTCCACCTCTTGGAGTAATTTGTGCCAATAATACACCGTTTGGACGTGTAGTTTCCACTAATTTAGATTCAGCATTATAAGCAATAATACTTCTTACATGCGGATTGAATTCGCCAATTTCACTTTCATCATCCGACGCTCTTACAGCATCTATCTCAACCAAACCTAATGTTGAATTTGGAGCAATGAATCCTGGATATAAATGCTTTCCAGAAGCATCAATTGTTATGTCATGTTTTGAAGGTTTCATCACAGTAGCATCACCAATAGCTGCAATTTTTCCATTTACGATAGACAATAAACTGTTTTCAATAACCTTTCCATTACCTAGATGGGCTTTAGCACCAGTAATTAAAATTGATCTACTTTGCTTTGGTGCCGGTGTTTGTTGGGCAAAACCAAACAAAGAAATAAATAAAATAACGATATATTTTTTCATCTTAATTGTATTTGTAGTGAGATTCTTTACAATATTCTCCTAAGGTATCACAATGGTAGTGTCCATTTTCTTTTTTCTTAGGTAATTGTGTTTTCATGCCTTTGTTTTTAGCCTCTAACATAGCGTTAATCAAGTCAGCGCGTTCTTTTTGTATAGTGGCTAAATTTTCTGTTTCCTTTTCTAAATCATAAAAAATTATTCCGTCAACTACTGTTTTTTCGGCTCTTGTATAAATGGATAATGGACTATCCGACCAAAGCACTACATCTGCATCTTTACCAATTTTTATGCTACCAACTTTAGTATCAACTTGAAGAATTTTAGCAGGATTTAAGGTTACAAAATTCCAAGCTTCTTCTTCGGTTACATTTCCATATTTTACTGTTTTAGCGGCTTCTTGATTTAAACGGCGCGACATTTCTGCATCATCCGAGTTAATAGAAACCGTAACACCTTCATTCATCATGATAGCGGCATTGTAAGGAATAGCATCGTTTACTTCATATTTATATGCCCACCAATCAGCAAAGGTGGAACCAGCCACTCCGTGAGCCGACATCTTATCAGCCAATTTGTATCCTTCAAGAATGTGTGTGAAGGTTTGAATTTTGAAGCCATAGCGTTCGGCTAATTTCATTAACATATTGATTTCCGATTGTACATAAGAGTGACAAGTTATGAAACGTTTTTTCGCTAAAATTTCGCCTAAAACTTCCAATTCAATATCAAATCTTGGTAGCATTTTAGTTTTACTTTTTCCAGATTTATAAGCATCCCATTCGTTTTTATATTCAATGGCTCTTGTAAAATAATCTTCATAAACCTGTTCAACTCCCATACGCGATTGCGGAAAACGGTTACGTGCAAAATCACCCCAATTAGACTGTTTTACATTTTCACCCAAAGCAAATTTGATGTATTTTGGAGCGTCTTTTACTAGCATTTCATCAGGAGCATATCCCCATTTTAATTTAATGAAAGCTGCACGACCACCAATTGGATTTGCTGAACCGTGTAATAAGTTAGCCGATGTTACACCACCTGCTAAGTTTCGGTAAATATTGATATCATCAGAATTAACAACATCTTCAATAGTTACTTCAGCAGAAGAATTTTGACCACCTTCATTTACACCATTTGAAATTGCAATATGTGAATGTTCATCGATGATACCTGCTGTTAAATGTTTGCCAGTTCCGTCAATGATTTTGGCATTTGTTGCTGGTAGATTTTTCCCAATTTTACTAATCTTTCCATTTTGGATTAATACATCGGTTTCTTTTAATATGCCTTCTTTTTCACCAGTCCAAACGGTTACATTTTTAAACAATAACGTTTCTTGTTTTGGTTTTTCTGTTGATCCATAAGCAATATTAGGAAATGTAATAGGGTACATTAAAGGCACTTTCGGCTCTTTTTTCTTATCGTCTTTTTTAACTTCATCTGCTTTAACTTCTTTTTTGGTAGCAGTCCAAGTAGTTTCATTTCCATTTTCTAAAACAGCTTTGCCTTGCATCAAATCTTTTACAAAAGTTCCTGAAAGTCTTACAAAGTTTGCCTTTGTAGTATCTTGATTTTTTATTACCAAGTTTATCCAAGGATCGTTAAATTGTATTTTTGTTCCAAAATTGATGCTGTCTTTAACTGCTTTTGCTTCAAATTTTGAAATTTCACCTTCAATTTTTAATTCAAATTTTTGGTTGTCAAAAGTCAATTCATAGTTTCCTCTAATATCAGTAGGATTTAATTTGCTAATGCTGTTTCGTTCTCCTTGAACCCAATTTTCTAAAATCTCACTTTTATCATCAAATAGGTCACCTGAAACAATGATGAAATTAGCTAGTTTTCCTTTTGAAAGTGACCCTATTTTGTCAAACTGATTGATCAATTTAGCAGGATTTTCAGTTAAAGCCTGAAGTGCTTTGTCCTTTGGCAATCCATATAATACTGCTTTTCTAAGATTTGAAAGAAAGGATTTAGTATCTTTTAAATCGGAAGAAGTTAAAACAAATGAAACATTATTATCCGATAATATTTTCAAATTAAATGGCGCTTGGTTCCAAAATTTCATATCGCTAACACTAACTTGTTGTGCTAAATAAGGATCAGAAACATCATAAGCTTCAGGAAAGTTAATTGGAATAATAAAAGTTGCATTAGACTTTTTGATTTCTTCTAAGCGTTCAAATTCGTTTCCACTTCCTTTAATAAGGCATTTAATTCCAAATTCATCAGCTAATTTATCAGCTCTTAATGCGTTTAGTTTATCGCCAGCGTTGAATATTTGAATTAAATTTTTATTGTTGTTAAATGCTTCAAGCGATAAATCTTTTGTAGTAGAAATTCCTTGCGCGTACCATTTTGCATCATGAAATACTTGACGAATCAATGCCATACTTCCCATCATAGAAGAAGGATAACTTTGTTTTGTGAATTTACTTCTACTAAAAGTAAAATGCTGCGATACTTTCTCTTTAATAATTCGGTTAGCATTGGTTGCTTTATCGTTTAAAGTCCAAAAAAGTCCAGTTCCTGCAATTATTCCATCATTATGGTGACTAAGAACCGAACCAAACCCAATTTCTCTAAGATTTGAAGCATTTTTTTCGTCATAACTTAAATTTTCATAGGCATTATATTCTGGTTTGATGTGATCGTTCCAGTAATAACCTTCTCTATTAGTTTCGTATTGAGGTGTAAAGTTTCCATTTGGTCTAGCGGCTGGTTTGCTTATTCCAAATTCACTATACAATTCAATAAATGAAGGATAGATTGTTTTGCCTTTTGCATCAATAATTTGGGCGCCTTTTGGAATAGAAATACCAATTCCCACCTCAAGAATTTTATTTTCTTTGATAAGTAAAGTTGCATTTTCTATTGACTGAGTTGCCGATAAATAGATTGTGGCATTTTGAATGGCTGTAAAGTTGTTGAAACTTTGTTTTACACCATCATTTTTTGGAAAATACTCTTGAGCATAGCCTGAAAAATTCAGTAATAACAGGAGTAATAAAGATAAATATCTCATTTTTATAAATTTTGTAATTGTTAAATATAAAAAGAATCTTGAAAATAATGTATATCTATCAGATTATTTAACAAATGTTAGCGCTACAAAATGCCTCTGGCTTTTATTTCAAGATATTTATTAATTGTGTCCAATGTTAAATTTTCGGGCTTTGTTAATACCGAATAAATGCCATATTTTCTCAATTCATTTACAATTAATCGTTTTTCAAATGCAAATTTTTCAGCAATGACTTTATCATAAATCTCTTGAACTGTGTTTGCTTTTTGCTGGATTAATTCATCTAATTCGGTATTATTAAAAAAGACTACTACTAATAAATGATTTTTTGCAATTCCTTTTAGATAGGGTAGTTGTCTGTATAATCCATCCAGTGTTTCAAAGTTAGTATAGAGCATAATTAAACTTCTTTGATTGATATGTTTTTTTACATCTATGTATAATCTGCTAAAATCACTTTCAAAAAAATCGGTTTTAATATTGTAGAGACTTTCCATAATTTGTTGCATTTGACTTTGTCTTTTTTCGGCAACAACTCTGTTTTCCACTTTCTTAGAAAATGTAAACATTCCGGCTTTGTCTTGTTTTTTTAGTATTACATTGGATAAAACTAAAGTTGCATTAATTGCATAGTCTAATAAACTAAGGCCGTTAAATGGCATTTTCATTACGCGTCCTTTATCAATTATCATATATACATTTTGCGATTTTTCATCTTGAAATTGATTGACCATTAACTGACTTTTTTTTGCAGTAGCTTTCCAATTAATTGTTCTCAAATCATCGCCTTGTACATAGTCTTTTATTTGTTCAAACTCCATGGTGTGACCAATTCTTCTAATTTTTTTCAAACCATATTGAAACAAATTATTTGAAAATGCCATTAAATCATACTTCCTTAATTGCATATAAGAAGGATAGGTTGGCACCATTTGGTTTTTATTGTATGTAAATCGTCTACTTACTAATCGCAAAGGGGAAGCAGCGTAAATATTTAGATTACCAAAGGAGTATTCTCCTCGTTCAGTGGGTCTTAATAAATAAGTGTAATTATCTTTCCCAAGTGCTTTTATCTTTCGTTTAACTTCAAAATTACGTTGTTGAAATTGAAAAGGTATTTCATCAATTATTTTTGAGTAAATAGGAAATGAATATTGATTATTTATAGCGATATTAATTTCGTTTTCATCGCCATTTGATAATTTTTCAGACATAATTCGGTTACCTACTATTTTTTTTCCAGATGCAAAAAGCAATAAGGTGTCTATAATTAAAAAGACTAATAGTATATACAACACATACCATGCAGCATTGTAAAACATTGGAAAAAGATAGGCTAAAATGAATAGGAAAATCACCCCTATAATACAATAAAATAGGATGTTGTTTAGATAAAGCTGTTTGAAAAATCGAATCATGTAAAATTAAATCAACTATTATTATCTTGGAATTTCTACCGAATCTACAATTTGTTTGATGATTTCGGTACTTGTAATTCCTTCCATTTCACGTTCAGGAGTTACCACAACTCTATGCTGTAACACCGGAATCGCGGCGTCTTTAATATCATCTGGAGTAACAAAATCTCTTCCGCGCAAAGCGGCAAACCCTTTAGATGCATTTAAAATTGCAATTGAAGCTCTTGGTGATGCTCCTAAATATAAGAATGCATTTTCACGAGTGTTCAATACTATTTTTGCAATGTATTCGATCAAATTTTGTTCAATCAAAATTTCTTTTACCAGTTCTTGAAAAGCAATAATATTACTTTGCGAAATAATAGTTGCTATATCACTCATTTTGTCTCGACTTTGTAATTCGTTCTCTTTTTGAATAATATGTATTTCTTCGGACAAATTAGGATATCCAATATTTATCTTAAATAAGAAACGGTCTAGTTGAGCCTCTGGTAATCGATAAGTTCCTTCTTGCTCAATAGGGTTTTGGGTTGCAATTACAAGAAATGGTCGGTCTAAAATATACGTGGTTCCATCTGCAGTAATTTGACGTTCTTCCATTACTTCAAATAGTGCCGCTTGTGTTTTTGCAGGTGCCCGATTAATTTCGTCAATTAAAACAAAATTTGAAAATATAGGACCTTTTTTAAAGTCAAATGTTGATTTTGAAAGATCAAAAACAGATGTTCCAATGATATCAGATGGCATCAGATCAGGTGTAAATTGAATACGACTAAAATCTAATGATAATGTTTTTGCTAATAATTTTGCACTGATGGTTTTAGCCACACCCGGAACTCCTTCAAGTAGCACATGTCCATTTGATAAAACCGCAACTAAAAGTTGGTCAATCATTTTGTTTTGGCCAACAATTACTTTTGCAATTTCGGTTTTTACTTGCGCAACACTTTCTTTTAGGGGTTGTAAATTTAAACGTGATTCAAAGTTTACATTTTCGTTTTGTTCGTTATTGGTTTCCAAGTTATTTTCCATAATGATTTGAACACAGATGAATCAGATTTTACTGATTTTTACTGATTTTTTTATTGTTAGTAAATATTTTTCTTTTAAACTCTGGATTTTTACCAAAATTAAGTAATAATCCAATTTCAATTTCTGTTGCTTTTAAATAATTTATTAGTTGAAATTCATGTTCTTCTGCTATACTTTCAGCTGCTTTTAGTTCTAAAATAATGCATTCATTAACAATAATATCTGCATAATATTCTCCAACTTGAATTTGCTCATAATACACTTTAATAGGTTTTTGTTTTTCACAATTAAACCTTGATTTCTTAATTCATATAAAAGAGCATTTTCATATACTTTTTCCAAAAAACCATAACCTAAGTTGTTATAAACTTTATAATAAGATTTTAATATAATATCAGTAATGTTTTTATGCAATAAGTTCATCTGTGTATATCGGTTAAATCAGTTTAATCAGCGTTCTTACTAAAGATTGAGTTTTTCTAATAGTTCGTTAAAATTAATTAATTCTTTTTCAGTGGTTTGAGATTGATTTCTGATTTTTTTAATCAATTGTACTACATTTTCGATGATTGTTTTATCATTTCCTGTTTTTTGATGCAAACGGTTTATAAACGTTTCGTCTAAATTAAACGTGTCGATGTAGTATTCATTTCTGATTTTTTCGAGTAAAAAGACAATTTTTTTCTCTGCAATATTTTGGTGATCTTTTTCTTGATAATATAGGTTTCCAATTGTTTTGGTAAAATCTACTGTTGTATTTTGTAAAGGCTCTTTAATTGGTATAATACGTTGTCTTCTTTTTGCATTAAATATCATAAAAAACAATAAACTAATTAACGACAAATACCATGCCCATCGTAAAGCTGGTTTACTTAAAATGTAACGTAATGGAGATTCTGACAAGTTTTGATTTTCATATTGATTTACGTTCCAATATATTGTTTCGTTGGGCGCAATATATCCTAAAACCTCTTGCGTATACTGAGCGTTCTCTTTCAATAAATAATAATTTGTAAACGCAACAGGTTGAAGATGTAAGTAAAAAGCGCCATTTTTATAAGGAATTCGTACAAAATTTGTTTGCGTTATTCCTTTTGAATTCGATTGAGTTCCTAAAATAGTGGTTCTTGTAGAATCAATTTCATAAAAATAAGCATCATTGACACCTTTGTTAAAATAAAATTGATTTGTCTTATAATTTCGTTCTGTTTTAAATTGAATAGAATCTAGGAATGAATTACTTTGAGCCGTTTCAAAGTGTAAGGAGTCGGCTAGTTTTTCAGGAAAACTTGTAGCACTTAAGAAGGCATTATTTCCATGACTTACAAAATATAGTAGTTCATCTACCGAAGTATCATCAATTGTACATGAATTATCAATATGTAAAAATGTTCCTGAAACAGTATAAGTAGAATCATCGACATCATAATACTGATCAAAAAACTCATACGGTGTTTCTCCAAATTTTTTAATTTTTTGCGGATTAAAAAAGGATTTACTTTCTTGATCAAAAACATAAAGACCAAACGGAATTTTTTCTCTCAAAGAATAACTTGGCCTCCAATCAATAGGTTCTTTTTTATTGGCATCAATAATTATAATCCCCACAAGAATGAGCACCAATAAGAAGATGTATATTTTTAAACTTTTTGGCATTTACTTTGAAATTAATTTTAAAAAAGCGGTTTCAGTTTTTGAAAAATCGGCATCACTAATTTCAAATTCGCCATACCAGCTGTATTCATAGACATATGATAAAAATTGAAAATCTTGTTTTAGAGATTCAGATTTGATTTCTTTATAATAATCACCATTTGTTTTTTCAATATCCCATTCAATTTCGCCTTTATCAGTTAATGATTTTAGTAACCACATATAATAATAACGAACGGCTAATCGATAATTTTTATCATGTAAAGCTTTGTTAATTATTACTTTAAAATCTATCGAATGAATATTTTCTTCTGTATTTTGGGTTATTATTATTTTTTTAGCCGAAGCACTAAAAATCCATCCTCCCTCTTTATTTATGATGATTTTAACAATCATATAAACAACAAATAGGATTATTAGAACGGCTATAATTCGCATAAGTATTTCTAGACCACTTAATGTTTTTTCAGCATTTCCAAAATTAAAAAGTTGCTCAAAAAATTGGCCAACAGCTCTCCAAAATCGTTCCCAAGCAGACGCATTTACTTCTGAAAATTTTTCATCATAATTAAATTCTTCTGTGTTATATTTTTGCTTTAAATTTTTAAACTTCCTTGAGTGATAACCAATAGAATCAATGCTTTGAGAAAAAGCAAAGGAACTTCCTAAAATAAAAATAATACTTTGCGTTAACCTATTCTTCATTTTGTCCGATTAAATCAATATTGTTTTTGGCACTAATATTTTCTTGTTCTTCGATAATGCTATAATAGATAATTCCTTGGTTGATTAAAATGATATTCTGCAATGTGTAACTAAAAAGTATAGAAATTATCATGATTACGGTTAACAAAATAGTTAATAGTGAAAATACATTTTCTGAATTTTGTGTAGATTGTTCTGGATTGATGAAAATAGAAAAAATACCAATAAAATAAGGCACCATTACTACAATTCCTAATACAACTTGTACAATGGTTTGCATTACATAATTTGAACCAATGACAGGCCAAAACTTACTTTTTAGTAGTTTTAATCCTTTTTTAAGCGCATTAAAATAGGTAGAATTTGTGCTTATATATTCATAATAAGATAATGATACCCAACTAGTGTAGGCAGGTAATAATATGAATAAGATCGGCACACCAATAATTACAAAAACAAGAGCAAAACTTATACCTAAAAGCACCAATAATAAGGGAACAATTATAAATATGGAAAGGAAATAAAATTGAATAGTTTTTCCAATTTTACTTTTAATTAGCGAAGTTAAATTGTGAAGTGTACGTTGTTTTTTTTCTTCCACCAATTTTAAATAAGCAACAGGATACAAATAATTAATAAGTGAAGCAAACATGATTAACAATATCATTGCTAAACCAAAAATGATAAATAAGGATACATTTGTTAGAATAGAATCTAAGAAAGCATTACTGTTATTTTGAGAAGAAGCTAAAAAAGCACTTTTTAAAAATATTTGCATGAAGAAATAAATTATGATGCATAATACGAGTAAAAGCCCTCCATTTATTATGAAATAATTTTTAAAATAATTTTTTCCTTCAAGCTTAAATAGGGTAAAGGTGTCACCTACAAGCGAACTAAAATTTCTTTTACTGTAAAGTTGAAACATGTTTTTTCGTTTTATTATGAATAATATAGGGATAAATCAAATAATAGAAACTAATGGCAGTTAAGGTTATGAAAATGATACCAATGCTTAAAAAAGTAGGCATTTCTTTTGAATATCTTGTAATGTAGCCTTCAAGAAAACCTGCGGCAAATGTAAATGGCATTGTACTTAAAAATATTTTAAAACTATTTTTAAAACCAATTTTAAATGAATTCATTCTTGAAAAAGTTCTAGGAAAAAGAATACTTGCGCCAAGAATAAAGCCAGCGCCCGCTTCAATAACTATAGCAAAAATTTCCATAGATCCATGAATCCAAATGCCTCGAACACTTTCCCAAAATACTCCTCTTTGATAGAAAAAATATTGAAAAGAACCTAACATAATTGAATTTTGCATTAATATATAAAAAGTTCCAATGCCTAAAAATATACCAAAAAAATAAGAAAGTGCACCCACACGTAAATTGTTTAAAGTAATTCCAATAAAACTTCCCCAATTACTTCCTGATTTATACACTGCAACTGGATTTCCGTCTTCAATATTTTCCAACGTCATATTAACATATTGATCACCAAGTATTAATCTAACAAATGTTTCGTCATTGTGAGCAGAAACTACACCAATCGTAGTTAATAATCCAAAAAACAAAAAAGCATAAAGTATATATCTTCTATATTCATAAACTAATAGTGGCACTTCGGTTTTAAAAAAATAAACTAATCTATTTGTCTCGGTCCTTTTAGTTTTGTAAATTTTTTGATAGGTTTGTGCAGCTAAATGATTCAAATAAACTACGGTCTTACTTTTTGGATAATAGGTTTGTGCATAAGACAAATCATTGACCAAATGTATATACAAATGTGCCAAGTCATCTGGATTTTTTTTAGATTTACCAAAAATAGCCTGTTCAAATTCAAGCCATTTTTCTTTATTTTGTTTAATGAATGCAATTTCTCTCATGAAATGCTAATATATAAAATATGACACAATTATCAATAAACACAACGCAAAATGTAAATATAAATTTTACGGCAGCATCTGTAGGAGATAGAATTTTAGGTCAATTGCTTGATTCACTGGTTAAAATTGCATATGGTATTACGGTTTATTTTATTGTTCAAATTTTTAGTTTAGAAAATTTATTTGATGGTTTAGATCAATGGTCAATAATTGCTATAATTTCAGTTATTGGACTTCCAGTTATGTTTTATTCACTTATTCAAGAAAGTTTATGGGAAGGGCAAACCATTGGAAAAAAGCTGATGAAAATGAAAGTGATAAAATTAGATGGGTATCAGGCTGGTTTTGGAGATTATTTGATTCGATGGTTGTTTAGGCTAATTGAAATTTCTATTGGAAATGGTGTCATCGGATTGATTGCTATTGTATCTAGTAGTAAAAATCAGCGATTGGGCGATATGGCAGCAGGAACAGCTATTATTTCGCTAAAAAATAATATCAATATTAACCATACTATAATTCAAGACATAAATTCAGATTATTTACCTACTTATCCTCTTGTAATTAAGTTATCAGACAATGATGTACGAATTGTAAAAGAAACATTTGAAACGGCAGTATTGCAAAAAGATTTTGTAACACTAAGCAAGTTGGCAAATAAAATTAGTACCGTTACCGGAATTAAAAATACATCAGGTACCGATACAGATTTTATTAGAGTAGTATTAAAAGATTATAATTTTTATACTCAAAATATGTAATCTAATAGACAATATATAAGTAACCAACCATTGGTTCTGGAAAATCTGGATCGTTTAAATATAAAATATAGAAATAAGTACCCGCAGGCGCTTTTTCACCGCCTATTCCATTTGGAACTATTCCATCCCAATCTTCTTTATTGTTAGTCCCGGTCCATAAATGTTTGCCCCATCGGTTATAGATTTCTAATTTAAAATCAACAAAAACATCGCGAAGGCCATCTATAAAAAAAGTGTCATTAAATCCGTCACTATCAGCTGACACAGCATTATAAATGGTAGGTGGACAATTTCTTGTTCTTAATGTAAATGAAGAAATGGCAAAGCAATTTTCATTTTCAATTCGTACAAAAATATCTTTAGGTGTTATCGTTGCTTCAAAATTAGCCGAATTTAATATTGGATTTGTTGCAGAAATAGCATTCGAGTTATTTTCGTAAAATGAAACAATATTATTTGGATCGGTTTTAACTAGATTTTCATAACTCGAAAAATCAAAAATTCCACGAGTTAACCCTAAATTACAGTTTCTGATATCTTCTAAAACATTAAAAGTAGGTGAAACAAATAATTCAACTTCAATTTGTGCTGAGTTATTATTTTCAATTAATTCACGTATAATACCTGTACCATTTCCACTGTCATCAACCACAGCTGTAAGTCTAAAATTTAACGGAATAGTATTTGGAATTAGTAGGCTAATAGTATTATTTTCACTTCCTCCAATCGGAATGATATTTTGAGTGTAAGTGGTTCTAATTGCTTCATTTCCTATATAAAAAGTAATTGGCGTATTGGCTTGTAAAACTTCGGTACTATTTAAATTGGAAACAGTGTAATCAATGGTTATTTCTCTAGAATTACAGGTCGAAATAGGATTGGTGAGCTCAATGGTAGCATCAGGTAATTGACTATTTAATTTTGTAATTACGGTGTTAATCATAATGAAATCTTGAGAGGAAGATAGCGTAATAGTAGCATTTGTATCCCCAATCGCGACATAATTATCAATCTCATAGATATCTAAATCCATGTTGTAAAGCGTATTTGATCCCGTTACAGAATTGGTACTATTAAACACATTATTTACAGGATTTGAAGCATTGCTAATTACTATATTATTTACAGAAAAAGTTTCGGTTGCCAATTGAGAGTCGCCTTCCCACGCAATAAAACCAGCTTTAGCATTAGTGTTATTCATTACAAATAGATTGGTTAAATTAATCTGTAATGCATCAGGAACACCTTGCAATCCATCATAAATATTTAGTTGGTTTAAAGTTAAATTTGGATTTTCATATACAATTAATATGGCCCAACCTGCAAAATTTGTTTTTCTGGTATAATGTAGTGGTTCAAAAGCAGAAATATCTAAATCAGATAGGGTATAGGTACCATTTCCATTAGTTTGTACAAAAGAAGTAATGTCTTTGAAAGCACTAAAATAGGTAAATGTATCTGGTGAAAAAAAACGCGAATGCGTAAAAGTTCGATCTGCAACTATTGAAGTACCATTTAAATTCACATTAAAATCACCGTCTCCGCTTCCTGCCCAATATAAATAAGCTCTAATTATATTATCTGATGGAGATAAATTTAAATTTGCCGAAGATGAAGTGCCAGTAATATACCCAAAGGTTGGATTATTTTCGGCACTATTCATAGTGTTTCCTATGAACGTAAAATCATATCTTCCATTAATTTGCTCAAATAGCGAAATGTCTTGGCCTTTAGTTGTTAAAGGGCAAAATAAGAATAGAAAAATAAAATAAATTATTTTTTTCACGCAATTTGAAGCATTAAATTTGGTTCTAAATTACTACATTTTATTTAAAAAATGAATTTTGAATCTAATTCAATTAAAAAATTAGTAATTTTCCAAAATTAAAATCAAGTTTTGAAAAATTATACTGTTAGAAAATATCAATCTTCAGATTATTCATTTTGGAATGAATTTGTGGCAAATGCTAAAAATGCTACATTTTTATTTCATCGCGATTTTATGGAATATCACAGTGATCGCTTTGAAGATTTTTCACTTCTTGTTTTTGATGAAAAGAATCTTTTAAAAGCAATTTTACCTGCTAATAGGGTGGGAGATAATTTGTATTCGCATCAAGGTTTAACTTATGGCGGATTAGTTATTAGCGCATCGACAATGCTTTTTGAAGTAATACAAATAAATCAGGTAATATTGAGTTTTTTGTATGAACAACAAATTTTGAAATTGCACTTAAAAATTATACCAACTATTTATAATAATATTCCATCGGATGAAATTGAATATATTTCTTTTTTGCTTCATGCCAAACTTTATAGAAGAGACGCTATTGCAGTTTTAGATATTACAAATCAAGTTGAGAAATCAAGAGTTCGTAAAAGAGGAATTGAAAAAGGATTAAAAAATAATTTAGTCATTAAAGAGGTTGATGATTTTGAAATTTTTTGGAACGAATTATTAATTCCGAATTTGAAAGAAAGATATAATGTTTCTCCTGTCCATACTCTAGAAGAAATCAAGTATTTAAAATTGAAATTTCCAACAAAAATTAAACAGTTTAATGTTTATTTAGATAAAAAAATTATTGGAGGAGTTACTATATTTGAAACAAATAATGTAATTCATCCTCAATATATAGCTGGTAATAAAGATTTTAATAATCTATATGGAGGATTAGATTTTTTATATGACTATTTAATAAATAATGTTTACAGAGAATCAAAATATTTCGATTTTGGCATTTCAAATGAAAACAATGGATTACAATTAAATGAAAAATTACATTATTGGAAAGAATCTTTTGGAGCACGCACTGTTGTTCAAAATTTCTATGAAATTGAAACCAAGAATTACAAACTTTTAGAAAATGTATTGATATGATTCCATTTCTAAATTTAAAGAAATTAAACCAGCCTTTTGAAGTTGCTTTTCAACAAAAAATGAAGCAATTTTTAGATGGTGGATGGTATATTTTAGGGAGCGAAGTCAAAACATTTGAAACTAATTTTGCAAACTATTGTGGAGCAAAGTATTGCATAGGTGTTGGAAATGGTTTAGATGCTTTAGTGCTTATTTTTAAAGGATATATTCAGCTTGGAAAATTACAAAAAGGTGATGAGGTAATTATTCCTGCAAATACATATATCGCAAGTGTTTTGGCTGTCATGCAAGCCGATTTGGTTCCTGTTTTAATTGAACCTCAACTAGAAACATATACTATTAATCCAGATTTAATTTTAGAAAAAATAACGCATAAAACCAAAGCAATTTTACCTGTTCATCTTTACGGTCAATTGTGTGAAATGGAAGTAATCCATTCCATTGCTAAAAAACACAATTTATTAGTTGTTGAAGATGCAGCTCAAGCGCATGGAGCAGAATGGAATGGAACTAAAGCAGGAAATTTTGGAAATGCTGCTGGATTTAGTTTTTATCCAGGAAAAAATTTAGGTGCTTTGGGCGATGCAGGAGCAATTACTACTAACGATGATGCATTGGCGGAAGTATTATTTTCGATGAGAAATTATGGTTCGAAAGTCAAATATGAAAACGAGATTGTTGGTGTTAATTCAAGATTGGATGAATTACAAGCCGCTTTTTTGAATATCAAGTTAGGTCATTTGGATGCTGAAAATGAATCTAGAAAAACCATTGCAAAACGTTATCTTTCGGAAATAAAAAATGATAAAATTGTATTGCCCAATTGGAATTTCTCTCAAAATCATGTTTTTCATTTGTTTGTTATTAGAACAGATAATCGATTAGCATTACAAGATTATTTAAAAGAATGCGGAGTTGAAACCATGATTCATTATCCAATACCACCTCACAAACAAAAAGCGTTAACTCCTTGGAATCATTTATCGTTTCCCATTACAGAACAAATTCATGATGAGCTATTAAGCATTCCTATGAATTCTAGTTTGACTAATGATGAAATTGATCAAATCATTCAAATATTAAATCAATATTAATTTTGAATATTTTAAAAAAAATAGTTCAAAATCAATTGTTTAAAGCTTCCTCTTTAAGCAGTTTTAGTATTATTATTAGATTGGTTACTGGGTTTGTTTCTTCTAAGGTTATTGCTCATTTTATTGGTCCTTCGGGTATGTCATTAATGGGAAATTTGAGAAGTTTTTCCTCATTATTAGATTCTATTGGAACCTTAGGAGTGCAAAGTGGCGTTTTGCAAAATGTTGCAAAAAACCATTCAGATAAAATTCTAGTTGCTGACTTTGTTCGTAAAATATTTTGGATCCTAATTATAGTTTCATTATCTCTCTCATTACTTTTAATCTTTGGAAATTCATTTATTGGAAATTTGATATTTAATCAAAATTATCAATACTATTTTGCATTATATTTTATAGCATTTTTACTTCCTTTTCAAATTTTGCATCTATTTTTCATTACGGTGTTAAACGGGTTAAGTTATTATAAAAAAGTAACTCAAATTTCTATTTATGGCTATATAATGAGTTTGCTAATTTCTTTTGTATTAATATGGTTTTATGGTATTAATGGCGCATTAGTATCCCTTTCTATAAGTTCATTTTTTTTGTTTCTTTTTTCGAGTTATTTCTTTTTTAAAGCATTTCCATTTCAATTAATTTGTAAAGAAATAAATGTAGATTTTAGTATTTTGAAAGGATTAATTCCTTTTGGGATTATGTCACTTTTTACTGCTATAGTTACTCCAATTATCTATATTTTTATTCGAAATAGTATTACTAATGAAGTTTCAATTGAAGCTTCTGGTTGGTTCGAAGCCATGCAAAGAATATCTGGTTTTTACTTTATGTTTATTTCCACTTTGGTTAGTTTTTATTTTTTGCCCGAAATGATTAAAGCTAATTCTGACAATGAAAAATTAAGTTTAACCAAAAAGTTTTTTTATCAAGTAATCCCTATTTTTTTATTGGCGTTAATTGCAATTTATTTTTGTAAAGATTATATAATCAAATTATTATTGACTCCTAATTTTAGTCAAGTTAGAAATTTGTTTTTTTGGCAACTTCTTGGCGATTTATTTAAAGCACTGTCTTTAATTTTAGGAATACGTTTTTATGTACTTAAAGATGTAAAAGGATATTTAATAACAGAGAGTATTTCCTTTATTGTATTTTTTATAACTGCTTTTTTTTTCATACCTCTTTTTGGAGCAACAGGAGCAGTTTTAAGTTATGCAGTTACTTATTTTATTTATCTTTTAGTGTTGATTTTTTATTTTAGAAAAGTGATTTTTAAATCTTAAAAACTTTTTATCCGAACTTTTAGTTCTAACAAAAATAGTTTGATAAGTAATGTAATATTTCTAGCTTTTATAAATTTAAACATTTCAAATCGTATTCTTCCCAGTAATAATTGATGTTCTTTTTTTGATTTATTTAAGCGATAGGCTTTATTTAAAATTTTCAAAGTAGATAAATTCAGTTGCTTTGTTTTGAAATTGTTTTTATATAAAAAATGCGAACTTAATGAATTAGGAGTTTCTCTTTTTTTTGCTACTATTTCAGGGAAATATTCAAAATCAAATAGTCTAGAAGCTCTAATCCACAAATCTAAATCTTCATAAGCTAACTCTTCATCATAGTAACCGATTTTTTCATAAACTGATTTTTTAACCATAGATGAAACGGAACAAATTTTTGTCGTTCGACCAATGACCATACTATAAATATCACCACTTTTTGGATCATCTAATACAGTGTAATAATTTCTTAAAAATGTTCCATCCTGATTTATTTCAATGATATTTCCATATACAATTCCAAGGTTTTTGTACTTCGTTTTTTGGAATGTTTCGATTTGTTTTTCAACGCAATTGGGTAATAAAACATCATCAGCTGCTAAATCAATTATATATTCTCCAGTTGCTTTTTTCGCTAGTTGATTGAAGGTTTTGGTATTACCCAAATTCTTTTCGTTAGGCGAAAAATGCACTTTTGGATGATGTTGCAACCAATTCTGAATTATTTCAACCGAATTGTCTGTACTACAATCATCAGCAATTAATAATTCAATATTTGGATAGGTTTGATTAATAACCGAATTTAAAGCTTCCTCAACATAATCTTGGTGATTGTATGATAAACAAATAACACTAACTAGCGGAAAATTTTGCATATTGGGTTTTAAAAACTATTTTTATGCTAAATTAACAAACAAATTCTATTCTAATGATAAACTCACCAAAAAAACCAATAAAAGTAGCCGTAGTAGGTTATAAATTGGCCGATGGTGGTTTGGAACGTGTTTTTGGTAATACTACAAAAATGCTTAATCATGCTGGAATTGAAGTGCATACTTTAGTTTTAGAAAATAAAATAGAGTATGAATTTGGTGGAGAATTGGTTTCTTTCGGAAATTATTCAAAAGGTATCAAATATTTTAAACTTAGAAACTACCTTCAAAAACATCAGTTTGATTATGTAATCGATTTTCGTCATCGGATTAATCCCAAAATGGAATGGTTGTTTCTGAATTTTATTTATAAAAATTTTAAAAAAGTATATACTGTCCATAGTAGTAAATTATCAACATATTTAACCGAAAATCAATTTATTACAAATAAAATTCTTCAAAAAACAAATAAAATTGTTGCAGTTTCAAATTTTATTAAGCAAGAAATCGAATCTAAATTTAGTAATAATTCTGTAGAAGTAATTTACAATGCAATAGATATGAATTCTTTTGTTGCTTCAGAAACATTACCTTTTGATTATATAATTAGTGTTGGTCGTTTAGTTCAATTAAAGCAATTTGATCAGTTGATTGAAAGTTATTCAAAATCTGTTTTGCCAGAGAAAAACATTCATCTAGTAATTTTAGGAACAGGAGAAGAGCAAGTTTCGTTAGAAAATAAAATTACCAACTTGAATTTAAATGATAAAGTTCATTTATTAGGTTTTAAAGAAAATGTTTGGGATTACATTTCCAATGCTAAATTTTTGGTTTTATCAAGTAAATATGAAGGTTTTCCAATGGCCATTTTAGAAGCTTTACATCTAGGGATTCCAGTAGTTTCATTTGATTGCGAAAGTGGTCCAAGCGAAATGATAATCAATAATCACAACGGCATTTTAGTAGGTAATCAAAATTTTACCGAATTAACCCACAAAATGAATATCTTTGTGGAAGACGAAATTTTATATCAAAATTGTAAGAATAATGCAAGTTCGAGTGTATTAAAATTTCAGTCAAATGTAATTGTAAAACAATGGTTACAACTATTAAACAATGGAAATTAAACTTATAAATATCCCAAAAATTGAAGATCCAAGAGGGAATCTTTCTGTAATTGAGCATGAAGTAGTTCCTTTTGATATTAAGCGGGTATATTATTTGTATGATGTTCCAGCTGGTGCTGAGCGTGGCGGACATGCACACAAAAAATTGCAACAATTTTTAGTAGCACTTTCGGGTAGTTTTGACGTTCTATTAAATGATGGAAAAGTTGAAAAAACGGTTACTTTAAATAAACCATTTGAAGGGTTATTAATTACAAATGGGATTTGGCGCGAATTGAAAAACTTTTCCTCAGGAGCAGTTTGTTTGGTAGTGGCTTCTGAAGTTTTTGAAGAAGCTGATTATATTAGAGATTTTGAAGATTTTTTGGCTTTATCGACTAAGTAATTCTTCATATATTTTTTGCAGCTCTAAAATATGTTTTGCAAAGGTTTTAGTAGCTAAATAATTCGTGATGTTGTTTTCAATTTCGGTTTTTATATTTTCATTTGAAAGAAGTTCAATCATTTTTTCTTCTAGTTCTATCTGATTATTAAATGAATAAATTAAACCAACGTTATTTTCTACTATTTCATTATTAATTCCTACTAAATTGCTTGTAATTACTGTTTTTCCAAAGGAAAGACTTTCTAAAATTACATTTCCATAGGCCTCTAAATATTCACTAGGAACAACTGTAAATTTAGCGTTTGAATAGATTGTTTGTAATTCATCTCTTGTTTTATTTCCTAAAAAAGAAACATTATTTAAATTGTTTTTTATGACAAAATTTTGAAGTTCTTTTAATTGAATTCCATCGCCCACAATACATAACTTTTCATTAGGATATTTTTTTATAACATTTTGAAATGCCTTTAATAAAGTAAAAACACCTTTTTCAGGAACCAATCGTCCAACGAATAAAATATAGTTTTCTGCTGAATTTGAATGAGTTTTAGGTTCTATTAAAATTGGATTTGACAAAGTTTTTCCCTCTTTTTGAAAATGAGAAAGAACATAATCCGTTAAATTATCTGAAGGAGTTAAAAAATAATCAATGTGCTTTTTGATGATTTTTTTATGATATGATTGTTTTAAATGTAATAATGTGTCAAATAAAATATTTCGTTTAGGTTGATGATGTAAAATACATTCTAAAGCGTTATCGTGTTTTAAAAGAACCTCATTTTTATCATTCAACATATAGTTTTTTGGACAGATGTAATAATAATCCCGAAACGAAAAGATGATTTTAATTCCTTTTCTTTTTGCAAATTCCATGAAATGCGGAGTTATTGGCGCACCAATACTAAAACAATGAATGATATCGGGTTTAAAATGTTCAATTTCTTGGATAATTTCTTGAGTAATGGTTTTGTGATAAAACTTTTCAATCCAATTGGTTTTTAACTTATCTTTTCCAAACCATTTAAAAGTTAAATTTGTTTCAATATTATTACTATACTCAATCAATTCATGCAAATAGTGTTCAACTCCTCCAAGTCGATTATTACTATTGAAATTATTGATAATCAGTATTTTCATCCAATATAAATTTTACTAAAATAAGTCAATCTAAACACATTAAAAACAAACAATGATGATTGATTTCCTTTTAATTGATTCTCTAACAAATTTCCAAAAACTGAATACAAAACAGCTAATAAATAAGTTATTCCAAATGCATGTAATTTGGATACTAAATTAACCATTTTACTATATTCTTTAGTTATCAGTTCTTTTTTGTAAAGTAAGTTTAAATTGTCTAATGAGTTTTTAGTTTTTTCTATATATACAGCATTTGTATCAATGTCATCATGTTGAACAGGATTATGAATGTGCTTAATTTTGGAATTCATTTTTAGAAGTTCAAATGAAAAAAGGGTATCATCGTTACCATATTTTTTAAATGAACTATCAAATTTTATTTGATTAAAAACTGTTTTTTTGATCAATGTATTATTGAACAAAGTTGCTCGGTATATATTTTTATTTCTTTGATGAACAGTTTGGTCTTCCATATGTTTTCCATATTTCCAACGAAGCAATTGCTTTTTAGAAGGAGCTTTTTCAGCGTGAATTCTTCCGCCATAAACTACTTCATAATCTTCAATTTCATTTAGGTAATTTTTAATAAAATTAGGATAAGGTAATAAGCAATCGCCATCTAAAATTAGTAAATTTTCAAATTTTGAGGAACTCACTAATATGTTTTTATTTTCTCGATAACCTACATTTTTTTTTAAAGAGATAAATTGGCAATTTGATAAATGATTAATTTTTTCATTTTCGACATTATAAACCGAATTTGAAGCGTCGTCTTGGGTTAATATTTCAAAATCGATATTGAGATCTAGACATTGTTGATGTAGTTCTTTTACTAATGGTAAAAGGTTGTAATTGTATATCGTTATTAAAATAGATAACATTTACACCGTTCTTTGAACTACTTCAAACATTTTTCCTTCTTCAAATTTTAATGTTTTTGAAGGATATTTCAATACTAAGGCATAGTCGTGTGTTGCCATTAATATTGTTTTACCGTTTGCATTAATTTTACGAAGAACTTCCATAACTTCAATGCTGGTTTGAGGATCTAAGTTTCCGGTAGGTTCATCGGCTAAAATTAATTCAGGATCATTTAATAATGCTCTGGCAATTCCTACGCGCTGTTGTTCACCACCTGAAAGTTGGTGCGGCATTTTAGAAGCAAAACCTTTCATGCCTACTTTATCTAAAACCTCTTCGATTTTAACATCCATTTCTTCTTGCTCAGACCAACCTGTGGCTTTTAAAACAAAAAGTAAATTGTCTTTAACACTTCGATCAGGTAATAATTTAAAATCTTGAAAAACAACCCCTAACTTTCTTCTTAAATACGGAATGTCGCTTTCTTTTAAAGTGGCTAAGTCATAATCAACTACTTTTCCTTCTCCATTTGATAGGGCTAAATCAGCATAAAGCGTTTTTAAAAAACTACTTTTTCCCGATCCTGTTCTACCTATTAAGTAAATAAACTCCCCATGATTAACTTCAATGTTTACATCGTTTAATACCGGATTTTTATCTTGATAGATTGTTACGTTTTTTAAAGAAAGAACTGTTTCTGACATAGTAAATTTTGATTTTAAAATGTAAAAGTAATAACTTATCGTTCGGTTTCAAAATTTTATAAGCTTTTCAATTAAAAATACTCTATTTGGTTAAAAACTATGTTCAAAAAAAGTACAATATATTGTTAATTAACTTCGTTTATACCTTTAATAAATCTTATATTTGAAATTCATAAAAAGCACGTCAAAATGATAAAGTATTTGAAACTTTCTTTTTTAATAGTATTCTTTTCGGGAACTCTTTGTGCCCAAAAATCATCAGTATATACACATGATTTAAATGAATTTAATAGGGCAGTTGAGTTGTATAAAGAAAAACAATATTTATCGGCTCAAATTTTGTTCGAAAAAATTAAAAATAAACAACAAGAAGTTGCGTCAGATTGTGCTTATTATATTGCTAATTGTACCATAAGATTAAAGCAAACAGATGCTGATGCTTTAGTTGCAAAATTTGTACAAGAATATCCAACCAGCTCAAAAACAAATCAAGCATTTATAGAAGTTGCTCATTATTATTTTGAAGAAGGTAATTATCAAAAAGCACTAGAATGGTTTGATAAAGCCAACACGAGTGCTCTTTCTGTAAATGATTTAGATCAATATAATTTTCAAAAAGGCTATGCTTATTTTGCTACAAAAAACAATAAAGAAGCAACAAAGTATTTCAATTTAGTGCTTAATTCTGTCACGTTTGGAAATCAAGCCAAATATTATTTAGGATATATATCTTATGCTTCGGATGATTATAAAAATGCCAATAATTATTTTGAACAAGTAGCCGATCAAGAAAAATACCAAGAAAAAATGGGCTATTTTCAAGCGGATATGAATTTTAAACTAGGAAATTTTCAAAAAGCAATTGATCTCGGTCTAGCTCAATTACCAAAAGCAAATGATGCGGAAAAAAGTGAATTATCTAAAATCATTGGTGAAAGTTATTTTAATTTGAAAAAATATGATTTGGCATTACCTTTTTTAGCTGATTATAAAGGGAAAAAAGGAAAATGGAATAATACAGATTTATATCAATTGGGTTACGTTTATTATCAGCAAAAAGACTATGAAAATGCGATTACTCAATTTAATAAAATTATTGAAGGTAAAGATGTTGTAGCTCAAAATGCCTATTATCATTTAGCAGAAAGTTATTTAAAAACCGATAAAAAACAGCAAGCTTTAAATGCCTTTAAAACGGCTTCAGAAATGACATTTGATTTAAAAATTCAAGAAGATGCAACTTTAAATTATGCTAAATTAAGTTACGAAATCGGAAATCCATATCAATCGGTTCCAGAAGTATTAAATGCTTATTTGTCAAAATATCCAAACACTTCTTATAAACAAGAAATCAATACCTTATTGATTAGTTCTTACATTACTTCAAAAAATTATAAAGAAGCATTAGTGCTTTTGGAAAAAAATAGAGCTCCAGAAAATAAATTAGCCTATCAAAAAGTTAACTTTTATCGTGGTTTAGAATTGTATACTGATGGTGATAACAAAAGCGCTTATGCATTATTCAAAAAAGCCATTGCCGAAAACAAGGATCCTAAAATCACTGCTCGAGCTACATTTTGGAAAGGAGAAACAGAATATAATTTAGATCAGTTTGAAGAAGCAAAATTGAGCTTCAAGCAATTTGTTAATTTGGCTGATGCTTCAACTACGCCCGAATATAAAAATGTCAATTATAATTTAGCTTATTCCTATTTTAAATTAAAAGAATATGAAAATGCAATTCCTTATTTTGATGCCTATAGTAAAACTGCTAAAGGGGATAAGATACGCTTAACTGATGCCTTGTTGCGTTTGGCCGATTGTAATTTTATGGCTGCAAAATACTGGCCTGCAATGGATGCTTATAATAAAGTAATGGATATGAAAAGTGTTGATGCTGATTATGCCGCTTTTCAAAAAGGTATTAGTTATGGTTTTGTAAACAAACCTGAACGTAAAATTGAAGATTTAGAGAAGTTTGTTAAAGCATTTCCAAATTCTCAGTATACTGATGATGCTATTTATGAATTGGGAAACACTTATGTAAATCAATCTTTAAATGATAACGCAATTGTTGCCTATGATAAACTTGTTAATAGTTATAAATCTAGTTCCTATACTTCTAAAGCGATTTTAAAGCAAGGATTAATTTATTACAACAGTAATAAGGAGGAACTAGCAATTCAGAAGTTTAAAAAAGTGGTGGCCGAATATCCAAATTCTCCAGAATCGCTTGAAGCAGTTTCAACAGCACGTTTAATTTATGTCGACAATGGAAAAGTAGATGAATATGCCACTTGGGTGAAAACACTTCCTTTTATAGAAGTTTCAAACGCAGATTTAGATAATGATACTTATGAATCAGCTGAGAAGCAATATTTGCAAAATAATGCAAAACAAGCAATTTCAGGATTTACAAGTTATGTGAGTAAGTTTCCAAATGGTTTACATGCGCTAAAAGCAAATTTCTATTTAGCACAATTGTATTTTGCAGACAATTTAGAAAACAATACCATCAAACATTATGAATTTGTAGTTTCTAAACCGCGAAACGAATTTACAGAACAAGCATTGGCTCGATTGTGTCAAGTGCATTTAAAAGCAAAAGATTACAATAATGCTATTCCTGTTTTACAGCGTTTAGAAACCGAAGCAGAATTTCCTCAAAATACTACTTATGCCCAATCTAATTTGATGAAATCATTTTATGAAAAAGAAGATTTTGCAAACGCAGTGGTCTACGCCGATAAAGTATTGAAAAATGATAAGATTGAAGATCGAATAAAAAGTGATGCGCAAATCATAGTAGCGCGTTCGGCTATAAAAACCAATGATGAAGCGAAAGCAAAAGTAGCCTACGAAAAATTAAACAAAATTGCTAAAGGCGAATTAAAAGCTGAAGCCTTATATTATGACGCTTATTTTAAAAATAAAGAAGGAAAGTTTGAAGCTTCAAACAAAGTGGTTGAAAACATTGCTGTTGACTATTCAGGATATAAATATTTTGGTTCGAAAGCATTAATAATTATGTCTAAAAATTATTTTAGTATGAATGATAGTTTTCAAGCCACCGAAATTTTGCAAAGCGTTATTGAAAATTTTACAGATTATGCAGATGTTGTTGCTGAAGCCCAAAAAGAGCTTGATTATATAAAAGGAGAAGAGGCTAAACGTAATTCATCAATCACAAATTAATAATCTTATTTCATTGTCATGCTGAACTCGTTTCAGTATCTCATTTAAAAATATTGAACATGAAGAAATTAAAAGTAATCGCCGTAGTTTTAGTAGTATTTGGAATCCAATTTTCTTTTTCTCAAGTAAAAGATGAAAATATTGGTTCAGAAGTGGTGAATATTGTAAAACCATATACGCCAACCATTTCTGATGCGTTTAAAGTGAAAGAAATTCCCTCTTTAGCAGATGAAGACGATCATAAAAAGGAAACAATTCAATACAATATTTTTTCGTTTCCGGTAGCTTCAACTTTTACGCCAAGTAAAGGAACAGCAGCAACTGTTGATCCTCAGGAAAAAGAAAAATTATTCAGTAATTATGCAACGCTTGGGTTTGGTAACTATGGAACAGCTAACGCAGAGTTATTCATAACAAAAAATATTAGTAGAACAAGTTATGTGGGTGGAATGTTACGCCATTTGTCTTCTCAAGGCGGAATCAAAGATTTGGTTTTGGATGATAAATATTCTAATACTAGTTTAGATGTTACGTATGGAGTACGCGAACGAAATTTAAGTTGGAATATTGATTTAGGGGTGAAAAACCAAATGTATAACTGGTATGGATTGCCTACTGAAAACATCGTTTTTGATGAAACAACTATTAAAAGCATCGATTCAAAACAAAGTTATAATACGATTGCTCTTGGTGGTAAAGTAGACTTTAAAGCATCATTTTTCAGTGGAGCAGATATGCAATTTAAACATTTTTCAGATGGATTAAATTCTAGCGAAAATAGATTTTTTATCAAGCCTAATTTTGATTTCCAATTGTTGAATCAAAAAGTTAATACCGATTTTGTTTTTGATTATGTGGGCGGTAGTTTTGACCGAATGCTAAATATAGATTCGGATTTAAAATTTAATACTTTTATTGCCGGTGTAAAACCTAGTTTTTTATACCAACAAGACGATTTGTCTATTCAAATAGGAGCAGGGTTATTTTATGCAAGTTCAAAAATTAATGACGAAAATGAAGGTAAAGTATTTCTGTACCCAAACATCAAAGCATCCTATAAATTAGTAGGCGATATTTTAATTGCATTTGCTGGTGCAGAAGGTAATTTGCAACAAAATTCATATGCTGATTTTGTAGAAGAAAATTCTTTTGTTTCACCTACATTAGTTGTTGCACCAACCGATAATAAGTTTGATATTTATGCAGGATTAAAAGGAAAATTAGCTAATTCGGTTGCATTTAATGTACGAGCTTCTTATTTAAATCAGGATGATAAAGCACTTTTTGTAAGTAACGAATTTAATTATGCTTTTGCTAATACTGAAGGCTATGCAAACGGAAATTCATTTGGAGTAGTTTATGATAATGTAAAAACAATGAGTTTGTTTGGTGAATTAAAAGCCGATTTTTCAAAAAACCTAACTTTCGGAATCAACGGAACATACAATAATTATTCATCAGATACGCAAGCTGAAGCATGGAATTTACCACAAATTAAAATAGGAACTACAGTAGATTTTGATATCAATAAAAAATGGTATGCAGGTGCAAATGTATTTTTTGTGGGCGAAAGAAAAGATTTGGTATCTATTCAAAATGCTGCTGCTGTTTTTCCACCTATGTTTGATTCAACTGAAGTTACTCTAGATAGTTATTTCGATTTGAATGCACATGTGGGCTTCAAGTACAACACAAGATTAACCGCTTTCTTAAAAGGAAATAATTTAGCGAATCAACAGTATAATCGTTGGTCAAATTTTCCAGTGCAAGGAATTCAGGTGTTAATTGGAGCTAATTATAAGTTCGATTTCTAATTCTTAAATGCAATGACACAAGGTTTTTTGCATGGTTCGAAAAGTTATAAATAGTTGTGCACTTAGCGCCATCTTTGTGTCCTTTGTGGTTAAAAATTTATCATGACATTCAAACAAAAAATAAAGCAACAACATTTAGTATTATTACAAGACAAAATAGATGTCTATCAAGATATGATTTCCGGTTTGTCTGAAGATGCTCAAAACGATGCAAAAGGTTCGGCAGGCGACAAGCACGAAACGGCTTTATCGATGATGCATTTAGAACAAGAAAAGTTAACCAATAAACTCAAAGAGACCATTGTTCTAAAAGAAATCCTTGAAAAAATTGATGATTCTAAAAATTCAGCAACAATTGCATTAGGAAGTTATGTAACTGTGAATTCAATGCAATTATTCATTAGTGCTGCTTTACCTAAAATTAGTATTGAAGATGTTACGGTTTTATCAGTTTCATCACAATCGCCATTAGGAAGTCAATTAATGGGTAAAAAACAAGGCGATATTGTGGTTGTGAATGAAAATTCTTTTACGATTCATCAAGTGATATAATTAGCGCTGTATTTGACTTAATAATGGAGATTTTTTTAAATAATTCTGCCTATAATAATCTGCCTTTTTGTTTTTAACAAATGTTAATAACTTAATGGGTTTTTACGCTTATTTGTGATTAAATTTTTTACGGAATGGTTATATTTGTCTGTTAATTAAAAATCGAATATTTAAGAGATAATTATATGAGCGAAGAAGTTAAGAAAAACAATTATTCGGCAGACAGTATTCAGGCGTTAGAAGGAATGGAGCACGTAAGAATGCGTCCTTCTATGTATATTGGTGATACTGGAGTAAGAGGTTTACATCACTTGGTGTATGAAGTTGTAGATAACTCAATCGATGAAGCTTTAGCCGGTCATTGTGATACAATTTATGTAGCTATAAACGAAGATAATTCCATTACAGTAGAAGATAATGGTCGTGGTATTCCAGTAGATTTACACAAAAAAGAAGGTGTCTCTGCATTGGAAGTGGTAATGACTAAAATTGGAGCCGGAGGAAAATTTGATAAAGATTCGTATAAAGTATCCGGAGGATTACATGGTGTGGGTGTTTCGTGTGTAAATGCACTTTCAGATCATTTGAGAGCAACCGTTTATCGTGAAGGGAAAATATACGAGCAAGAATACGAGAAAGGTAAAGCAATGTATCCAGTTAAGCAAATTGGAACAACCGACAAAAGAGGTACCATGGTTACCTTTAAGCCAGATGCAACCATTTTTACTCAAACCTTAGAATATTCGTATGATACTTTAGCTTCACGTTTACGTGAACTTTCTTTCTTGAACAAAGGAATTACTATCACTTTAACGGATAAAAGACATCTTGCAGAAGACGGAAGTCAGCCTGTAGAAACGTTTCATTCTAAAGAAGGTTTGAAAGAATTCGTTAAGTTTTTAGATGGTAATCGTGTGCCAATTATTACTCACGTTATCAGTATGGAACATGAAAAAGGCGAAATTCCTGTTGAGGTAGCGTTGATTTACAATGAAAGTTATACCGAAAATATTTTTTCATATGTAAATAACATCAATACACACGAAGGAGGAACGCACTTGCAAGGTTTCCGAATGGGACTAACGCGTACGCTTAAAAAATATGCCGATTCTTCGGGATTGTTAGATAAATTAAAATTTGAAATTTCTGGAGATGACTTCCGTGAAGGTTTAACAGCTATTATTTCGGTAAAAGTGCAAGAACCTCAGTTTGAAGGACAAACCAAAACTAAATTAGGAAATAGAGAAGTAGTTTCTCCTGTTTCTCAAGCGGTTTCAGAAATGCTAGAAAATTATTTGGAAGAAAACCCAAATGATGCAAAAATTATTGTTCAAAAAGTAATCTTGGCTGCTCAAGCCCGTCATGCTGCTAAAAAAGCGCGTGAAATGGTGCAACGTAAAACCGTTATGGGTGGTGGTGGATTGCCAGGTAAATTATCAGATTGTTCTGAACAAGATCCTGCAAAATGTGAAATTTTTCTTGTCGAGGGAGATTCGGCAGGTGGAACTGCAAAACAAGGTAGAGACCGTTTTTTTCAAGCCATTTTGCCATTGCGTGGTAAAATTTTGAATGTAGAAAAAGCCATGCAACATAAAGTATTTGAAAACGAAGAAATTCGAAATATTTTTACTGCATTAGGTGTTACCGTTGGAACTGCCGAAGATTCAAAAGCCCTAAATTTAGAGAAATTGCGCTACCATAAAGTAGTCATCATGTGTGATGCCGATGTTGATGGATCTCATATTTCTACCTTAATATTAACGTTCTTTTTCCGATATATGAAAGAGTTAATTGAACAAGGACACGTTTATATTGCAGCACCGCCTTTATATTTAGTAAAAAAAGGAAACAAAAAAGAATATGCTTGGAATGATAATCAAAGAGACATTGCTAACGAAAGAATGGGCGGAAGTGCTGCAATTCAACGTTATAAAGGTCTTGGAGAAATGAATGCAGAACAATTATGGGAAACCACTCTAAATCCTGAAAACAGAACGTTTAGACAAGTTACTATTGATAGTTTAGCAGAAGCAGATAGAGTTTTCTCAATGCTAATGGGTGATGAAGTACCGCCAAGAAGAGAGTTTATTGAAAAAAATGCATCTTATGCTAAAATTGATGCTTAATTTTCGTTTTACGTAAATTTATAGATATCAAATTAGCATAATTTACCAATAAATGTTGTTTGCTTTTGGTAAATTTGTACAAAATTTAAACGTTTAATATAATATATTTAAAATGAAAGTAACTATAGTGGGTGCGGGTAACGTAGGTGCAACATGTGCCGATGTTATTTCGTATAGAGGAATTGCTAGTGAAGTAGTATTAGTTGATATCAAAGAAGGTTTTGCTGAAGGTAAAGCTATGGATATCATGCAATGTGCTACTACAACTGTTTTTAACACTCAATTAAGTGGAACAACTGGCGATTATTCAAAAACAGCTGGGAGTGATGTGGTGGTAATTACATCTGGAATTCCAAGAAAACCAGGAATGACTCGTGAAGAATTAATCGGAATCAATGCAGGAATTGTTAAATCGGTTGCAGATAACGTTTTAACACATTCTCCAAACGCAATAATTGTGGTAGTTTCTAATCCAATGGATACTATGACTTACTTAACTTTAAAAGCAACTGGATTACCAAAAAACAGAGTAATTGGAATGGGTGGAGCTTTAGATAGTTCACGTTTCAAATATTTCTTATCAAAAGCTTTAGATAAACCAGCTAATGATGTTCAAGGAATGGTTATTGGAGGTCACGGAGATACAACTATGATTCCATTAACTCGTTTAGCTTCTTATAATGGTGCGCCGGTTTCTAGTTTCTTATCGCAAGATGTGTTAGATAAAGTAGCGGCAGATACTATGGTAGGTGGAGCAACTTTAACAGGTTTATTAGGGACATCGGCTTGGTATGCACCAGGAGCTTCTGTTGCTTATTTAGTGGATAGTATCTTAAATAATCAAAAAAGAATGATACCATGTTCGGTATTATTAGAAGGTGAATATGGACAACAAGATATTTGTATGGGAGTACCTTGTATAATTGGAAAAAATGGAATCGAACAAATTGTAGATGTTCAATTAAATGATGCTGAAAAGGCTGCATTTGCAAAATCGGCTGATGCTGTTCGTGCAATGAACGCTGATTTAAAATCGGTATTGTAATCCAATATAATTTAGAATAAGAAACCATCAAGAAATTGATGGTTTTTTTGTGTTTATTAGGAAAGAATATTTGTATTTCCTTTTTAATTATATCTTGCTTATTTTAATTTTTTAACGCTTAAATGACTCATTTCTAGTTAATAATCTCTTGATTATGCAAAACTTACATAAAAAGCGCATTTTAATCTAAAATAAAATTGCTAAATCCTATTGTAAATTATATATTTGTCCGTTTTTATAATATAGAATTAATAAATTTTAGAGTAATGCAGAATAGAGGACTTATTAAATTTTTCGCAATTATCTTTGCCTTGGTATGTATATACCAGCTTTCTTTTACTTTTGTTGCTAGTGGTATTGAAAAAGATGCTAAAGCTTTTGCAAAAGGAGATTCAAAAAAAGAATTAGCTTATTTAGATTCAATCGGTAAAGTAGAGGTGTATCCTGTTTTAGGATATACATTCAATGAAGTTAGACAAAAACAATTAAATAAAGGTCTTGACTTAGAAGGAGGAATCAATGTTATTCTTCAAATATCAGTTAAAGATGTTTTGAAAGGATTAGCTAATGATTCAAAAAATGCGGCCTTCAATAAAGCGTTAGCAGATGCTAAAACTAATCAACAAGGAAATCAAGATTATATTGATGCGTTTTTTGTAGAAGCAAATAATGCTAATATTAATTTGGCTGCTGCCGATATTTTTGGAAACAGAAATTTAGAAGCAGAGATCAAAAACGGAATGACTAACAAACAAGTTGAACCTATTGTAAAAAAGAAAGTTCTAGAGTCTGTAGAAAGTGCATTCAACGTATTAAGAAAACGTATTGACCAATTTGGTGTAACGCAACCAAACATTCAACTTTTAGGTAATTCAGGAAGAATTCTTGTAGAATTACCAGGTGCTAAGGATGTAGATCGTATCAAAAATTTATTACAAGGAACAGCCCAATTAGAATTTTGGGAAACTTATAAATTAGATGAAGTTTCTGGTTTTGTTATGGCTGCAGATGAAGCACTGAAGAAAACTGAAATTGCTATTAAAGCTGCACCTGTTAAAAAAGTAGGTATTGACTCATTATTAACTGATAAAGCTGATACAGCTTCAGCAAAAACTAGCCCATTTTTAGGTAAAATGGTTGGTCCTGGTCAACAAGGAATTGGTTTCTTTAATATTAAAGATACTGCTGTAATCAACAGTTATTTAAAAAGAGCTGACATCAGAGCTTTATTACCAGCAACATTAACTAATATTAGATTTGCATGGGGAAAAGTTAATCCTAAAATGCCTGATGCAACTGAATTATACGTTTTAAAAGGAACAAGAGATAATGTTGCTCCATTAAGTGGTGGTGTTATCGTTGATGCAAAAGATACTTTTGATCAATTTGGTAAGCCAGCAGTTTCTATGCAAATGAACGCTAATGGTGCAAGATTGTGGGAAAAAATTACAGGAGCAGTATCGCAACAAGGTAATGCAATTGCAATTGTTTTAGATAATACAGTATACTCTGCACCAGGTGTAAGTAAAGGAGCAATTACAGGTGGTCAATCAGAAATTTCAGGAAACTTTACATTAGAAGAAACAAAAGATTTAGCTAATGTTTTAAGAGCGGGTAAATTACCTGCTGCTGCAGAGATTATTCAATCTGCTGAAGTAGGTCCATCTTTAGGACAAAAAGCTATTGATGCAGGTATTCTTTCTTCATTAGTAGGATTTATTTTAGTGTGTGTATGGATGGTTTTTTACTACGGTAGAGCTGGTTGGTACGCTAATGCGGCTTTATTATTAAACGTATTATTCTTATTTGGAGTAATGGCAAGTTTTGGTTTTGTTTTAACATTACCAGGTATTGCAGGTATCGTTTTAACTTTAGGTACAGCTGTTGATGCGAACATTATTATTTACGAAAGAGCTAAAGAAGAGTTACGTGAAGGTAAATCATTAGCAGACATAGTTGATATTTCATACGGATGGAAAGGAGCTATGCGTTCTATTGTTGATGCAAACGTTACGCACATTTTAACAGGTATTATATTATTTGTATTTGGAACAGGGCCTATTCAAGGATTTGCTTTAACCTTATTAATTGGTATTTTCACCTCTTTATTTACTTCAATTTTTATTGCTAGAATTTTTATTGATAGAGATATTGCTAAAAATAGAACATTAAACTTCTCAACATCGATAACTAAAAATTGGTTTACAGGTTTTCATTTTGATTTTATTAAAGTTAAAAAATGGACTTATTTGTTTTCATCAATTGTAGTTGTTGTTAGTTGTGTATCATTCTTTGTGAATGGTTTAGATGAAGGTGTTGATTTTGTTGGAGGTAGAACTTACCAAGTTAAATTTGAAAAACCAGTTGAATCAAATGTAGTTTCTGAAGAACTTTCTAAAGAGTTTGGATTACCAGTTGAAGCAAAAGTTTTTGGTGATGCTGATCAATTGAAAATTACAACAAAATATAAAATTAAAGAAGAAGGTATTGCAATTGACAAAGAAGTAAACGAGAAGTTATATAACGGTCTTAAAAAATACTTCAAAGAAGATCTTACTTACGAAAAATTCATCAACTTGTATGAAGGTAAAAAATTCGGAGTATTGTATGGATCTAAAGTAAGTCCAACTATCTCTGCCGATATTAAAACAAATTCGTTTTGGGCTGTTATTGGTGCAATGTTAGTTGTTGCTTTATACTTAGTAATCTCGTTCAGAAAATATGGATATTCTATTGGAGCAGTTGCTGCAGTAGCGCATGACGTTATTTTTGTATTAGGAGTTTATTCACTTTGTTATAAATTTATGCCTTTCCATATGGAAATGGACCAACACTTTATCGCAGCGATCTTAACCGTTATTGGATATTCTATGAATGATACCGTAATTGTATTTGATAGAATTAGAGAGTTTTTAGATGGTAAACGTAAAGGTACTTTCAAAGAAGTGGTAAACGCGTCTATTAATACAACTCTTTCTAGAACGTTAAATACTTCATTAACGATGATTATGGTGTTATTAATCATGTTCATCTTTGGTGGCGAATCTATTAGAGGATTTATCTTTGCCATGTTAATTGGTATTATCATTGGAACTTACTCTTCTTTATTCATTGCAACTCCAGTATTGGTAGACTCAATGAAGAAAAGTGATATCGATGAAATTGAAAAAAGACACGCGTAATTAGTACACGTTTTTAATAACAAAAGCTGCTTTCATTGAAAGCAGCTTTTTTTTTACACAAACTTCTTTCATATGCTTTGGAGATTATAGTAGGGAAATAAAATTCTACTATTTGATTAGTTACAGACTATAATCGCTGCGATTTTCATATTTTCGAGGTCTCTTGTGAACTTAAATAAAAAAGCGTTTAGAATTGACTAAACGCTTTTTTAATATCTATTTAAATGCTTTTGTTTATGCTTTATGTACTTCCTTAGCTTTAATTACAAAATAAAATCCAATAATAATAAAAGGGATACTTAACCATTGTCCTGTTGAAAGAGCGTTGAAAATAGGATGTTCTTCAAACCCACCTTGGCTTTCTTTTACAAATTCAACTACAAATCGAACAGACCAAAGTAAAATTAAAAACATCCCAAACAAATAACCAGCTTTATTTCTAGCTTCGGTTTTCCAATATAAAAACATCAAAATAGCAAATACAAATATATAACTTATCGCTTCATATAATTGCGCAGGATGTTTTATTGCTACATTAGCTAACAATTCAGAGAATTGAGGATTAGTTTCAATGGCATTATATGCTTCATTATCACTATTAGTTTGTGTAAGTTGCATTGCTTCTCTAGCACTATATTGATCTCTAAGAAATTTAATTCCGAAAGAAGAAGTAGTTTGAGTTCCTACGATTTCAGAATTAAAAAAATTACCTAAACGAATGAAAATTGCACCTAATGAAACAGGAATTACAATTCGGTCTAATATCCATAAAAAAGAACGTTTAATTACACGTTTTTGAATGTAAAACATAGTAGCTATTATTGAAATTGCTGCTCCATGACTGGCTAGTCCTGCAAATCCTGTAAAATGAAGCGATGGTTTTGTACTTATTGGTAATAAAATACTCCATGGATCGTCATTAAATAATTCGGGTTGATAAAAAATCACATGACCTAATCGTGCACCAAGCATTGTAGCTACAAGTGTATAGATAAATAATTTATCTAATGCTTCAACTGATTCGTTTTCTCTATTAAATATTGGCTTCATAACATACCAACCTAATCCAAAGGCTAACACCCATGAAAGACTGTAAAAACGAAGCATAAAAAAACCTAAGTCAATTCCTTCTGAAGGATTCCAAACCATGTTAAGTGCGTGAATCATAATTTTTGTTTCTGATTAAAGCGTAAAAATAATTATTATTATTGGGAAACGTGTTAAAATTGTCCAAAGAAATTAATGAGTAAACTAATATCAAGGCACAGGATCATAACCACTTTTTCCCCAAGGATTACAACTAATTATCCTTTTTACAGATAACCAACCTCCTTTAAATATTCCGTGTTTTGTAAATGCCTGCAAGGAATAATTTGAACAACTGGGTTCAAAACGGCATGCAGCGGGTGTAAATGGCGAAATAGCTACTTGATAAAATCGTATTAGTAAGATAAAGGGTAAAATAACGATATCTCTTAACCTATTAATTTTAAATGCTTTATGATTGCTGCACATTGTTGTAAGATTACTAGACAAAAATACAATTTTGGTCCATTATTTTTGATATTTTACGACGAAAATAAAATGCAAACAATGACTTTTATCAGTTTATATGTTGGTTTATGACCATAAATTTGTTCTATTAATATTAAACTAAAACATAAAATGAAAAAATTATTAGTATTAGCAGGAATTGCATTATTGAGTTTTAATGCAAACGCACAAGAACAAAAAGGTCTAAAAGGAGCTTGGTTTGCTACATCACAATTTGGATATCAACAAACAAAAACTGCAGATGCAAAACAAACTAATTTCTCAGTGGTGCCAATCGTTGGTACATTTGTTACCCCGTCTGTTGCAGTAGGTGCAGGACTTGGTTATATGAATATTAAAAATGAAGATGCTGGAGGAACAAATGCAAATACAGGATTGTTAGTAGTAGAACCATTAGTAAGAAAGTATTGGAATGTTGCTGGAAATTTCTATTTCTTTGGACAAGTTGCATCCCCATTTATTTCTGGTAAAGAGAAAGAAAGTGATTTAAAAGTTACGCAATTCGGAGTATCAATGTCAGGTGGTTTTGATTATTTTGTGACTAAAAATTTCTCGGTAGAGTTTTCATACGATTTAGCAAACTTTACTCAAACAACATTAAAACCTACTGCTGGAGATAAAACAACTGTTACAAATTTCTCATTAGCACATGTAGCTACTACTGAACCGGTTTATGTAGATGCTTTGGGTGGATCAATGCCAAATTTAACAACACCTTTGTCATTTGGTTTTAAATTTATATTCTAATAATTAGAGTATTGGTTAGTTTAAATAGTAAGTAGGGCTGTCTAATTAGATGGTCCTATTTCTTTTAACAAAAAAAGCACAACTTTTAAGGCTGTGCTTTTTTTGTTAAATATAATTTTAAACAGAAAAAGTCGTTCCTTCTTTTCCGTCTTTGATGATAATTCCAAGCTCTTGAAGTTTGTCTCTAATTTCATCAGATAGTGCGAAGTTTTTATTTGCTCTTGCTTCATTTCGCATTTGAATTAGCATCTCAACCACACCTTTAAGCTTTTCTGTTCCATTTGCTCCAGCTGAAGATGTGTTATTTAACCCCAATACATTAAAAATAAAATCAGAAAGTGTATCAGATAAAAGTTTAATATCTTCCGAAGTTAAAGTTGCAGCTCCATCATTCACTAAATTGATAAAGCGCGCTCCTTCAAATAATTGTGCAATTAAAATAGGCGTATTAAAGTCATCATTCATAGCGTCATAACAACTTTGTTTCCAAGAAGTAATGTCTAATGATGAAGTTGCACTTGGTTGTAATGAAGGTATTAATTTATATGCCTCAATTAATCGATTATATCCTTTTTCACTAGCTACCATAGCATCATTTGAAATATCTAAAACACTTCGGTAATGCGCTTGTAAAAAGCAAAAACGTACAATATTTGGTTCAAATGATTTTTCAAAAAAACTATTTTCACCCGAAATTAATTCCATCGGTAAAATATAATTTCCAGTAGATTTACTCATGCGCAATCCATTCATGGTAAGCATATTAGTATGCATCCAAAAATTTACTGGCGAATGTCCGTTACAAGCGGTTCCTTGTGCTACTTCACATTCGTGATGTGGGAATTTCAAATCCATTCCACCTCCATGAATATCAAAAGTTTCTCCTAAGTATTTAGTACTCATTGCGGTACACTCAAGGTGCCAACCTGGAAATCCTTCTCCCCAAGGAGAATTCCAACGCATAATATGAGCCGGTGAAGCATTTTTCCATAGTGCAAAATCTTGCGGATTCTTCTTTTCAGTTTGTCCGTCTAAATCACGCGTATTAGCAAATAATTCATCGATATTACGATTACTTAGTGCTCCATAATTCAACCCCTTTGCGTTGTATGCAAAAACATCGAAATACACAGAACCATTGCTTTCATATGCAAAACCCAATTCAATTAACTTTTGGGTTAATTCAATTTGTTCTACAATATGACCTGTTGCAGTAGGTTCAATCGTTGGAGGAAGAAAATTGAAAGTATCTAAAACCTTATGAAAATCGACAGTATATTTCTGAACAATTTCCATGGGTTCTAATTTTTCTAAGCGCGATTGTTTTACAAATCTATCGTTTGATACATCACCATCATCTGTTAAATGACCAGCATCGGTAATATTTCTAACATACCGCACTTTATAATCAAGATGTAATAAATATCTATAAATTACATCAAAACTCATAAAAGTTCGAACATTGCCTAAATGAACATTGCTATAAACTGTTGGCCCACAAACATACATCCCTATTGCTCCTGGATGAATAGGAGTAAAGGTTTCTTTTTCACCAGAAAGGGTGTTGTATATTTTTAGCGGCTGATTTTTATGTAGTTCCATTAGTGCGATTGCTCGATTTTAGTATTGATTGATTTTTAAATTAAAACTGAGTATCTAACTTTATATAATCTAAAAATTCTCTTTTTACTTTGTCTTCTTTAAATTTACCACCAAATTCTGATGTTACAGTGCTACTTTCGATATCTCTAATACCTCTAGAATTTACACATAAATGTTTAGCATCAATTACGCAAGCTACATCCATTGTGCCTAAAACATTTTGTAATTCTTGCACAATTTGCATAGTTAAACGTTCTTGTACTTGAGGTCTTTTGGCATAAAAATCAACCACACGATTCATTTTTGACAAACCTACGACCGTGCCTTTAGAAATATAAGCAACGTGAGCACGTCCTACAATTGGTAATAAGTGGTGTTCACAAGTAGAATAAACAACTATGTTTTTTTCTACAAGCATTTCACCATATTTATATTTGTTTTCAAAGGTTGATGAGCTTGGTTTTTTAGCAGGATTTAAGCCACCAAAAATTTCTTTAACAAACATCTTCGCAACACGATTAGGTGTTCCTTTTAAACTATCATCAGTTAAATCTAGACCAAGAGTATTTAAAATATGCTCAACATCTTTTTTTATTGATTCAATTTTTTCATCGTCAGAAATAGCAAATGCATCATCTCGCATAGGTGTTTGTGCACTTGTTGCCACATGGTTGTTTCCTAATTCTTCTTGAAAATCCTCGTTTTGTTTCATTATTTTAGATTAATTTCTTGGTAATTTTTGAATACGCAAAGATAAATAATAAACTAACATCGAATAAATAAAGGAACGTCTTTTTTATAGACCTTCCTTTATTGGTCGACATAAATAAATGTTTATTTAATAGAATTGTAAACGGTTAAGGCTTCTTTTAAAATTTGAACTGCTTTTGTTAAATCTTCTTTTTTCAAAACATAAGCAATACGCACTTCATCAAGTCCTACGTTTGGTGTTGAGTAAAAACCAGCTGCAGGAGCAACCATAACTGTTTCGCCATTAAAATCATAAGATTCTAACAACCATTGAGCAAATTTATCAGCATTTTCAACGGGTAATTTTGCAATACAATAAAAAGCACCTTTTGGAGTAGCAACTGTAACCCCATCAATTTTTTGTAATTCAGCAATTAAGACATCTCTTCTTTCTTTATATTCAGAAATGACATCATCAAAATAACTTTGTGGAGTTTCTAAAGCGGCTTCACTTGCAATTTGGGCATAGGTTGGCGGACTCAATCGTGCTTGTGCAAATTTCATAGCAGTTGCCATAACTTCTTTGTTTTTTGAAACAATGCAACCAATTCTTGCCCCACACATACTATATCGTTTTGAAACCGAATCAATCATAATTGCATGTTCTTCTAAACCAGCAACATTCATTACCGAAAAATGTTTTTCACCATCATATATGAATTCTCTATATACTTCATCAGCAATTAAAAACAAATCGTGTTTTTTTACTATTTCTGCCAATTTTAAAATTTCTTCATGTGAATACAAATAACCTGTTGGGTTGCCTGGATTACAAATTAAGATTGCTTTTGTTTTTGGCGTAATTAATTTTTCAAAAGCTTCAATTGGAGGTAAAGCAAAACCGGTTTCAATTCCAGAAATTACAGGAACGACCTTTACACCAGAAGCAGTAGAAAAACCATTATAATTAGCATAAAAAGGTTCAGGAATTATGATTTCATCACCGCTATCCATGGTGCTTCCCATAGCAAAAAGCAAAGCTTCAGAACCACCTGTAGTAATAATAATATCTTGTGTTTCAATAGGTAAACCGTGATTTCTATAGTATTGCGATAGTTTTTTTCTGTAGCTCTCAAAACCAGCAGAATGACTATATTCTAAAACACTAATGTCAGCATTTTTTACAGCTTGAAGTGCAACTTCAGGCGTTTTAATATCGGGTTGTCCAATGTTTAAATGATACACTTTGTGACCTTTCTTCTTTGCAATTTCAGCGTAGGGAACCAATTTTCTAATTGGAGATTCAGGCATTTGTTGACCTTTTATTGAAACTTTTGGCATGGTATATTTTTTTAAGATTCGCAAAATTGCGATTTTTTTTTGTGAATTATCTACTATTATCTTTTAAAAAAAGCCTCAATTTATATGAGGCTTGCTTTTTTATGAATTGGGTAAGGTCTTTTTCTTGACTAAGGGACTTACTTCTTCTTTTACAATTACAGTTCCTTTAATTCGCAGCGGAACCATTCCATCGGGTTTATTAGTGGCATTACTCTCAATAGTAATGGTTTTACTAATTGGACCAGGATTCATGTTGTATTGCACTTTTATCTGACCTTTAGCGCCTGGAGCTATAGGATCTTTTGGCCATTCAGGAACGGTACAACCACAACTCGATTTAGCATTTTTAATTAAAAGAGGTTCGTCTCCTGTATTTGTAAATTCAAATACACGAATACCATCATCTTTTCCTTTTTCCACTTCTCCATAATTGATGGTTTCTTCTTTAAACTCAATTTTAGGACCTTTTTGAGCTAGGGAAGTCAAACCAATCAATACGGTAATAAAAACAAGTATTTTTTTCATCATTTTATTAATTAATAGGTTGCTGTAAAATTAAATAAATATAAGTAACGAACAAACTACACCTAACATTTTTTTTATTTTAGTGTTATCGTTACTTTTGCACTTAGTAATACAAAAAACATACCAAAGTTGCTTTTTTATTGAGTAGCGAATGGCTCGGGATTTATTTGTAATCCATTTTCCCGCTGTTCGCTCTACAAGGTGCCGCTTCCATCGGGGCTAGAAAGCTAACTTTAGGAATTTTTGTAACTGTTGTTTTATCATATTTTAAACAACACACTAATAACAATAAACAATAAACAGAATAATGATTCCCGCACAATTCAACGCTAAAGAAGTAGAACAAAAATGGTACGCCTATTGGATGAAAAATGATTATTTTTCTTCAAAACCCGACCACAGAACGCCCTATACAATTGTTATTCCGCCACCTAATGTAACGGGAGTCTTGCACATGGGGCACATGTTGAATAATACCATTCAAGATGTATTAATTCGTCGTGCGCGTTTAAAAGGATTCAATGCGTGTTGGGTACCGGGAACTGATCATGCTTCTATTGCAACCGAAGCAAAAGTAGTTGCCAAGTTAAAAGAAGAAGGAATCAATAAGAATGATTTAACGCGCGAAGAATTTCTAAAACATGCCTGGGAATGGACTGATAAATACGGCGGAACCATTTTAGAGCAATTAAAACAATTGGGTTGTTCGTGCGATTGGAATCGCACCAAGTTTACGATGGATGACGATATGTCAGCTTCAGTAATTCATTCGTTTGTAGATTTATACAACAAAGGGTTAATTTATCGCGGTTACCGAATGGTAAACTGGGATCCAGAAGCAAAAACCACATTATCTGATGAAGAAGTAATCTTTGAAGAACGCCAAGGAAAATTATATTTCATTAAATATAAAATTGAAGGTTCATCAGAATTTTTAACTGTAGCAACCACGCGTCCTGAAACTATTTTTGGAGATACTGCCATTTGCATCAATCCAAATGACGAGCGTTTTGCGCATTTAAAAGGAAAAAAAGCCATTGTACCTATTTGCGGTAGAGTAGTGCCAATCATTGAAGACGAATATGTAGATGTAGAATTTGGAACAGGTTGCTTAAAAGTAACTCCAGCACACGATACAAACGATAAAACTTTAGGTGACAAGCACAATTTAGAAATCATCGATATTTTCAATGAAGATGCTACTTTGAATTCTTTCGGAATGCAGTATCAAGGGAAAGACAGATTCGTAGTTCGTGAAGAAATTGCTAAAGAGCTTGAAACTATTGGCGCTTTAGCAAAAACAGAAACCCATTTGAACAAAGTAGGAACTTCTGAACGAACGAAAGCAGTTATTGAACCTCGATTATCTGATCAATGGTTCTTAAAAATGGAAGATTTGGTAAAACCAGCCATCAAAGCGGTTTTAGAATCCGATGACGTTAAATTATACCCAAGCCGTTTCAATAATACTTATGCGCATTGGTTAAACAACATTCGCGATTGGAATATTTCACGTCAATTATGGTGGGGACAACAAATTCCTGCCTATTTCTACGGCGATGGAAAAGAAGATTTCGTTGTAGCTGAAACAAAAGAAGAAGCTTTAGCTTTAGCTAAAGTAAAAACTTCCAACTCCCAGCTTCAAGCTTCCGACTTAACACAAGATGCCGATGCATTAGACACTTGGTTTTCTTCATGGTTATGGCCAATGGCGGTTTTTGGAGGCGTTTTGAATCCAGAAAATGAAGATTTTAAATATTATTATCCAACGAATGATTTAGTTACCGGACCCGATATTTTGTTCTTTTGGGTAGCGCGTATGATTATTGCGGGTTATGAATATGCAGGCGAAAAACCATTTTCAAATGTTTATTTAACAGGTTTAGTTCGCGATAAGCAAGGCCGTAAAATGTCAAAATCATTAGGGAATTCACCTGAACCATTGGGATTAATTGAAAAATTTGGTGCAGATGGTGTTCGTGTAGGATTATTATTAAGTGCTTCGGCAGGAAACGATATTTTATTTGACGAAGAATTATGCAACCAAGGAAAAGGGTTTGCTAATAAAATTTGGAATGCCTTTAAACTGATCAAAGGATGGGAAGTAGCCGATATTGCCCAACCCGAATCGTCTAAAGTGGCGATAGAATGGTACGAAGCCAAATTACAACAAACCTTAGTTGAAATTGAAGATAATTTTGATAAATACCGTTTGTCGGATGCGTTAATGGGTATTTACAAATTGGTGTGGGACGATTTTTGTTCGTGGTTCTTAGAAATGATCAAACCAGGCTACCAACAACCAATTGATAAAGCAACTTTTGACAAAGCCATTGAAATGCTGGAAGCTAACTTGAAATTGTTACATCCATTCATGCCCTTTTTAACAGAAGAATTGTGGCACCACATCGCCGAAAGAACTCCAGAACAAGCGTTGATTGTAGGGGAGTGGCCAACAGCAAAACCATTTAATGCACAATTAATCGCTGATTTTGATTTTGCAACCGAGGTCATTTCAGGAATTAGAACCATTCGTAAAGACAAAAACATACCGTTTAGAGATGCCATTGAATTGCGTGTGATGAACAATGAAAAAGCATCAACCCATTTCGATTCGGTGGTTCAGAAATTAGGAAATGTTACAACTTTAGAGTATGTTTCAGACAAAGTAGATGGAGCCTTATCGTATCGTGTGAAATCAAACGAGTATTTTATACCGATTACAGGCGCTATTGATGTGGAAGCAGAAATTGCAAAATTAACCGAAGAGTTAAACTACACCAAAGGATTCTTACGCTCGGTGCAAGGCAAATTGTCTAACGAGAAATTTGTAGCCGGAGCACCCGAACAAGTGATTGCCAACGAACGCAAAAAAGAAGCCGATGCTTTGGCAAAAATTGCGATGATTGAGCAAAGTTTAGCTGGTTTGAAATAGTATTTTGGCTTTAATAATAAGAAATCCCGAGTTTGCGCTCGGGATTTTTTATGCTTTTGTGGGCATTAATTATAAATTTGCGCTATCGTGTTTAAGCATAAATACTTCTGATAAATCCCAAACCCCGCAATTTCGTGAAACGGCTGTTGTGCGATGTATTTTTATTTAGTTTCTGTTTCCAGTTTTTTGATTAGCATTTCTGCTTTTGATTTCTTTTGGTTTATAATAATTAATTGACTTTTGTCTTCTAAAAGAATTTTATAATTGAACTCATTTTCTGAATTGAATTTCCAATTATTAAGTTCTTTAAATTCTTTCTTTATTAGATTTAATTTTTCTTTGTTATTTTTTGAAATTATGATCAATTTTGTTAGCGATGTTTTTTTCATTTTTTCAATTGAACTTTCAGTAATTTCAGTTTCATAATTTGCACTTGAACGATAACGATATTTTTGATCAATTATATCAAAATTCTTTTCATCTTCAGAAATTATATATCTGTAAGCCATTATGTTATCAAGTTCATTTATCCAATTAGGAAAATTCTCTTCATATTGTTTGATGTAATTATCAATAAATTTTTTGTCAATTGATTTTCTTTGAGAGATATACTCATTTACTAATGGATAAATT